>JBGPPD010000083.1:0-11405 GCA_041488375.1 Gammaproteobacteria bacterium | reverse complement strand
GCGTTCCTCTCCACCCTCGGCCTCACGCTGGCGAATCCGCCCACCATTCTCGCCTTTGCCGCCCTGTTCGCCGGCCTGGGGCTCGCGGCAAGCGCCGATTACCGCGCGGCGGCGGCGGTCACGTTGGCGGTGTTCCTCGGGTCGGCGGCCTGGTGGATCGTGCTCGCCGCTTGCGGCGGCGCGCTGCGCGGGCGCCTCGGCCCGCGCGTGCTGCGCGCGATCAACGGCGTGTCGGGCGCGACGATCCTCGGCTTCGCGGCGTGGCAATTCGCGCTGCTTTTGCGGTAGAGTTCCCGCACTGAACGGATATACAGGACTGCCCATGAGAATCCTCGCCACGCTCGCCCTGCTGCTGGCCGCCGGCCTCGCCCACGCCCAATATCCCGCGCGCGCCGTGCACGTGGTGGTGCCCTTTCCTGCCGGCGGCCCCACCGACGTGCTGACGCGCGTGCTGGCGCAGAAACTCTCGGAGCGCTGGTCGCAGCCGGTGGTGGTGGACAACAAGCCCGGCGCCGGCGGCGCCATCGGCTCGGACTTCGTCGCCAAGAGCGCGCCCGACGGCTACACGCTGCTGATGGCGACGACCAGCACGCATTCCATCGGGCCGTCGCTGCAAAAGCTGCCCTACGACCCGGTGCGGGACTTCGCGCCGGTGTCGCAGGTCTCCAACGCCACCAACGTCCTGGTGGTGAGCCCCAAGCTCGGCGTCAACAGCGTGCGCGAGCTGATCGCGCTGGCCAAGGCGAAGCCGGGGGCGCTCAATTTCGCCTCGAGCGGCATCGGCACCATCCCGCACCTCACGGGCGAGCTGTTCAAGCACCTCGCGGGCGTGGACCTCGTGCACGTCCCCTACAAGGGCACCGGGCTGTCGATCCCCGACCTCGCCAGCGGCCAGGTGGCGCTGCTGTTCGATTCGATCGTCACTGCGCAGGCGCACATGAAGACCGGCATCGTCAAGGCGCTGGCCATCAGTTCGCCGGCCCGCACCCCGCTGCTGCCGGAGCTGCCGACGATGATCGAGGCCGGCGTCCCCGGCTTCGAGTCGGAGACCTGGTTCGGCCTGTTCGCGCCCGCCGGCACGCCCGCGGATATCGTGTCGCGCGTCAGCACGGACACCGCCGCCGCGCTGGCCGCGGCGGACGTGCGCGCGCGCTTCGCCGCGGCCGGCGCCGAGACGGTGGGCGGCACGCCGGCGCAGCTCGCCGCGCGCGTCAAATCCGACGCCGCCAAGTGGGCGGGCGTGATCAAGGCGGCGAACGTCAAAGTGCAGTGATGCAGCTGCTCGACGCGCCGCTGGCGATCGTCGACCTGGAGACCACCGGCGCGCATCCGGCGCACGACCGCGTCACCGAGATCGCGGTGATCGAGGTCGACGGCGGCGAGGTCGCCGGCGAGTGGTCCACGCTGGTCAATCCCGGCACCGCCATCCCGGGGGCGATCCAGGCGCTCACCGGCATCACCAACGACATGGTGGCCGACGCGCCCAGCTTCCGCGCGCTGGCCGCGGAGCTGCATGCGCGCCTGGCCGGGCGCGTGCTGGTGGCGCACAACGCGCGCTTCGACTACGGCTTCCTCAAGCAGGAATTCGAGCGCGCGGGGCTCGCCTACCGCGCACGCACGCTGTGCACGGTCAAGCTGTCGCGGTGCCTGTACCCCGAGCACGCGCGCCACAACCTGGACAGCCTGATCGAGCGCCACCGCCTGGATTGCCGCGCGCGGCACCGCGCCATGGGCGACGCCGAGGCGGTATGGCAGTTCCTGCGGGTCGCGCAGGCCGAGCGCGGCGAGGAGGTGCTGGCGGTGGCGGCGCGCCAGGTGGCCAGGCAACCCACGCTGCCCGCGCACATCGATCGCGCCATGGTGGACGCGGTTCCCGACTCGCCCGGCGTGTACCTGTTCTTCGGCGAGGGCGCCGCGCCGCTGTACATCGGCAAGAGCATCGCCATGCGCACGCGCGTGCTGCAGCACTTCGGCGACGACCTGCGCTCCTCCAGGGAAATGCAGCTGGCGCGCGAGGTGCGCCGCATCGAATGGCAGCGCACCGCCGGCGAGCTGGGGGCGCTGCTGCGCGAAGCGCAGCTGGTGAAGGAGCTGCTGCCGGTGTTCAACCGGCAGTTGCGCCGGCCCGCGGAACTTTGCGGCTTCGTCTTCGATGCGCAGCGGCTGCGGCTGGTGCAGGATTTCGATGCCGAAAACCTGCCGCTGGTGCATGGCCTTTTCCGCTCCAGGCGCGCCGCGCTGCAAGCGCTGCGCGGCATCGCGGACGAGCACGGCCTTTGCCTGCAGACCCTGGGCTTCGAGCCCGTGCGCAAGGGCGCGTGCTTCCGCCACCAGATCCATCGCTGCGCCGGCCTGTGCGCCGGCAAGGAAACCCACCAGGCGCACCACGCACGCCTCGCCGCAGCGCTCGCCGCGCTGAAGAACCTCGCCTGGCCCTGGCGCGGGCCGGTCGGCGTGCTCGAGGAGGACGCGCAACGCGAAGCGAGCGAACTGCACGTCGTGCACCAGTGGTGCTATCTCGGCACCGCAAGGTCGGAGGACGAAGTGCCGGGCCTGCTCGAGGGCGCGCGCCGGCTGCGCTTCGACCTCGACCAGTACCGAATCCTGCAGAAGCACCTCGCCGCGAGGCGTGCCCGGGTGGTCGAGCTGCCGTGCACGTCGAGCTGATCGCGTCCGGATTGTTCCGCGCGCCCGAAGGCGCGCGGCTGCCGGCGCTCGAGCTGCTGCTGGCGCGCGGGCGCGCGAGCGCGGCCGATCCGCGCAGCTACGAGGACTGGCTGGGGGAGGCCTTCGGCGTCGAACCACTGCCCGCCGGCGCGCTCACTGCAGCGGCGGAAGGCTTCTGGCTGCGCGCCGATCCCGTGCACTTGCGGCTGATGCGCGACCGGATGGTGCTGATTCCCGTTGCCGGCCTGCAGGCGGCCGAGGCCGCGCAACTGGCGGCGACGCTCAACCGCCACTTTGCCGGCACGCACGAGTTCCGCTGCCCGACCCCGGATTGCTGGGTGGTGCGCACCGCGCCGGCCGCCCTCGACACGCTGCCGACCCGCGAGATGGCGGGCCGGGACGTCGATCCGCACCTGCCGCGCGCGCCCTGGCCGGCGCTGCTGAACGAGATCCAGATGGCGCTGCACGAGCACCCGGTGAACGAGTCGCGCGAGTTGCCGGTGAACAGCGTCTGGCTATGGGGCGCCGGTGAATTGCCGCGCGCCGCGAGCTGCGAATGGCGTTCGGTGACGGCGACCGAGCCGCTGGCGCTGGGCCTGGCGCGCATCGCCGGCGTCGGTCAGCGTGCCTTGCACCGCACGGCATCGGCCTGGCTCGCCGACATGCCGGAGGACGGCCGGCACCTGGTGATTCTCGACGCTGCGCCTGAGGCGCTGGAAGCCGACTGGTTCGCGCCGCTGCACGAGGCGTTGAAGAGCGGGCGCATCGGCCTGCTGTCGGTCCAGGTGCCCGACGCGGGGCTCACATTCGAGATCGCGCGCTCGGACCTGCGCCGCTTCTGGCGCCGCCCGCGCGCGCTCGCGAGCCATGCGCCTGGTTGAGCGCCAGTACGCCGAGCGGGACCGCCAGGCGCTGATCGCCGCGGGCCTGCACCCGGTGCTGGCGCGCGTGTACGCCGCGCGGCGCATCCGTTCCGCCGCGGAGCTCGACGACGATTTCAAGCGGCTGCTGCCGCCGGGCTCGCTCATGCACTGCGAGCGCGCGGCGGCGCTGCTCGCCGACGCCATCGCCGCGGGCAAGAAGCTCCTCATCGTCGCCGACTACGACGCCGATGGGGCGACCGCCTGCGCGGTCGGCGTGCGCGCGCTGCGCCAGTTCGGCGCGCAGGTCGAGTACCTGGTGCCCAACCGCTTCGAGTTGGGCTACGGCCTCACGCCGGAACTGGTGGACATCGCCTCGCAACGCAAGCCCGACCTGCTCATCACGGTGGACAACGGCATCGCCAGCGTGGAAGGCGTGGAGCGCGCCCGCGCGCTGGGCATCGCGACGCTGATCACCGACCACCACCTGCCCGGCGCCGAGCTGCCGCGCGCCGAGTGCATCGTCAATCCCAACCAGCCCGGCTGCGGCTTCGCCTCCAAGGCGATCGCCGGGGTCGGCGTGATGTTCTACGTGATGCTCGCCCTGCGCGCGGAATTGCGGAAGCGCGGCGCCTTCAAGGATGCGCCCGAGCCCAACCTCGCCGCGCTCACCGACCTGGTCGCGCTCGGCACGGTGGCCGACGTGGTGCCGCTGGATGCCAACAACCGCATCCTGGTCGCGCAGGGCTTGAAGCGCCTGCGCGCCGGGCAGGGCAAGCCGGGGCTGGAGGCGCTGCTGCGCGCCGCGGGGCGCTCGGGCGCGCAGGCGAGCGGCTTCGACCTGGGCTTCGTGCTCGGCCCGCGCTTGAATGCCGCGGGGCGCCTCGCCGACATGAGCCTGGGCATCGAGTGCCTGGTGACCGACGACGAGGCGCGGGCCGCCAACTGCGCGCAGGAGCTGGACCGCCTGAACCGGGAGCGCCGCCGGATCGAGGGCGAGATGCTGGAGCAGGCGCGCGCGGCGGCGGATGCGGTCGCGGATGCGCCGGGCGCGGCATGCAGCTTCTTCGACCCAGGCTGGCACCAGGGCGTGGTCGGCATCCTCGCCTCGCGGCTGCGCGAGCGGCTGCACCGGCCGGTGATCTGCTTCGCGCGCGCCAATGGCGGCGAAGTGCGCGGTTCGGGCCGCTCGATCGCGGGCTTTCACCTGCGCGATTGCCTGGACCTCGTCGCCAAGCGCGCGCCGGGCCTGATCCTGCGCTTCGGCGGCCATGCGCAGGCCGCCGGGCTCACGCTGCGCGAGTCCGAGCTCGAGCGCTTCAGGACGTTGTTTGCCGCGGTCGCCGAGGAGACCATGCCGCGCGAGGCGCTCACGCGCACGGTGGAGACCGACGGCGCGCTCGAGCCCTCGCAGCTCACGCTCGGCCTCGCGCAGCAACTGGAGGCGCGCATCTGGGGCCAAGGCTTTCCGCAGCCGCTGTTCTGCGATACATTCGCGCTCGAAAACCAGCGCGTCGTCGGCGAGAAGCACTCCAAGCTCAAGCTGGTCAAGGACGGCAGGCGGCTGGAAGCGATGCGCTTCAACTCGCTCGATCCCCTGCCCGCGCGCTTCCGCGCCGCCTACCGGCTGAGCGTGAACGAGTACAACGGGCTGCAGTCGGTGCAGATCAACCTGGAGCACGTGGAGTCCCCATGAAAGCGCTGGCACTCCTCCTCGCGCTGCCGCTCGCCGCGCTGGCCGCGGACAAGACCGTCGACGCCGGCCCCTACGTGCCCTCGCCGCAGAGCGTGGTGGCCGACATGCTCAAGCTCGCCGAGGTCGGACCGAAGGACTTCCTCATCGACCTGGGTTCGGGCGACGGCCGCATCGTGCGCACCGCGGCGCTGGTCTTCGGCGCGCGCGGGTTCGGCGTGGAGATCAAGGACGAGCTGGTGCGGCAGGCCAATGCGGACGCGAAGCGCGAAGGCATCGCCGACCGCGTGAAATTCATCAAGGCGGACCTGTTCAAGACCGACATCTCGCAGGCCACCGTGCTCACCATGTACCTGCTGCCCGACACGGTGAACATGCTGAAGGACAAGCTGCTCACCGAATTGAAGCCGGGCACCAAGATCCTGTCGCACGACTACGGGCTCTCGGGCTGGGTGCCGGAGAAGACCGTGGAAATGGACCTCCAGGAAAAAATCAAGATCAGCGGCGTGACGACGACGCTGATCTACCTGTACCTGGTGCCGGCCAAAATACAGGGGCGCTGGAGCGCCAAGGTGCCGGCGTCGGTCGGCAAGGGGCCGCTGACACTCGATATCGCGCAGCAGATCACGCGCATTTCGGGAATTGCGTCGCAGAGCGGAAAAGAAGTCGTCCTCGAAGACCTGAAACTGCATGGCAAGAGGATTGCCTTCGGCATCGCCGGGCGCAAGGTGGCGTTCACCGGGGACGTCGAGGGCGCTTCGATGAATGGGGTCGTCGAGGTCAACGGCGCCAAGGCGCCGTGGAGCGCGAAACGGGTGCAGTGATGCAAAGGAAGCGCGTCAATTCCTCCAAGATCCGCTCCGTCGGCTACGACGAGAAGAGCCAGACGCTGGAGGTGGAGCTGTCCAACGGGCAGGTCTACCAATATGTGAAGGTCTATCCCGAGGTGTACCGCCAGTTCATGGCGGCGCCCAATCCCACCACCTTCTACGACGACAAGATTGCCGAGGACTACACCGGCCGGCGCGTTTAGCGGCGCGCTGGTCGCCGCGCTGCTATTCGCGGCGCCCGCCGCGGCGCAGGAAACGCCTTATGCCGCGACGAGCCGCGGCGCGCAATGCGACCTGCAGCCCGACGGCACGCTGACCTGCCGGTACGTCGTCGGCCGCGACCTCGAGTTTCTTCTTACCCATGTCGCACAGCCCGACGTGCGCCTCGAGATCGTGCGTTCCGATCCCGAGGGCGAGTACAGCGTCGACCCGCTGCTCGACGGGCGTTGCGCGATGGTGCGCTACGGCAAGCGCGGCGGGATGGGCAGGTCGGACTATGTCTATGCGGCGGTGTCGGGGCGCAATGGCACGGTGTATCGTACGCTGCGCGAGTGCCGGCTGGCGCGATAAGGGGCTGCGCATGGGCGTGATGCTGATACGCGTTGCATGAACACTACCTCCGACGAACGCGATACGTCGGCTCAGCGCGAGTCACCAGGCGGGCGCCTGCTCGCCGAGGTGGCCGGCCTGTCACCCGCGTATTTCGGCATGGTCATGGCAACGGGCATCGTCTCGCTCGCCGCTCACCTGCTGGCCATGCCAGGCATTGCGCAAGCGTTGTTCCAACTCAATATCGTCGTCTACGGCGTGTTGTGGTTCCTGACCCTGCTACGCATGATTCGCTGCCCGCACCGGTTCTTCGGCGACATGGTCGATCATCTGCGTGGGCCCGGGTTCTTCACGACTGTGGCCGGGACCAGCGTCCTCGGGAGCCAATTCGTGGTGCTCGCGGCTGATTATCGCGCAGGTGCCGTGTTTTGGTTCGCGGCGATCATGCTCTGGATCGGACTGACCTACACGATATTTGCGGGCTTTACCATCAAGGAGCGCAAGCCGACCCTCGATCAGGGGATCAGCGGTGCCTGGCTGCTCGCAGTCGTGGCAACACAATCGATCGCCGTCCTCAGCGCGCTGCTCGCCGCCCACATCGACCAGCCTCATAAACTGGAGATCAACTTCCTTGCGCTCTCGATGTGGCTGTGGGGCGGCATGCTGTACATCTGGATGATGTCGCTGATCTTCTACCGCTACACCTTCTTCCCGTTCTCCCCTGGCGATCTATCGCCGCCGTACTGGATCAACATGGGCGCAATGGCGATTTCGACCTTGGCGGGATCGCTGCTTATCATCAACGCGCCCGATGCGCCGTTTCTGCTTTCGCTGCTGCCCTTCATCAAGGGCTTTACGGTTTTTTACTGGGCGACAGGCACTTGGTGGATACCCATGCTGGCGGTCCTCGCCCTGTGGCGCTATGTGTACCGGCGCTTCCCGATGAAATACGATCCGCTCTACTGGGGCGCGGTTTTCCCCCTTGGCATGTATGCGGCCGGCACCAATGAGATGATCGTGGCGATGGGGTTCGATTTTCTTGCGTTCCTGCCGTCGGTCTTCCTGTACCTCGGCCTTGTCGCGTGGGCCGCGGCATTTGCCGGATTTGTCTTCGATCTGCTGCGCCGCGTCGGCGCATTGCGCTCCTAGGTGCCGGCGGGCCGTCGGTGAGCGCAACGTTAGTTGCACTCAGGAGAGTTCGCACATGGCACTCTACAGCGACGCGGCAATGGTTCTGTACTACGGCATCGCCGGCGACAACGCCGACCATGACGACTGGCACACCTACGAGCACATGCACGAACGGCTCTCGATTCCCGGCTTCCTGCGCGGGACACGCTGGGTGGCGAAAGCAGGAACGCCGAAGTACATGGCGATCTACGAAGTGGCCGGCACCGAGGTCGCAACCTCCCCTGCCTACCTCGCGCGCCTGAACGCTCCGACGCCCTGGACCACATCGATGATGGGCCGCTTTCGCGGCATGATCCGCGGATTCTGCACAGTCGCCGCGAGTTCGGGATCTGGCCTCGGCAATGCGGCGGTTTCAGTGCGCTTCACTCCAGCCAAAGGCAGCGAAGCCGATTTGTCCGATCGGCTCGCCCGGGAGGTCCTGCCGGCGATGTCCTCGCGGCGAGGGATGGCAAGCGTGCACCTGCTGCGGCCCGTCCCGCCGCCGCCAATGACCAAAGAGCAATCGATGCGCGGCCCGGACACGCCCATGAGCTGGCTCCTGCTGGCGACCGCCTACGATTCCGAGGCGTTGAGCAGGGCGGCTGCCGAGCACCTCGGACCCGAAGCGCTTGGCCGGTATGGCGCTTCGCCGCAGATGGACATGGGTACCTATGCGCTGCATTACACAGTGACCGCGCAAGAGGTCGCGCGTACTGCGCCCAACCCGCCACTCAGCCGGGACACGCGCCAGGCAACCGGCGTGCGCCGGTAAGTTCCACGTTGGACGTGACCGGCGGTCGCGTGGCCGCGTGATGACAAAAGGCACACGCCCGCGTACACTCCCGGCGTGAAGCCGTTCCGGTGGGACCCGGACAAGAACCGGCGCCTGAAGTCCGGGCGCGGCATCTCTTTCGAGGAGATCGTCCTAGCGGTGGAGGAAGGCGGGCTCAGGGATATTCTGGTCCATCCGAACCAAAGGCGTTATCCGGGTCAGGTGGTGCTGGTCGTGGCCTATCGAGAGTACTTCTTTCTCGTTCCATCGGTCGAGGAAGAAGAACACTACTTCTTGAAGACTGTCATTCCGAGCCGGAAGGCAACGCGCGATTATTTGCAAATCGAGGACTCCGATGAAAAGTCTTGACCGTTACGAACGAGAGATGCTGGGAGCCTACGAAAAGGGCGTATTGGTTTCCGTACGTCCGACAAAGTCACAGCTCGCCGCGTTTCGCGAAGCCGCGCGTGCGACTTTTGTAAAGAACCGGCGCGTGAACATCCGTCTTTCGGCGGCTGATCTGATGGACATTCAGGCCCGCGCGTATGAAGAGGGCGTGCCCTACCAAACGCTGATCGCCAGCGTGCTTCACAAGTACGTATCGGGGCGCCTGCACGAGAAGAGGTCACGTCTAACCACCGGCTCAACAGCGACCTCCCGCAAGCGAACCGCGCGTTAGTCGAGACGTTAGTTGGCAATGACCAGCCACACCCACAATTGGGCTATCGCTTCTCACAGTGGCGCACTTGCTCACGCCGTGTGTGGACAGAATTGCTGAAGGATTGATTCCATGGACTCCAACAATTCACTGTCGCCTCCCGCCGGGCTCGACCTCGTCCTCACGCGCGTCATCAACGCCCCGCGCGAGAAACTGTTCCGCGCCTGGACCGAAACCGCGCTGCTCAAGCGATGGTTCGCTCCCCTGCCCTGGACGACCACCAAGGTGGAGACCGACGTCCGCCCGGGTGGCTCAATCCTGGTGGTGATGCGCAGCCCCGAAGGCAGCGAGTTCCCGAACCGGGGCGTGTATCTCGAAGTGGTGAAGAACGAGCGGCTGGTGTCCACCGACGCCTACACGAAGGCATGGGAACCCTCCGAGAAGCCGTTCATGACGGTGATCCTCACGTTCGAGGACCTGGGCGGCAAGACGAAGTACACCGCGCGCGTCCGCCACTGGACCGCGGCCGACTACGAAGCGCACAAGAAGATGGGATTCCACCAGGGCTGGGGCCAGGCCACGGACCAGCTCGAAGCCCTGGTCGCCAAGCTCTAGACCAGGTCAGCGCCCCTCGCGCCGCAGGCTGAAATAGGTCCCGGCGAAGATCACCGCCGCCCCCAGGAGGATGAACGGATCGAACGGCTCGGCATAGAACACCGCCCCCACCACCGCGATCAGCGGCAGCCGCGTGAAATCGATCGCCACCACCACCGTGGCATCCGCCAGCTTGAACGCCCGTGTCATGCAGTAGTGCGCGGTGTAGCTCCCCGCGCCGATCAATCCGATCCAGGGCAGGTCCGCCGCCGGCGGCGCGACCCACTGCGGCAGCGCCGCCAGCAAGGCGAGCGGCGTCTGCACCACCGACATCCAGAACAGCACCGCCAGCGGCGAATCCGTGGAAGACAGGCGCTTGGTGGCGATCATGTTGCCGGCATAGAGGAACGCCGCCGCCAGCGCCACCAGCGCCGCGGGCTTGAACAGGCCGAATCCCGGACGCAGGATGATGAGCACGCCGAGCAGGCCCAGTGCCAGCATCACGGCGCGCCCCCGCGTCAGGCGTTCGCCCAGCAGCAGCGCCGCGAGCAGCGCGGTCCACACCGGCATGGTGAACTCGATGGCGAAGACGGTGGCCAGGGGCAGCGCGCCGATGGCGAACACCCAGCAGTACTGCCCGCCGAAATGGATCAGGTTGCGCAGCGCGTGCAGCGGCAGCCGCTGCGTGCGGATCGCCGGATCCTCCGCCTGCGCCACCACCACCAGCACGATGGCGAGCATCACCACGCTGCGCAGGAACAGGATCTGGAACGGCCCCAGGTGCGCCAGCAGTTCGCGCGCGGCCACGGCCATTGCCGAGAAGGAGAGCACGGCGCCCCCCATCCACAGCACGCCGCGCAGGCTCTGGTGCATGGCGCGCATTGTCGGGCGGCGGCGCGCCTGGTGCACGTGGAAGTTCGCAATGGCCGTTATAATCCCGGCCCTCATGGAAGCCGAACGCCTCAACGCCATCGCCTCGAAGCTCGAAGACCTGAACCAGCGGTCCGCGGAGCTGAGGAGGTACCTTTGACTTCGCAGGCAAGCAGCAGCGCCTGGTAGAGGTCAACCAGCAGCTCGAAGACCCGAAGCTCTGGTCCGACCAGAAGCGCGCCCAGGAGCTGGGGCGCGAGAAGAAATCCCTCGAAAGCACGGTCGCCACGCTCGGCGCGATTGCCGGCGGGCTCGCCGACGCGGGCGAGCTGTTCGGCATGGCGAAGCTCGAGAACGACGACGCGACGCTGGTCAGCGTCGAAACCGACGTCGGCAACCTGGACCAGCAGGTAGCGCAGCTCGAGTTCCAGCGTATGTTCAACAACCCGTTGGACTCGAACAACTGCTTCATGGACATCCAGGCGGGCTCGGGCGGCACCGAGGCCCAGGACTGGGCCTCGATGCTCGAGCGCATGTACCTCAAGTTCTGCGACAAGAAGGGCTTCAAGGTCGAAATCCTCGACCAGGCCGCGGGCGAGGTGGCCGGCATCAAGAGCGCCTCCCTGAAGATCAACGGTTCCTACGCCTACGGCACGCTGCGCACCGAGAACGGGGTGCACCGCCTGGTGAGGAAATCCCCCTTCGACGCCAACGCGCGCCGCCACACCTCGTTCGCCAGCGT
>JBGPPD010000082.1:0-11438 GCA_041488375.1 Gammaproteobacteria bacterium | reverse complement strand
GCGGGACAGATCCGCCACGTACACCAGGTTGACCGGGGCTGCGGCGACGAAATCCTGCAGCCCGGTCCGCGCCCGGATGTCGCGGTCGAGGCGCTTTCTCAGCACGTGCGCGCCCGCGTCGTAAACGTATAGCCCGCCGGCCGTCGCGACGTACACGTCGATCTCTTCCCAGTCGTGCGCCGAGGGCGCGGTGCGGCCGCTCGTTTGCGGACGGTTCACGCCGAACGCCGCCCACAGCAGGTTGGACAGCACCGCAGCCGGGAGCTCGCGCCCGCTGAACTCGCGCGCGCTGCGGCGCTGCTGCAGCGCTTCGAACAGGGGCTTGCCGCCCGCCTGCTGCGCCGGTGGAAGCACGAGCAACTCTGGCGAAGGCCGGGGCTTCGCGCGCTCCGCTTCCAGCCCGTAATCCATGTGGCCTGCTGGCATGACGCCATGCTGCGCGCACCGCTGCCGGCCTTGTTGAGCCAGATCAAGAGTCGGCCGCCGTTTGACTTGCGTCAAGCGCGCGGCGGCAGCCGCGCGGCAGCATCGCGTTCATGGGACGCTTGAGCTCGTTGCCGCTGGCCCAAGTCTACCGCCTGCTCGAGCCCGGGCCGGTGGTGCTGGTGACGACCGCGCGCAAGGGGCGCGCGAACGTCATGGCGATGTCGTGGCACACGATGATGGAATTCGAGCCGCCGCTGGTGGGCTGCGTGCTGAGCGCGAGCCACGTGAGCTGGGATGCGCTCATGGCGACGCGCGAATGCGTGATCGCCATCCCGACGGTGGAGATCGCGAAGAAAGTCGTGGGTTGCGGCAACACCTCGGGCCGCATGGTCGACAAGTTCGCGCGCTTCGGCTTGACGCCCCTGCCCGCCTCGCGCGTGCGCGCGCCGCTCATCGCCGAGTGCTACGCCAACCTCGAGTGCCGGCTCGAGGACACGAAGCTGGCGCGCAAGTACAATTTCCTCGTGCTGCGCGTGGTGAAGGCCTGGATCGACCCGGCGCGCAAGCGCCCGCGCACGCTGCACCACATGGGCCGCGGCGCGTTCATGGTCGCCGGGCGCACGATCCGGCTGCCCTCTAGGATGAAGTAGCGCGCAGCTCGCCCGCCGAGGCGTAGTCGACGCGCGTGCCGAAGGCGCGGCTTTCGCGATCCAGGGTTTGCTGCAGCCAGCGCGCCTCGTCATCGGTCGCGCGCTGCAGGCGGAAACGCCGCACGCGCATCGGCACCAGGGCCAGCCCCCGCAGGGCGCCGCTTGCGGCGTCGAGCGTAGGGAAGACCATCAGGCAAAGCTCCGGCCGGAACGCCTCGTGGCCGCCGATCCCCTCGTAGTCGTTGATGAAATCGCCGCAGCCGTAGAGGATCAGCCGTTCGCGGTAGATCTCGATGCCCCGGGGATGATGCGACGAATGGCCGTGCAGCACGTCGGCTGCGCCGCCCTCCACCAGCCGATGCGCGAAGGCGCGCTCCTCCCGCGACACTTCGTAGCCCCAGTTCCCGCCCCAGTGGATGGAGATCACGACGAGGTCGCCGGTGCGCCTTGCCTCGCGCACCCGGGCGCAGATCGCGTCGGCGCTGCGCGCCGACAAGTCGACGAGGACATTGACGCCCGCCCGCGCCTGCGCCGCCGCCCACGCCGGCGGCACGCCGGAACTCTCCATGGCGTAGGCGAACACCAGCACGCGGCCGCCGGACGCGAGCTCGAGGATCGCCGGTGCGGCGGCCGCCGCCGCGTCGGGCCCTGCGCCCGCGGTGCGGATGCCGGCGCCACGCAGCGCCTGCAGCGTCTCGTCCAGCCCGGGGTATCCCCAGTCGAGCACGTGATTGTTGGCGAGCACGCAGCAGTCGATTGCCGCCGCCCCCAGGCACGGCGCATTGCGCGGGTGCATGCGGTAGTGGATGCCCTTTCCCGGCCACGCGTCCTGCGCAGCGGTGATCGCGGTCTCCAGGTTCACGATGCGCGCCTGCGGCGAGCGGCGTTGCAGTTCCCCGAGCGCGTCGCCCCATACGTAGCGGAAGTCCACCGGCCTGGGCAGCGGGCCCGCGGCCGCCTCCGCCAGCTCGACGTAGCCAAGCGCGGAACGCACGTAGGGCTCGTAGAGCTGCGGCAGGCCGGGATGCGGCAGCAACTGGTCGATGCCGCGGCCGAGCATCACGTCGCCGCAGAGGAACAGCGTCACGTTCATGGGCGCGGAAGGCGGCGGGGTTTGAGCCAGGTCAAGCCGGCTGCCGGCGGCCGTGCCAGGCTATTGTCATGAATCGGGTCGCGAGAAGAGTCGTGGCAGGGGTGCTGGTCGCCTTCGGGGTGGTGCTGATGCTCGCCGCCCCCGGCACCCTCTCCGGAGCGGTGATGATCGGCCTCGCGGTGGCGATCGAGATCGCCGGCATCGCCCTCGAGCGCCGGCGCTAGGGTGTGATAGTGCGGCGCGCCGCGGGCCCGCGCCTTGATGTACGTCAAAGGGCGCCGGCGGCGCGGCAGCATGCTTGTCTTATCGACAACAAAATGAAGGGCACGCAATGCAACTACCCCTGCAGATCAGCTATCGCGGCATGGAGAGCTCGGCGGCGATGGATACGGCCGTGCGCGAGAAAGCCGCCAAGCTGGAGCAGTTCCATTCCCGCATCGTCAGCTGCCGCGTGGTGATCGAGCAGCCGGGGCGGCACAAGCAGCAGGGCAAGCAGTTCGTCGTGCACATCGACCTCAAGGTGCCCGGCGGCGAGATCGCGGTGAATCGCGACCACCACGAGGACGTGCACGTGGCGCTGCGGGACGCCTTCGACGCTGCGCGGCGCAAGCTGGAGGACTTCGCGCGCGAGCAGCGCGGCGACGTGAAGCACCACGAGCTCAGGCAATCTGGCACGGTGGCGCGCATCCTGGCCGCGGAAGGCTACGGCTTCATCGCCACCGCCGACGGCCGCGAGTTGTATTTTTCGCGCGACAACGTGGTGACGCCGCCGTTCGAGCATCTTGCCGCCGGAACCGAAGTGCACTTCATCGAAGAGTCGGCGGCCGAGGGCGCGCAGGCCAAGCGCGTAAGCGCGCGCCACCACCCATCGGGCGGCTAGGGCTGGCGCACGCGGCCCTCGCGCACCCGCTCGCGGCTGATGGTGCGCACGAAATCGCCCAGTTCCTCGGCCACCATCTCGAGCAGGTCGTCGATGGCGATGATGCCCGCCAGCGCGCCGCCGGGCGAAACCACCGGCACGCGCCGCACGCCGTGCTCGCGCATGGCGCGCAGCACTTCGGCCAGGCCGTCCTGCTCGCGCACCGCGAACACGCCGCTGCTCATCACGTCGCCGACCTTGAGCTTGCGCGCATCGAGCTCCTTCGCCACCACCGCCACCACGATGTCGCGGTCGGTCAGGATGCCGACCGGCACGCGCTCCGCGGCGCGGTCCACGACCACGACCAGGCTACCGACGTGGTGCTCGCGCATCAGGCGCGCGGCCTCGGTAAGGCCCATCTCGCGATGGGCGATCACGACTTCCCGGTTGCAGATCTCCCCGGCATTCATGGTTTCAGTCCTCCGGCCAGTCTTGCAGCGGATCCTCCACCGACGCGTCCTCGCCCGGCTGCGGCCGTACGCGGCGCGGCTTGTCGTCGCCGCGCAGCAGCGCGCGGCTCTCGGCGTTGAGCTCCTCGGCGCGGTTCGTCTCGCCGCGCGGCTTCAGCGGCGCGCGCACGCTGCGCTTGCGCTTACGCGACATCGCGCTTCACGCCCTTGCGCACCCATACCCCGCGCGGCGCGCATTCGAGCACGTCGCTGCCGCTGCGCACGCAGTCCCCGATGTCGAAGGCTTCCCCGTTGAAATGGCAGGCGCCCGATTCCAGCTCCACGTCGGACATCCCGTCCCGGTCGTCGTACTCCGAATGGTCGACGATGGGCGAGTTCTTCAGTTCCGGGTCCGGCGCGCCGACCTGCGGCATCGATTCCTTCACAGGCATCTCCCACCAGTGGTTGGTTCCATGCTGTCGCCAATCCGGCGCCCAGACTTGATCTTGATCAAGCAAGCTAACCTTTGATGCACACCAGCGGCTCGACACGCGCCACCTTGCGTGCCAGCCCCGCCGCATCCGCCGCGTCGACCACCGCGGCGACGTCCTTGTAGGCCCCGGGCGCTTCTTCCGCCACGCCGCGCATCGAGGGGCTCTTGATGAGGATGCCGCGCGCGGCGAGGTCGTTCACCACCTGGCGGCCCTGCCAGGTCTTGAGCGCCTGGTGCCGGCTCATGGCGCGCCCCGCGCCGTGGCAGGCCGAGCTGAAGGCGTGCGCCTCGGATTCCCTGGTCCCCGCGAGCACATAGGAGCCGGTGCCCATCGAGCCGCCGATCAGCACGGGCTGGCCGGCGTCGCGGAACGCCGAAGGCACGTCGGGGTGCCCGGGGCCGAAGGCGCGCGTCGCGCCCTTGCGGTGCACGTAGAGCTTGCGCGTGCCGCCGTCCACGCGATGCTCCTCGACCTTGCAGGTGTTGTGCGACACGTCGTAGAGCAGCGGCAGCCGCGCCTGCGGCAGCAGCCTGCGGAACACTGCGCGCAACAGGTGCGTGAGGATCTGCCGGTTGGCGAGCGCGCAGTTGATCGCGGCGCGCATCGCGCCGAGGTACTCCTGCCCGACCTCCGAGTTGATCGGCGCGCAGGCGAGCTCGCGGTCGGGCAGGTGGATGCCGTATTGCGCCGCGCTCACCGCCATGCGCTTCAAGTACTCGGTGCCGATCTGATGGCCGAGGCCGCGCGAGCCGCAGTGGATCATGACCACGATGTCGCCCTGGGCGAGGCCGTAGGCCGCGGCGATGCGCGCATCGAACACCGAGGTCACCTCCTGGATCTCCAGGTAGTGGTTGCCGCTGCCCAGCGTGCCCATCTCGTCGCGCTGGCGCTTCTTCGCCTGCGCCGAGACGTTGCCGGGCTTGGCGTGCTTCATCTGGCCGTGCTCTTCGATCCTCTCGAGGTCCGCCTCGTCGCCCCAGCCGCGCTGCACCGCCCAGGCCGCGCCGCCGGCGAGCATCGCGTCCATCTCCTTGTCGCCAAGGCGGATCTCGCCGGTGCTGCCGAGGCCCGCGGGGATCGCGCGCGAGAGCTCGTGCGCGAGCGGCTGCTGCACCTTGAGGATGTCCTCGCGCCTGAGGCCCGTGTGCAGGCAGCGCACGCCGCAGGAGATGTCGAAACCGACGCCGCCCGCGGATACCACGCCGCCCTCCTCCGGGTCGAAGGCGGCCACGCCGCCGATGGGAAACCCGTAACCCCAATGCGCATCGGGCATGGCGTAGGACGCCTTGACGATGCCGGGCAGCGCGGCGACGTTGACCGCCTGCTCGTAGACCTTGCGGTCCATGTCGCGCACCAGCGCCTCGCTGGCGTAGATCACCGCCGGCACGCGCATCGCGCCCTGGCGCGGGATCTGCCACTCGAACTCGGAGCGCTTCTCGAAGAGGTCCAGTTCCATCTCACACGTCCACCACGGTTTGGGCCAGCCAGCCTTCGCCTTCGCGCGCGACGCGCAGCGTCGTGTAGGTGGCGCCCTTCACCTCCACCGCCGGGTGGTGGCGCGCCACGTCCACCGGCTCGCCCCAGGCCTCGGCTGCCAGACGCGCGCCTTGCAGCCGCACGGCGAAGCGCGAAAACAGCATCCGGCGCGTCGCCATCTCGTACACCAGGGCGTTCAGCCATTCCGCCAACAGCAGTTCATCATCCGGCGCCTCGCAGGCGAGCTCGACGCGCTCGAGCGGCCGCACCGCAACCGGGTCGGCGATCACCGCGGTGAGCGCCAGCGCCGCCTGCTCGAAGGCCTCGGCCTTGCTCGCGCCGAAGCCGCGCACGCCGATGTCGGCGCCGTGCTCGAAGTGCTCCCATCGTGTCATTTGCCTTCGAGCATCCTCTGCTACCGGACCGTGCCGGCTTTGATTTGCATCAAACCGGGGCATGCGCGGCACCCGAGAATGGCTCATGGCTCCCCGCGTGGCAAGGAAGCGCCGTGTGCCCGCCCTCAAGAGATACGTCGGCAAACACGTCCATGGTCGCTGCGGCCAGGCAGTGACCCGCCTCGCCGAGGCCGGCCTCGTGCCGCGCCCCGAATTGCCGAGCAGCGAGGACGAGATCCACGAGTGGTGGCTGGTTTCGGCCGAGCTGGCGCAGCATCTGCGCGCGGCCGGCCTGCCGATGCTGCAGTTCGGCGAGCTCCACATGTGGGGGCGCTACGCGAGCGGCGGCGCGCTCGAGGACGACGAAGAGCTGGTCGCGGCGGTGCACCCGCTCAGGCCGTGAGCGGCGTCGCGCCGGCGTCGCTGAAGGACCTGTTCGAGGAGAGCTTTGCGCGCTTTCGCGACCGGCCCGCGTTCGTCAGCATGGGCGTTGCCCTGAGCTACGGCGAAGTGGACGCGCTGTCGAGGGACTTCGCCGGCTACCTGCGCAACGACCTGGGCCTGGCGCCCGGCGAGCGCGTGGCGATCATGCTGCCGAACCTGCTGCAGTACCCGGTGGCGCTCATCGGCGCCCTGCGCGCGGGATTGGTGGTGGTCAACGTCAACCCGCTCTACACTGCGACCGAGCTCGAGTTCCAACTCGAGGACTCCGGCGCCGCGGCCATCGTGGTGCTGGAGAACTTCGCGCGCACGCTCCAGGAGGCGCTGCCGCAAACGCGCGTGCGCCACGTGATCACCACGCAGGTCGGCGACCTGTTCCCGGCGCCCAAACGCTGGGCGGTGAATTTCGCAGTGAAGCGCGTGCGGCGCATGGTGCCGGCGTGGCGCATTCCGGCTGCGATCGCCTTGCGCGATGCCCTGGCGCGTGGGCGCGCCCACCACGCGGCGCAAGTGCAGCTCAAAGCCGGCGACCTCGCCTTCCTGCAGTACACCGGCGGCACCACCGGGCGCCCCAAGGGCGCCATGCTCAGCCACGGCAACCTGGCGGCGAACCTGGAGCAGACGCGCGCCTGGGCGGGCGCGGTGCTCGCCGAGGGCGAGGAGACGGTGATCACCGCGCTGCCGCTGTACCACGTCTTCGCCCTCACGGCGAACCTGCTGCTGTTCCTGCGCCTGGGCGGCACGAATGTGCTGATCGCCAACCCGCGCGACCTCCCCGGCTTCGTGAAGGTGCTGCGCAAGACGCGCTTCACGGCGATCACGGGCGTGAACACCCTGTACCGGGCCCTGCTCGACGCGAAGGGCTTCGACGCCGTGTGCGCGGCCAATCGCGGCGCTCTCAAGCTCGCGGTGGCGGGCGGCATGGCGGTGCAGCGCGAGGTGGCCGAGCGCTGGCAGCGCGCGGCCGGCGCGCCGCTCGTGGAAGGCTACGGCCTCACGGAAGCGTCGCCCAACGTGTGTGGCAATCCCGCCGACGCGCGCGAATTCAGCGGCAAGCTCGGGCGGCCGCTGCCCGGCACCGAAGTGGCGATCCTCGACGAGCAGGGCCGCAGGGAGTCGGTGGGCGAGATCGGCGAAATCTGCGTGCGCGGGCCGCAGGTGATGCGCGGCTACTGGCACGCGCCGCAAGAATCCGCGCAGGCGTTCTTCCCGGACGGCTGGCTGCGCACCGGCGACCTCGGCCGCATCGACGAGCGCGGCACCGTGGAGTTCGTGGAGCGGCGCAAGGAAGTGATCGTGGTGTCCGGCTTCAAGGCCTATCCCGGCGAGATCGAGGCAGTGGCGATGCAGCACCCGGGGGTCAGGGAAGCCGGAGTCGCGGGCATTCCCGACGCGCGCAGCGGCGAAGCGGTCGCGCTCTACGTGGTGAGAAAGGACCCGGCGCTCGGCGCGGCCGCGCTGCTCGAGCATTGCGCGAAGCACCTCGCGCCCTACAAGCGGCCGCGGCAGGTATTCTTCCGCGATTCGCTGCCCAAGTCGCCGATCGGCAAGGTGCTGCGCCGCGAGCTGCGGTGAGCGCCGTGCGCCGGGGCCTCAGCGCACCCACAGCTGGTAGACCGTGAGCATGATCTCCAGCACGATCAGGATCACGATGTACCACTCCACGCGCAGCGCGTGGCGCGTGCTGATCAGGTCCGCCAGCGTGCGCTCGGCGCGCGCCACCAGCTCGAGCTTGCGGTCGAGAGCGGCGAGCCGCTCGTGGATCTCGAACTCGTCCTCCAGCAGCGCGTTCAGCCCCTCGAGCTCCGGGTGATCCCACAGCAGCTCCGGCTTGTCGCCGATCTCGGCGCGCGCCACCATGCGGCTCTCGATCAGCAGCAGCGCGCCGATGCGCTTGAGGTGCTCGCGCGTGCCGCCGCGGATGCCGCCCGTGCGCTCGAGCTGCAGTGCGAACGGCTCGACGCGGTCGAAGTCGCGGGCGAGGCGTGTCTCGTAGTGCCCCAACACCACGCTCTTGGACAGCGCCTCGGCGATCAGCAGCATGCGCTCGAGGCTTCCCGACTGCACCACCAGCACCCCTTCGCGCAGCCCCTCGGGGCCGGCCGCGTCGACGCGCAGCTCGATCTCCTCGGTTTCGACGCTCTTGTAGCGGTGCTCCAGCAGCGGCACCAGCCGTTCGCGCAGGGCCTTCTCGGCCTCGGGCGTGGCGCCGATGAGTACCGCCACGCCGTGGCGGAACAGGACGGCAATGCCGCCCCCGGCGAGCTTCACCGCCAGCGGCGCGCGATGCAGCGTTTCGGCTTCGGGCCAGTGGCGCAGCTCGAGCCGCGCCGCGAGCAGAAGCGCGCGCGCGCGCAGCTTCGTGTTGTCGGAGAACACGGGCCGCGATCCGCCGGACAGTGCGCGCTAGACCGGCGCGGGCAGTCCGCGCACCAGCGCCGGGACGCGGGTCAGCATGATGAATTGCGACATGGAACCTCCTGCGGGGGGGATTGCCGCATGTTGCACGCCGCGCCGGCGGGCGTATTGCGCCAGGTCAACTTCCGTGATCCACCCTGATGCGCGAGAGTGCCCCCTCCTCTTCCACTGCGAACCTCGCAGCGAGGAACTGCGGGATGAGCCACATCGCGGTGCGCGCGTGGCTCGACACGGTGCGCGCGGTGATGCTCGAGCGGCCCCGGGCGATGGCCAGGTAGACGAGGACCTGGTCGGCCGCGTGCATGTCCACGGTCGCGCCGCCCGCGATGTCGGCGGCAAGCGAGCGCCCCACAGCCTCGCCGAGCGCTTCGGCGCGCACGCCGCGCTCGGCGACGCGCGAGGCGCCGAGCAGACCGCCGTCGCTTTCGGCCCAGACGGTGATCGCGCCGCCCTTGCCTTTCGCCTCCTCGCGCCCGAGCATGCGGGTAGCGATCGCCGCCTCGCGCCCGAGCGCGGCGCACGCCGCGTCGCGCATGCGCTCGGCGATCGTCAGCGGCAGGTTGGCGACGTGCGCCTCGCCCGCGATGCGCCAGGAAACCGGGCGCTGCCGCAAATCAAGCGGCGCCGGCACGCCCGGCTCGACCTCGAGCACGACCTCGCCACCGCCATGCGGGTAGTAGCCTCGGCGCGCGATCGAAGCGCGCACGCGCACCTGCATGCGCCCGAGCAGCCGCAGCAGGACCTCGCAGAAATAGTCCCAGGACGGCGCCAGCCGCACGTCGGTGCCGCCGCGCACCGACACGCGCGAGGGCGCGCGGGACGCGAGCAGGACCGGCAGCAGCGCCTGCAGCACGAGCGTCGCGCTGCCCGCCGTGCCAATGTCCACTCGCAACTCCCCGCCAGCCGGGCGCGAGCGCGGCTCGAACGTGAACGCACTGGCGCGCAGCTCGAGGCCCTCGCAGCGCGCGTCGCAGAGCGCCGCCACCGCGCGCACCGCGGCGAGATGCTGCGCGGCGAGACCGGGCCGCGCGCGGCTGGCGCGGACGTTGTGCAGGCGCAGCGGCGTGCCGGTCAGCGCCGAGAGCGCGACGGCGGTGCGCACCAGCTGGCCGCCGCCCTCGCCATAGGAGCCGTCGATCTCGATCACTTGATCTCGTGCATTGCGCGAAGGCAAGAACAGGGACAGCATGCACCCGGATGAAGATCCAAGTCGAGTGCCACGCCGGCTATCGCGGAGAAGAGGAACCGCGCGCCTTCACGCTGGGCGGGACGCGCCTGGCGATCGTGGCGATCCTCGATCGCTGGATGGCGCCCGAGCACCGCTACTTCAAGGTGAAGGCGGAGGACGGCCGCAGCTTGGTGCTGCGCCACGACACGGCCTCGGGCGACTGGGAGCTGGCGGGGCTGGTCGGGCCGGAACGCCCCGCGCCCCCCGGCGCGAAAACCCTGCACTGAAGTTGATCTTGCGCAAAGCGCGCGCCGGGGGGCGGGGGACCATCGGCTAACAAGCGAGGTGCGCAATGACGATGGGAACGAAACCGGTCGACCCGGAGCGCGTGTTCTGCGAGGTATGCCTCAAGCAGGTGCCGAGATCGGCAGCGCTGTCGGCCGAGGCGAGAGATTATGTCGCCCACTTCTGCGGTCTGGATTGCTACGACAGGTGGCACCGCCAGCGCCCGCCCCTGGCCGAGCCGGGGCCGCCGGACGCCCAGGAGGGCGCCGGCCGCAGCATTTCCCGGGACGAGCGCACGAAACGGGCCATCCGGCAGCATCCGCAGCGCGACGAGCCGAGAGCGGACAGCGTCGAGGGCGACGAGATTCCCCCGCGCTGATCCCGTGTCACGATCTCCCCGCGCCGGGCGCGCGCCACCGATCCCGGCATGAGCACGCCCGAGGAACGGTTGCGGCGCCACGTCCAGACGCTCGCGGGCGAGATCGGAGAACGCCACATCTGGCGGCCACAAGCGCTGCGCGCGGCGGCCGACTACGTGCGGGCGCAGTTCGAGGCTCTGGGCTACGCGGTCGCGGCCCAGGCCTACGACGTGCGCGGCGTGCACTGCGAGAACCTCGAGGTGGCGATCCCCGGATCGCGGCGCGCCGCCGAGATCGTCCTCGCCGGGGCGCATTACGACACGGTCGCGGGCAGCCCCGGCGCGGATGACAACGCGAGCGGCGTAGCGGGCCTGATCGAGATCGCGCGCTCGCTGCGCGGGCTCCTGCCGCAGCGCACGGTGAAGCTCGTCGCGTTCGTCAACGAGGAGCCGCCTTTCTTTCCCTTCGGACAGATGGGCAGCAAGCTCTACGCCACGGCGGCGCGCGCGCGCGGCGACGACATCCGCATCATGCTCTCGCTGGAGATGCTCGGCTGCTACCGCGACGAGCCCGGCAGCCAGGCGTATCCGCCGTTCCTCAAGTGGTTCTATCCCGATCGCGGAAACTTCATCGCCTTCGTGTCGAACCTGCGCTCGCGCCGCGCGCTGGCCGAGGTAACGCGGGCATTTCGCGCGCATTGCGCCTTTCCTGCCGAGCGGCTCGCCAGTCCCGCCTTCGTTCCCGGCGTCGCCTGGAGCGACCAGCGCTCGTTCTGGCGCGCAGGCTACCCGGGCGTCATGGTCACCGACACGGCCTTCTACCGCAACCCGCACTATCACAGCGCCACGGACACCCCCGAGCGGCTGCGCTATCCCGAGATGGCGCAGGTGGTGCAGGGCCTGGGGCGAGCGCTCGCCGCGCTCGC
>JBGPPD010000081.1:0-11473 GCA_041488375.1 Gammaproteobacteria bacterium | reverse complement strand
GGCCGTCGCCGCGCACCGCGACCGAGCCGAGCACCAGGGCGTCGGCCAGGCGCGATTTCCACTCCGCGTAGTTGACGTTCGAGGCTTCGGTCGGCTGCGGCACCAGCGGCGGCATTTCGAGCGCGCGGAACAGGCCGCTTCTCTCGAGGTCCGCGCGCACGATCGCCGAAATGCCCGTCGGCAGGGCGCCCTCGCCGGCGAACGGCGCGATGGCGAGCGGGATGCGCTGCCCGCCCGCGCCGGTGATCTCGATCGACAGCTGCGCCAGGGCCGGCCACGCCGCGAGCGAAAGCACCATGGCCGCAAGCAGTCTGCTCATGCGCGATTATATTTCAGTCTACCGGCCGGAACGTCAGCTTCAACTCGCGCACGAAGTCCGCGGCACTGTCGGGCTTAGGCAACGGCGAGGACTTGAGGATCGCGCGATACACCGCGTCGTCGTAGGCGGAACTGCCGCTGGAAATCACCAGCCGCGGCTGCAGCACCTCGCCGGTCGGCAATTGTGTCACCAGGAAAAGCGCTTCGGGATTGCCCTTCAGGTCCGGCGGCAGGACGATGTTGCCGCGGATCTTGGCGCGGATCTTGTCCACCCAGGCGGCGAGGGCCTTGTCGTGCGCGGCGGCCGATTCGCGCGCCAGCTGGGCGCGGATCGCCTGGCGCTCGCGATCCAGGGCGAGCGTCTGCTGTTCGCGCGCCAGCTCCTCGCGCAGGAACTGCTGCGCCAGCCGGTCGTCCGGCTTGGGCTTGGGCGGCACCGGCTTGGGCTTGGGCGGTACGGGCTTGGGCGGCACCGGCTTGGGCTTGGGTTTCGGCGGTTCCTTGATCGCGATGTCGGGCTTCTCGAGGCGCGGCTCCGGTTTCGCTGCAGGCACCGGCGCCGGCTTGGGCGGCTCGGGCGCCACCACTGGCGGCGGCGGGACCGGCGGTTGCCACAACTCCACCGTGACCACCTCCGGCGTGCGGCTCTGCCAGCGCACGCCCAGCACCAGCGCCGCGGCGAGCACCAGGTGCACCACCACCGCGAGCAGCACGGCCGGGCCGAGGTCGTCCTCGCGACGCCACTCGAGGAACGGGCCGGCGAGCGCCGCGCTCATTGCGCCGGCTTGACCAGCAGGCCGACGCGGCGCACCTGCTGTTTTTGCAGTTCGTCCATCACCTGCAGCACTGCCTCGTAGCGCACGTCCTTGTCGGCGGCGATCAGCACCGGCTGCTGCGGGTTCTTCGCCTGGCGCTCGCGGATCGCGCGCGCCAGGTCGCCGCGCGCGATGCGCCGCTCCTCGGTCAGCGCGCCCTTGGCGTCGCGGCTGCGCAGCAGCAGCGCGCCACTCTCGCGGATCACCACTTCGAGCGGCGCCACCGGCGCATTGGAAGCCTTGGAAACCGAAGGCAGGTCGACCACGCCGGGAGTGACCAGCGGCGCGGTGACCATGAAGATCACCAGCAGCACCAGCATCACGTCCACGTAGGGCACGATGTTGATCTCGTGCATCGGGGCGCGCCTGCGGTGCAGAGCCGGCATGGCTACTTCACGGCTTGGCGCTGGAGGATGTTGGAAAACTCCTCCATGAAGCTCTCGAAGCGGATGGCCAGGCGGTCGATCTGGTGCGAATAGCGGTTGTAGGCCACCACCGCCGGAATGGCGGCGAACAGGCCGATGGCGGTCGCCACCAGCGCCTCGGCGATGCCGGGGGCCACCTGCGCGAGCGTCGCCTGCTGCACGTTGGCGAGGCTCCTGAAGCTGTGCATGATGCCCCACACCGTGCCGAACAGGCCGACGTAGGGGCTTACCGAGCCGGTGGAGGCGAGAAACGCGAGGTGGCGCTCGAGGTGGTCCATCTCGCGCTGATAGGTGGCGCGCATCGCGCGCCGCGCGCCGTCGACCATCACGCTCGGGTCGGTAGTGCCGCGCTGGTTGCGCAACTTGGTGAACTCGCGGAAGCCCGACTCGAAGATGCGCTCCAGGCTGCCGATGGTGTGGCGGTTGTTGACCGCGCCCTGGTACAGCAGGTTCAAGTCGCCGCCGCCCCAGAACTCGCGCTCGAAGCGCTCGGTCTGCGCGCGCGCGCGGCTGATGGCGAACCACTTGCTGAAGATGAACATCCAGGACAGGAACGACACCGCCAGCAGCAGCAGCAGCACCGCCTTGACCACCAGGCTGGCGCCGACGATCAGGCTCCAGATTTCGAGGTCCGAGGTCACGGTCATGGCATCAGGCCAGCCGGGCGGCGAGCGAGCCGGGTAACGGCGCCGGCTTGAAGGTGTCGCGGTCTACACACGCGGCTTGGACCAGCGCGATGGCCATCGGTTCTCCTCCCCGCAGGGCTTGTTGTTTCAGCATCAGGGTGCTGCGTTTGCGTTGCGCGAGTTCGACGGTGAGCGGAAAACTTGCGCGGGGTCTCGCTGCACCGGCCGATTGTAGACCGGCTCGCTCAGCCGCGCTCGCCGGGCCCGAGCAGGTCGTGCGCGCCCGACGGCGCGACGATGCCGAAGTGGCGGTAGGTGGCGAGGGTGGCGACGCGGCCGCGCGGCGTGCGCTGCAGGTAGCCCTGCTGGATGAGGAACGGCTCCAGCACATCCTCGATGGTGTCGGTCTCCTCGCCGATGGCGTGCGCCAGGTTCTCCACGCCCACCGGGCCGCCGCCGAATTTCTCGATCACCGCGAGCAGGAGCTTGCGGTCCATCACGTCCAGGCCGAGCGCGTCCACGTCGAGCATCTTCAGGGCGTCGTCGGCCACCGCCCGCGTCACGGCGCCCTCGGCCCTCACCTGCGCGTAATCGCGCACGCGGCGCAAGAGGCGATTCGCGATGCGCGGGGTGCCGCGCGCGCGGCGCGCGATCTCGGCGCCGCCCTCTTCGGCCAGCGTCACCTCCAGCAGGCCCGCCGAGCGGCGCACGATCGAGGCGAGCTCGGGCGCGCTGTAGAACTCGAGCCGCGCCACGATGCCGAAGCGGTCGCGCAGCGGATTGGTCAGCATGCCGGCGCGCGTGGTGGCGCCCACCAGCGTGAACGGCGGCAGGTCGAGCTTGATCGAGCGCGCCGCCGGGCCCTCGCCGATCATGATGTCGATCTGGTAGTCCTCCAGCGCCGGGTACAGGATCTCCTCCACCACCGGCGACAGGCGGTGGATCTCGTCGATGAACAGCACGTCACGCGGCTCGAGATTGGTGAGCAGCGCGGCGAGGTCCCCGGGGCGCTCGAGCACCGGGCCCGAGGTTTGGCGCAGGTTGACGCCCATCTCGCGCGCGATGATGTGCGCCAGCGTGGTCTTGCCCAGCCCGGGCGGGCCGAACAGCAGCACGTGGTCCAGCGCTTCGCTCCTGCCGCGCGCCGCCTGGATGAAGATTTCCAGCTGGCCGCGTACCTTTTCCTGGCCGACGTAGTCGGCAAGCCGTACCGGCCGCAGCGAGCGCTCGAACTGCTCCTCCTGCGCCGTGGCCGGCGCAGCGGCGATCAGGCGGTCGGTTTCCACTGACATTGTGGAATTTTGCCAGAGCGCGGCCTGTTCCCCTTGATCATCGTCGAGCACAGGCATACGATTTCCCGCGTGAAAGCAGCCAAGGTGACCCTGCTTGCGGCATGTGCCGCCTGGTGTGCCGGCGCCTTGGCCCAATCCGACTCCGGCTGGTACCTCGGAACGGGCCTCGTGCCGCTCAAGCCGCGGCCCGGGTTGACGGTCCCGCCCCACCCCGCCGAGCTGCGCGATTCCGCCGATCCCGGCTACCAGCAGTTCGGCGGCTATCGCTTCACGCGCCATTGGAGCTTCGACGTCGGCTACGCCGGGGGCAGCCGCCCGGGAGACGCCACTGGCGTGCAATCCAACGCGTGGACGCTCGCCGGCAGCGGCCAATTGCCGATCAGCCGCGCGTTCTCGCTGCAGGGGCGCCTGGGCCTGGCGCTGCCCGCCGCCGATTTCTCGCTTTCTTCGGTTGCCGGCGCGGTGTCCTCGCTCGCCTCGACGGACGCGGCCCGGTACCGCTCGAACCTGCTGTGGGGCTTCGGCGGGCAGTACGAATTCAGCCCCAACGTCGGCCTGCGCATGGATTTCAACAGCCGCTACGGCGAGGACTCGTCCACCAACCGCGCCCGCAACGACCTGTGGTCGATCAACGCGGTAGTTCGCTTCTAGTTTGACGGTGCGGTGCTAGCGGTCAGGACTTGGCCAGGGCCTTGAGGGCGGCGCGGATGCCGTCCGCCACCGCGAGTCCGGTCGGCAAGCCCTTCAGCGCGGCCACCGCCTCTTTCTCGCTGTAGCCCAGCCCCAGCAGGGCGTTGAGCACGTCCGAGGCGCCGCCCGCGGAGGCCGGCCTGGCGTCGGCGAGCTTGCCCTTCAGCTCCAGCAGCAACCGCTCCGCGGTCTTCCTGCCGATGCCCGGGATCTTCGTCAGGCGCACCGCGTCCTGCTGGGCCACCGCCTGCGCGAGCTCCGCCACCGAAAGGCCGGAAAGCACCGACAGCGCGGTGCGCGCGCCGACGCCGGAAATCTTCAGCAGCTGGCGGAACGCGGCGCGCTCCTCCAGCGTGCCGAAGCCGTACAGTGCCTGCACGTCCTCGCGCACCACCAGGTGCGTGTGCAGGGTCACGGCGTCGCCGGTGGCCGGCAGGTTGTAGAAGGTGCTCATCGGCACGTCGAGCTCGTAGGCCACGCCGTTGCAGTCCACCAGCACCTGCGGCGGATGCTTGCCCGCGAGCTTCCCCGTCAGCCGGCCGATCATACGAGCCGGCCCCGCTTCATGCGCAATCCCGCGGTGGAGAACCGGCCGAGGGAGCCGCCGTGCGCGTGGCAGATGGCGCAGGCGAGGGCGTCGGCAGCGTCCGGGGCGGGAGTGCCGGGCAGCGCGAGCAAGCGCCTCACCATCTGCTGGACCTGGTCCTTTTTTGCGTGACCCTTGCCGACCACTGCCTGCTTGACCTGCAGCGCAGTGTACTCGGCGACCGGCAGGCCGGCGAGCACCGCGGCGCAGATCGCGGTGCCGCGCGCCTGGCCGAGCAGCAGGGTGGATTGCGGGTTGACGTTGACGAACACCTTCTCGATCGCGACCTCGGCCGGGCGGTGCGCGGCGATCACCTCGGCGAGGCCCTCGAGCAGCGCCTTCAGCCGGGCAGCGAGTTCGCCGCGGCCCGATCGCACGCAACCGCTCGCGACGTAGGCGAGGCGGTTGCCGCTCTTGTCCAGGACGCCGAACCCGGTCACCTGCAAGCCGGGATCGATGCCCAGGATCCTCACGCGTCCTCGAACACCGCGGTGGTGTAGACGTCCTGCACGTCGTCCAGGCCCTCGAGCGCCTCGAGCAGGCTCTTCATGCGCGGCGCGTCGCCGCCGGCGAGCGCGGTCTCGTTGACCGGCTTCATGGTGACCTCGGCCAGCTCGGGCTTGAACCCGGCCTTCTCCAGCGCCGCCTTGACGGCGTGGAAGTCGTTCGGCGCGCTCAGCACCTCGATCGAGCCGTCGTCGTTCGCCACCACGTCCTCGGCGCCGGCTTCCAGCGCCGCTTCCATCACCTTCTCCTCGCTCGCGCCCGGGGCGAACACGAACAGCCCGCAGTGCTTGAAAAGAAACGCCACCGAGCCGTCCGAGCCCATGTTGCCGCCGCTCCTGGCGAAGGCGTGGCGCACCTCGGCCACCGTGCGCGTGCGGTTGTCGGTCAGGCAATCCACGATCACCGCCGCACCGCCGGGGCCGTAGCCCTCGTAGCGCGCCTCCTCGTAGGACACGCCCTCCAGCAGGCCGCTGCCGCGCTTGATCGCGTTCTGCACGCTGTCCTTGGCCATGTTGGCTTCGCGGCCCTTTTCCATCGCCAGGCGCAGCCGCGGGTTCATGTCCGGATCACCACCGCCCATTCTCGCGGCGACGGTGATTTCCTTGATCAGCCGCGTGAAAATCTTGCCCTTCTTCGAGTCCGCCGCGGCCTTGCGGTGCTTGATGTTCGCCCATTTGCTGTGTCCGCTCATGCCATAATTTTACGTCACCGCTCAAAGGCAGGACGATATGGACCTCGGCATCAAGGGCAGGAACGCGCTGGTGTGCGCGGCATCGAAGGGCCTCGGCAAGGGCTGCGCGATGGCGCTCGCCCGCGAAGGGGTGAACCTCGTGATCACGGCGCGCGGCAAGGAGGCGCTGGAAGCGACCGCGGAGGAGATCCGCAAGGCGAGCGGCGCAAAGGTGGTGGCGATCGCGGGCGACATCACGACGCCCGAGGGCCGCGCGCAGGCACTCGCTGCCTGCCCCAACCCGGACATCCTGGTGAACAACGCCGGCGGCCCGCCGCCGGGCGACTTCCGCCAATGGACGCGCGAGGACTGGATCAAGGCGGTGGACGCCAACATGCTCACGCCGATCGAGCTCATGAAGGCGACCATCGACGGCATGATCGCGAGAAAGTTCGGCCGCATCATCAATATCACCTCGGGCGCGGTGAAGATGCCGATCCCGGAGCTGGGCCTGTCCAACGGCGCGCGCACGGGCCTCACCGGCTTCGTCGCCGGCCTTTCGCGGCAGGTCGCGCAGCACAACGTGACGATCAACGGCCTGCTGCCCGGGCCCTTCGACACCGACCGTCTGCGCGGCAACATGGAGTTCAACGCGAAAAAGCTGGGCAAGACGGCCGCCGAGCTGGCCAAGCAGCGCGCCGACGCCAATCCCGCCAAGCGCTTCGGCAGCATCGAGGAGTTCGGCGCGGCCTGCGCGTTCCTCGCCAGCGTGCACGCAGGCTACATCACCGGCCAGAACCTGCTCATGGACGGCGGGGCGTTCCCGGGGACGTTCTAGGGAAAGGCACGGGCGATGGACCTTCGGCGCATTGCCGGCGCGCTGGGCGCCGAGATCTCCGGCATCGATCTGGCGGCGGAGCTTTCCGCGCCGGTCGTTGCCGATATCCGGCGCGCGTTCCTCGAGCACCAGGTCATCTTCTTCCGCGACCAGCAGTTGAGCCCGGCGCAGTTTCTCGCCTTCGCGCGCCGCATTGGGCAGCCGGTCGAATACCCGTTCGTGAAGGGCCTCGAGGGCTACCCCGAGGTCATCGAAGTGAAGAAGCTCGAGCACGAGCGGCAGAATTTCGGCGGCATCTGGCATTCCGACACCGCCTACCTCGAGGTTCCGCCGATGGGCTCGATGCTGCTGGCGCGCGAGGTGCCCGCCACGGGCGGCGACACGGAGTTCGCCAGCCAGACTCTCGCCTACGAATCGCTGTCCGCCGGCATGCGGCGCCTGCTCGATCCCCTGGTGGCGATCAATTCCTCGGCCAAGGCGGACGTCACGCGCACGCGAGAGGATCGCATCAAGGAGCAAGGCGGCGAGGCCAGGCGCTACCTCGCCGAGCACCCGGCGGTGCGCACGCATCCCGAGACCGGGCGCAAGGCCCTGTACGTCAACTGCGCGCACACCAGCGGTTTCAAGGACATGACCGAGGAGGAAAGCGCGCCGCTGCTGCAGTACCTGTTTCGCCACCAGGTGCGCCCGGAATTCACTTGCCGCTTCCGCTGGCGCGTCGGCTCGCTTGCCTTCTGGGACAACCGCTGCACCCAGCACAACCCGATCAACGACTACCACGGCCAGCGTCGCCTGATGCACCGCATCACGCTCGCCGGCGACCAGCCGCGCTGAGTTAGAATTTCCGCCCACCCCAAGGGAGGAATCCCATGAACGCCCCCTCGCGCGCCGGCCTGCCGGCGCTGCCCCTGAAGGACCCGAAACTGTTCCGCGAGCAGTGCTACCTGGACGGCGCCTGGACGGGCGCCGCGAAGAGCTTTCCGGTGCACAACCCCGCGAGCGGCGCCCAGCTCGGCACCGTGCCCGACATGGGCGCCGAGGAGACGCGCAAGGCGATCACCGCGGCGGACGCCGCGCTGCCCGCCTGGCGCGCGAAGACGGGCAAGGAGCGTTCCGCCATCCTGCGCAAGTGGAACGACCTGATCCTCGCCAACCTCGATGACCTCGCGCTGATCCTCACCAGCGAGCAGGGCAAGCCGCTCGCGGAGTCCAAAGGCGAAGTCACCATCGGCGCCGCCTACGTCGAGTGGTTCGCCGAAGAAGCCAAGCGCATCTACGGCGACACCATCCCCACGCCCTGGGCCGACCGCAGGATCCTGGTAATCAAGCAGCCGGTCGGGGTGTGCGCGGCGATCACGCCGTGGAACTTCCCGCACTCGATGATCACGAGGAAAGTGGCGCCGGCGCTCGCGGCTGGCTGCTGCGTGATCCTCAAGCCCGCCGAGCACACACCCTACTCGGCCCTGGCGTTGGCGGAACTCGCAGAGCGTGCAGGCTTCCCCAAAGGCGTGCTGAACATCATCACCGGCGATGCGCCGGCGATCGGCGTCGAGCTGTGCGCCAACCCGACGGTGCGCAAAGTCTCGTTTACGGGCTCCACCGAAGTCGGTCGTCTGTTGATGAAGCAGGTCGCGCCGACGGTGAAGAAAATCTCCCTGGAGCTCGGCGGCAATGCGCCGTTCATCGTGTTCGACGATGCCGACCTAGATGCGGCGGTCGAAGGAGCGATGGTCTCCAAATACCGCAACACCGGCCAGACCTGCGTGTGCGCCAATCGTCTGTTCGTGCAGGACGGCGTCTACGACAATTTCGCCGCGAAGCTCGCGGAAAAAGTGAAGGGCCTGAAGGTGGGCGCCGGCACCGAGGCGGGCGTGACCCAGGGACCGCTCATCGACGCGGCCGCGCTGGCAAAAGTCGAGGAGCACGTCGCCGATGCGCTGGCCGGCGGCGCCAAGGCGCTCACCGGCGCAAAGCGCCATGCGCTCGGCAAGACCTACTACGAACCCACGGTACTCACCGACATGAAGCCCTCGATGAAAATCTTCCGCGAAGAGACTTTCGGCCCGGTGGCGCCCCTGTTCCGCTTTAAGACCGACGCCGAGGTGGTGGAGCTCGCGAACCGCACCGAGTACGGCCTGGCGGCGTATTTCTACAGCCGCGACATCGGCCGAGTGTGGCGCGTGGCGGAGGCGCTCGAGTACGGCATGGTGGGCGTGAACAGCGGCCTGATCACCACGGAAGTGGCGCCCTTCGGCGGCGTGAAGCAGTCCGGGCTCGGGCGCGAAGGCTCGAAGTACGGCTGCGAGGAGTTCGTCGAGGTGAAATACATCTGCATGGGCGGGGTTTGATGACGTAAGGTGGGCCTTTGGCCCACCCTACAATTTCAGGCGCATCGCCAGCATCGCCGAGTCGGCGAAGCCCATTTTGCGATAGAGCGCCTGCGCGCGCGCGTTGTCGCCGTCGGTGAGCAGCATCACGCGCAGCGCGCCCTCGGCGCGAGCCTGCGCGACGACGAATTCCAGCAGCGCTTTGCCGATCCCCTTGCGGCGGTGCTCCGGCCGCACGATGCAGTCCTCGAACCAGGCGGCCTTGCCGCCTTCAGCGGTGCTTGTCGTGAAGTGCAGCGCCGCCATCGCAACCACTTGTCCTGATTCGCGCGCTACGTAGATCCGCGCACGCGAGGGATCCTGCAGGATGATCTCCAGCGCGCGGCGCTGCTTGTCGGGATCCGGCGAGAGTTCGGCCTCTTGGGTGAACAGGATTCCCAGCAGTTCGACGAGCTGGGATAGGTCCGCAGCATTCGCGGTGCCGTGCTCGACTGCCGACCTCGCGCTCCGGTCAGCGCCAGGCATGCACCACGATGCGATCGTTCTGGATCGCCGGCCAGAACGGCTTGTACATGTCGCGCTTCAGGATCGCACGGCCAATGCGATAGATGAGCGGGCGGTAGCGCGCCGAGACGAGCTCCACCTTCTTGAATCCAACCGCCTTCAGCATGCCCATCACCGCGGCGGGATTGGGGCCGAACCAGTTGCTGCTGTCGCCGGCAAGCTCGTCGCTGGGATAGAAGCGCATTGCCGGGTAGGACGTCCAGGTCAGGTCAGTGACCGTTTCGAGGATCAGGTGATCGGCCGTGACGCTGTAGACCTTCTCCAGGGCCAGCATCGGGTGACGCAAGTGGTACAGGACGCCCAGCATCAGCACCACGTCGAAAGTCCCGATCCTGGCGGGATCCAGGTCCATGACGTCAATGTCGAAGTCCTCGACCTTGGAGCCGAGCGCCCGGCGGGCCAGTTCAAAGGGGCTCTTGCTGCCCCACCATGCGTGTGAGTCGGTTGCCAGCACCCGCTTTGCGCCGCGGCGTTCCGCCTCGAATGAGAAGAAACCGTCCCATGCGCCGACGTCCAGAACCGTCTTGCCGCTGAGATCGGCGGGCAGGTGCAGGCGCGGCAAGGTCTGATTCCGCGGATCGACCCGCCCAGGGGTAACGACGCCTTGGCCCAGATCGATGGAATGAAACCAGCTATGCTTTCCGACTTCCAGCTTCAGCTGGTCGCGGTGCAAGGGGCGCTTTCAGACGTTGAAGCGGAAGTGCATGACGTCGCCGTCGCGCACGATGTAGTCCTTGCCCTCGAGGCGCAGCTTGCCGGCCTCCTTGGCGCCCTGCTCGCCCCCGCATGCAACGAAATCCTCGTAGGTGGCGACCTCGGCGCGGATGAAGCCGCGCTCGAAGTCGGTGTGGATCACCCCCGCGGCCTGCGGCGCGGTGGCGCCCCGCACCACGGTCCAGGCGCGCACTTCCTTCTCGCCGGCGGTGAAGTAGGTCTGCAAGCCGAGCAGCGCGTAAGCGGCGCGCGCGAGGCGGCTCAGGCCAGGCTCCGCCAGGCCCGCATCGGCGAGGAACACCTTCTTGTCCTCGTCGCTCATGTCCGCGATCTGCGCTTCGAGCGCCGCACAGATGGCGACCACCGGCGCGCCTTCCTTCTTCGCGTGCGCCTCGACGTTCGCCAACAGCGGGTTGTCCCTGAAGCCGTTCTCGGCCACGTTGGCGACATACAGGGTCGGCTTCATGGTGAGGAGGAAGAGAGGCTTGAGCACCACCTGTTCCTCCTTGGACCAGTCCACCGAGCGCGCGGGGCGCCCCTGGTCGAGCGCGCTTTCAGCCTTTCCCAGCACCGCCACCAGGCGTTGCGCCTCCTTGTCGCCGCCGGTCTTGGCCAGCTTGGTGTTCTTCGACAGCTGCTTGCTCACGGTTTCCAGGTCAGCCAAGGCGAGCTCGGTGTTGATGGTCTCGATGTCGGAAACCGGGTCGATCCGGTTGGCGACATGGATCACGTTCGGATCCTCGAAGCAGCGCACCACGTGCGCGATGGCGTCGGTCTCGCGGATGTTGGCGAGGAACTTGTTGCCCAGGCCCTCGCCCTTGGAGGCGCCGGCCACCAGGCCGGCGATGTCCACGAACTCGACCGCCGCCGGGATGACCTTCTGCGGCTTGGCGATCGACGCCAGCTTGTCCAGCCGCGGATCGGGCACTTCGACGATGCCGACGTTCGGCTCGATGGTACAGAAGGGATAGTTCTCGGCCGCGATCTGCGCCTTGGTGAGCGCATTGAAGAGCGTGGATTTGCCGACGTTCGGCAGGCCCACGATGCCGCACTTCAGACTCATTTCTTGCTGCCGGTGAGGCCCTTGAAGAAGCCCTTCAG
>JBGPPD010000080.1:0-11552 GCA_041488375.1 Gammaproteobacteria bacterium | reverse complement strand
GCACGAGGTCGAGGTGTTCGCCGATCCCCTGCGCGGCGAAGAGGCGATCGCCGCGCGGTTGGCGCCCTTCGAGGCGCTGGTGCTGATCCGCGAGCGCACGCGCATCACGGCCTCGCTGCTGGCGAAGCTGCCGCTCCTGAAACTCGTGGTGCAGACCGGAAAGATCGGCCCGCACGTGGATGTCGCCGCCTGCAAGGCGCGCGGGGTCACGGTGTGCGACAGCACCGGCAGCCCGGTTTCCACGGCGGAACTGACCTGGGGATTGATGCTGGCGGCGGCGCGCAACCTGGTGAGCGAGGTCGAGCGCGCGCGCCAGGGCCAATGGCAGGGCAGCGTCGGCTTCGCGCTGGCGGGCAAGCGCCTCGGGCTGCTCGGTTTCGGGCGCATCGCGCAGCGCGTGGCGCGCTACGCGGCGGCGTTCGAGATGCCGGTGAGCGTGTGGGGGCGGGAGAGCACCCTCGCGCGGGCCAAGGAAGCCGGTCTCACGCCGATCGCCTCTTTGCCCGAACTGATGGCGAGCTGCGACGTGGTGTCGGTGCACCTGCGGCTGAACGCCGAGACGCGCGGCATGATCACCTATTCCCACCTGTACGCGATGCGCCCGGACTCGCTGTTCGTCAATACCAGCCGCGCGGAACTGGTGGAGCCCGGCGCGCTGGAGCGCGCCTTGCGCTCGGGTCGGCCCGGCGCGGCGGCGATCGACGTGTTCGAGAACGAGCCGCTGTTCGGCGAGGTGCCCGGGCTGCTCAAGCTGCCCAACGTCACCGCCACGCCGCATATCGGCTACGTGGAGCGCGCCAGCTACGAGAAGTATTTCGGCGACGCCTTCGACGCGGTCAATGCCTACGCGGCAGGGAAGCCGGTACGCGTGGTCGCGTGAATCGCGGGTACACCCGGCCGACGTTGCCCGAGTAGATCTTCTCGCGCTCGGCGGCGCCGAGCCAGCCGACGGCGTCGATGTAGCGGCGCGTGTCGTCGTAGTAGTGCCCGGTTTCCGGATCGACGCCGCGCACCGCGCCAACGATCTCGGAGGCGAACAGGATGTTCTCCGCCGGGATCACCTTGAGCAGCAGCTCGATGCCGGGCAGGTGATAGACGCAGGTGTCGAAGAAGACGTTGTTCAGGAGCAATTCCCGGAGCGGCGGCTTGCCCATGTCCTGCGCGAGGCCGCGGTAGCGTCCCCAGTGGTAGGGCACCGCGCCGCCGCCGTGCGGGATGATGAACTTCAGCGTCGGGAAGTCCTTGAACAGGTTCGAGGTGAGGAACTGCATGAAGGCGGTGGTATCGCCGTTGATGTAGTGCGCGCCCGTGGCGTGGAAGTTGGGGTTGCACGAGCCGCTCACGTGCACCATCGCGGGCACTTCGAGCTCCACCATCTTCTCGTAGAGCGGGTACCACCACTTGTCCGTGAGCGGCGGGTCGCTCCAGCGCCCGCCCGAGGGATCGGGATTGAGGTTGCAGCCGATGAAGCCGAGCTCCTGCACACAGCGCTCGAGCTCGGCGATCGAGTTCTTCGGCGCCATGCCGGGGGATTGCGGCAGCTGGCAGACGCCGGCGAAATTCTGCGGATACAGTGCGCACACGCGGTGGATGAGGTCGTTGCAGTGCTCGGCCCAGTGCCGGCTGGTGGTCTCGTTGCCCAGGTGGTGTCCCATGCCCACCGCGCGCGGCGAGAAGAGGGTCAGGTCGGTGCCGCGCTCGCGCTGGATGCGCAGCTGGGCCTTTTCCAGGCTCTCGCGGATCTCGTCGTCCGAGATGGCGATCGGCCGCTTCTGCGCGCGGCCCGGCTCGGCGAGCTGGCGCTCGCGGAACTGCTCCAGCGCCTTGGGCGCGGTGGTGTAGTGGCCGTGGCAGTCGATGATCACGCGTAGAGCTCCTCCACCGCGTAGCGCCGCGGGATGAGGCGCTGCCGGTACACGTAGTCGATGGCGACCTCGAGGTTGCGCCGGTTCGCCCCGACGCCGTAGGGGTTCATCTCGGGATTGCCCGCCGCCGCGATGCTCCTGGCGAGGAGGCGCGAGACCTCCTCCGCGTCGGCGCGCGGCACCGAGTCTTTCACCACCACCATGTGGTTGATCTGGATCGCGCCCTTGCGCTTCTGCCAGTCGCGCGCCGTCGCCTCGGCGTCCGGGATCAGCGGCCGCAGGCGCGCATCCGGGGGCTTGCCGTCGCCCACCACCGCGGCGTCGATTTCGCCGGCGAGCAGCATCGCCACCACGTCCTTGCCGCGCGCGGCGCGCTCGACGTTGGGCGGATCGCGGAATTCGGCGACGTGCGCTTCCTCGAAGGTGACCCAGGTGACCGCATCCGGATCCACCCCGTGGTCCTCGGCGAGGATGCCGCGGATCCACATGCCGGTGGTGACCGAGTAGGAGCGCACGCCGACGCGGCGCCCCGCGAGGTCGCGCGGCGCGAGCGGTCCGCGCTCGGCGTCGTAGACCAGGTACGAATGCTGCAGCCGGCCTACGACCACCGCGGGCAGCAGGCGCAGCGGCTTGCCGGCGGCCTTGGCCATCAGGAAGGTGGTGATTGCGAGCTCGGCGACATCGAATTCGAGATCGCGCACCACGCGCTTGAAGCTGGCGCTCGGCGGGCGCACGTCGGCGAAGTCCAGGCGCACGCGGTCCGAGCGGACCTCGCCGCGCTTGAGCGCCGCGGTGGCCGGGTAGTCTCCGAGGAGCGCTTTCACTTGCCCGTGGCCTCGCGGATGGCGCGCACGAGCTCGGCGCGGTCCTCGGTCTTCCTGCCCTTCAAGCGCTCCTTCACGCCGAGGTCGGCGAGCCACTGCTGGCGCGTAGCAGTTGCCGTCGCCATCGTGGGATCCATGCCGATGCCTTCCAGCGTTGCGGCCACTTCGCGCATCTCGGCGGCGCGCCTCTTGCCGTGGCTCACCACGCGCTCGATCATGTAGCCGGCAAGCTTCTCCCAGTCGATGCCGGGAAAGGTCTCCTGGAGCGAGGCGAGCACGCGCGCTTCCACCTGGTATTCGCTTGCCGCGACCATGGACTCGAGCAGCAACGCCTCCATGCCCTTCACCACGATCGAGCGGAACATCTTGATCGCCGAGGCCTGCCCCACCTCCGGCGAGACGAATTCCATCTTCATGCCGAGCGCGGCGGCGCGCGGCGCGAGCGCCGCGGCGCCGGGCCCGCCGATGAGGCAGGGCACCTTGTGCAGGTAGGGCGCCGCCGGCGCCATCACGGCCACGTCCACATAGGCTGCGCCGCTGGGCGCTACCAGCGCCGCGGTCTCGATCTTGCGCTGCGGCGACACCGAATTCATGTCGAGGAACAGCTGGCCCTTGTTCAGGCCGGGAAGGCAGGACTTCGCCGCCTGCAGGCTCGAGGAGGCGGTCACGGTGAGCAACACGAGGTCCGCCTCGCGCACCGCGTCGGCGTGGTCGCGCGCGAGGCCGACGCCGAGCCCGCGCGCCGCCGCCTCGAGCGGCGCGCCCGCCGGCTGGCCGAACAGGATGTCGTAGGCGCGGATGGCGGGTTTTGCGTCGCCCAGCAGCCCGCGGCTGATGGTCTGGCCGGCTTCGCCGAAGCCGATGAACGCGATCCTTTCGCTCATTTCGAATGCAGCGTGGTGTCCTGCCCGGGCGGCGCATTGGCCACCGCCGCTTCGAGCGAGGCCTCCTCGCGCCACTCCTCGGGCGGCCGCACGCGGCCGTCGCTGCCCACCTGGTCGAGGCCCCAGAAGATTTCCAGGAAATGCTTGTCCGGGTCGCGGAACTCCACCGCGACCTGGCAGCCCGCGCGGCGGCGGCCCTCGTAGTCCACCTTCACGCCGTGCGCGCGCAGGTGCTCGCGCGCGCGCAGCACCTCTTCCAGCGTCGCTACCTCGAACGCGAGATGGTGCAGCTCGCGTGCCGCCGCATCGCCTTGCGCGCCGCCCACCAGCGCAAGGCAGTGGTGGTCGGTATTGCAGCGCAGGAACACCATGCCCCCCTTCATCATCGTGTCCGGGTAAACGTCGGAGACGCGGAAGCCGAGCACGCCGGTGTAGAAGGCCACCGAGCGCTGCAGGTCCTTCACCTTGAGCACCACGTGGCCCAGTTTCGCGATGCCGAACGGCAGTCCCGCGGGCGGCGCCATGCGCCGCAGCGCTTCCGCAGCCGGGCTTTTCAATCCCTCCAGGTCTACGACGCCTCGCGGCATGAATTCTGCCTCCTCAAAGCGCGGCAGTTTGGCACAATCCAGTGCGATGAACGTCTCCGAGGTGATGGTGCGGACCCTGAAGGCGGCCGGCATCGGCCACGTCTTCGGCTATCCGGGCGACCCCAACATCGAGTTCATGGAAGCGGCGCGCCGCGCCGGCATGCAGTTCGTTCTCGGCCGACGCGAGGGCACCGCCGGCCTGATGGCGCAGGCCTACGGCTTCCTCACCGGGCGGCCGGGCGTGTGCATGTCCACGCTCGGGCCGGGCTCGTCGAACCTGGTGAACGCGGTGGCCAACGCCTACCTCGATCGCGTGCCGATGATCGCGCTCTCCGGGCAGATCGAGCGCAAGCGCGAGCAGACCTTCACGCACCAGGTGCTCGACCACAAGCTGCTGTTCTCGCCGGTGAGCAAGTGGGCCACCCACGTCGCGCCGGACACGGTGGGCGGCGTCATGCGCCGGGCGTTGCGCACCGCGCTGGCCGAGCGGCCGGGACCGGTGCACATCACCACGCATGCCGACGTGGTCGGCGCCGAGGCGAAGGACGCGCTCGTGAGCCTGCCGCCGCTCGAGGCCGTCGCATTCGGCGGCGATGCCGGGGTCGCGCAGCGCCTGCGCAAGGCCAGGAAGCCCGTGCTCCTCGCCGGGATCGCGGCCCAGCGCGCGAACGCGCATTCCGCGCTCGCGCGGCTTGCCGGGAAAGCCGGCATCCCGGTGGTGGTGGCGCCGATGGCGAAGGGCGTGCTCGCCGAGGACCACCCGTACTACGCCGGCACGCTCGACATGGCGTGCAACGCCTTGATGTGGGACTTCCTCAAGGGTTGCGACCTCCTGCTCGCCGCCGGCTTCGACGCGGTGGAGCTGATCAAGCCCTGGGCGCTTTCGGTACCGACGGTGCACATCGACGCAGTGCCGAACACCGACCAGATCTACAGCGCCGACACCGAGCTGGTCGGCGACATCGCCGCGATCCTCGAGGGCATCGCGGCAGGATGGAAAGGCGAGCCTCGATGGAAGGCGGCGGCGGTCAAGCGCCACCGCGACGCCTTGCGCGCCGCGTATTACGCCGGCCGCGTGAACGGCAAGCTCAATCCCACTGACGTGATCGACGCGGTGCGCGAGGCGCTGCCGCGCGAGGCGATCGCCACCACCGACGTGGGCTCGCACAAGCTGCTCGTCGGCCAGGGCTGGAGCGCCTACGAGCCGCGCTCGGTGCTGATGAGCAACGGCCTTTCCTCCATGGGCTACTCGCTGCCCGCCGCAATCGTCGCGCAAATGCTCAACCCCGGCCGGCCCGTGGTGTGCTTCGTGGGCGACGGCGGCCTGGCGATGGTGCAAGGCGAACTGCGGCTCGCCGCCAGCCTCGGCCTTCCCCTGCTGGTGATCGTCTTCTGCGACAACAGCCTGAACCGCATCGAGATCAAGCAGGCGAACCGCAAGTACCCGAGCTGGGGTACGCTGATCGAGCCGACCGACGTCGAGCTGCTGGCGCGCTCGATGGGTTGCGAGGGCGCGCCGGTCGCGAGCGCAGCGGCGCTCGAGCGGCTGCTGGCGGCGAAGCGCCCCAAGGACCGGCCGCTCGTCGTGGGCGCGCGCATCGATCCGGCGCAGTACACACAACAATTCTGAACGGGGAGGCGCGCAAATGAAGAGAATCGTCCTGGCGGTGCTGGCGGGCCTGTTGACCAACTCCGTGCAAGCGCAGAGCTGGCCCACCAAGCCGATTCGTCTTCTGGTGCCTTTCGCCCCCGGCGGTACCAGCTCGATCGTCGCGCGCTCGATCGGCGCCGAGATGGAGAAGGGGTTGGGCCAGCCGATCATCATCGACAACCGGCCCGGCGGCGGCGGCAACGTCGCCATGCAGGAGGCCGCGCGCGCCGAGCCCGACGGCACCACGCTGATCATCGGCCACATCGGCACGCTCGCGGTGAATCCATTCATGTTCGAGACGCTGCCGTTCGACACCAACCGCGATTTCGCGCCGGTGTCGCTGCTCGCCAAGGTGCCGAGCATCTTCGTGGTGCACGCCGACGTGCCGGCGAAGGACCTGCGCGAGTTCGTGGCGCTGGTGAAGCAGCAGCCCGGCAGGCTCTACTACGGCTCGGCGGGCAACGGCAGCGCCGGGCACCTGGCGATGGAATACCTGAAGATGGTCGCAGGCATCGACATCGTGCACGTGCCCTACAAGGGCACCGGGCCCAACCTGATCGACCTGCTTGCCGGCCGCACGCAGGCCACGGCCGCCGGCACGCCGCCCCTGTTGCCCCACGTGAAGGCGGGCAAGCTGCGAGTGATCGCCGTGGGTTCGCCGCGGCGTCTGTCCATCCTTCCCGACGTGGGGACGGTCGCGGAGCAGGGCTATCCGGGCTTCGAGACCACCCAGTGGTACGGGCTGAATGCTCCGGCGAAGACGCCCGCCGCGATCATCAAGCGCCTGGCCGACGAAGCCGCGAAGGCGGCGAAAAATCCCTCGGTGGCCGAGCGCTTCGCGGTGGACAACGCCGAGGCGGTGGGCTCCACGCCGCAGGAATACGCCGAGTTCATCGCCCAGGAGCAGGCGCGCTGGGGTGCAGTGGTGCGCAAGGCCGGCATCAAGGCGAATTGATGGACCTGGGCCTCTCCGGCAAGGCGGCACTGGTCACCGGCGCTTCGGCCGGCATCGGTCGCGGAATTGCGCTGGCGCTCGCCGCCGAAGGCGTGCGCCTGGCGGTGATGGCGCGCCGACGCGAGCGCCTGCAGGCGCTGGAGAAGGAAATCGGCGCGCCGCTCACGATCATCGAGTGCGATTTCATGCAGGAGGACGCGCCGCGGCGCATCGCCGAGGCCGCGCTGCAGGGGTTGGGCGCGGTGGACATCCTGGTGAACAACGCCGGCGGCTCGCGCGCCTTCAAGCTGGACACGGGCGAGGCGCAATGGGAAGAGGCGCTGATCCTCAATTTCACGCGCCAGAGGCAGCTCACGCACGCGCTGCTCGGCCAGATGATGGCGCGCAAATGGGGACGCATCGTCAACATCACCGGCAAGAGCGAGCCCGAGGGCATCAACGGCGCCTTCGCCGCCAAGGCGGCGATGCATGCCTGGGCCAAGGGCCTGTCGCGCGAGGTGGGCAAGCACGGCATCACGGTCAATTCGATCCCGCCGGGGCGCATCATGAGCGAGCAGATCGAGCGCAACTACACCCCCGAGTACCGCAAGTGGCAGTCCGAGCACGAGATTCCGGTGGGCGAATACGGCCAGCCGGCGGACATCGCCAACCTGGTCTGTTTCCTCGCCTCGCCGCGCGCGCGCTACATCACCGGGGCGGTGATCCCGGTGGACGGCGGCCTGCGCCGCTACCAGTTCTAGCCATGGCCCACGTCGTCGAACGCTTCGCAACCTGGGCCGTGCAGTCCCGCGCGCAGGCGCTCGCGCCGCAGGTGCTGCACCACGCCAAGCGCGCGGTGATCGACCTGCACGCGGCGATGATCTCGGGCGCGGTGAGCGCGCCGGCGACGCTGCTGGAGAAGGCGCTCGCCGAAGAGCTCGACCGGGGCGAGGCGCGCCTCGCGCTCGGGCGCAAGGCCACGATGCGCGCCGCGGCGCTGATCAACGGCGCGGCGGCGCACACCACCGAGGTGGACGACATCTACCGCGACGGCATCTACCACCCCGGCGCGCCGACCATTCCCGCCGCGCTCGCGCTGGCGCAGGCGCGCGGCGCCTCGGGAGAGCAGTTCCTGCGCGCGGTCATCGTGGGCTACGAGATCTCCACGCGCATCGGCGCGGCGATGGGGCGCGCGCACTACAGGTACTGGCACAACACCGGCACCATCGGCTGCTTCGGCGCCTGCGCCGCGGCGGCGGAGTTGCTGCAGCTCGATGCGCTGCGCTTCGCGCACGCGCTGGCGACGGTCACCACCTTTTCCGCCGGCCTGCAGCAGTCGTTCCGCATGGATTCGATGTCCAAGCCGCTGCACGCCGGCCGCGCCGCGGAGGCCGGGCTGACCGCGGCGCTCGCGGCGCGCGAAGGCGTGACCGGTTCGCTCGACGTGATCGAAGGCGAGGCGGGATACGGCAGGGCCATGAGCGACGGCCCCGACTGGGACAAGGCGCTTGCCACCCTGGGGCGCGATTTCCACGTCACGCGCATGACCTTCAAGAACCACACCTGCTGCGGACACACCTTCGCGGCCATCGACGGCGCGCTGGCGCTCAAGGAGAAGATGGGCCTCGCCGCGAAGGACATCCAGCGCGTCAGGGTCGGCACCTACAAGGCGGCGCTCGATGTTGCCGGTTACGAAGAGCCGCGTACCCCGGCCGAGGGTCGCTTCTCGCTCAAGTACGTGGTGGCGACCGCGCTCACGCACGGCAGCGTGCGCTTCGCGGCCTTCGAGCCCGAGCGCCTGGACAACCCGGCGACGCGCGACCTGATGCGCCGCGTGGAGGTCGCCGTGGACCCGCAGCTCGATGCCGCCTTTCCCGCGCAGCGCGCGGCGCGCGTCGCCATCGAGGCGCGCGACGGCCGGCGCGAGGAGTACTTCCAGCCGACGCGCATCGGCGATCCCGATGCCCCGCTGTCGGACTCGCAGCTCGAGGCGAAATACCTCGAGCTCGCGGGCCCGGTGCTCGGCGAGGCGAAGGCGAAGGAGCTGCTCGGCCGCCTGTGGCGCCTGGACGCGCTGCCGTCGCTGGGCGCATGAACCTGGCGCAAGCGCTGTTCGCGCCGCGCGCGGTGGCGCTGGTCGGCGCCTCGGGCGACGCCGGCAAGAACACCGCGCGCCCGCAGCGCTACCTGAAAAAGCACGGCTATGCGGGTCGCGTGGTGCCGATCAACCCCACGCGCAGCGAGGTGCTGGGCGAACGCGCGTACGCGCGCATTGCCGACGCGCCGGAGGGCATCGAGCACGCCTTCGTCATGGCGCCGGGCGAGGCGGTGGAGCAGGCGCTGGAGGATTGCGGGCTGCGCCGCGTGCCGGTGATGAGCGTGTACAGCGACGGCTTCGCCGATGCAGGCGTGGAAGGCGCCAAGCGCCAGGCGCGGCTCGCGGCACGCGCGAAGCAACTCGGCGTGCGCCTGCTCGGCCCGAACAGCATGGGCGTGGTCAACCTGCCGGGGCGCATGGCCCTCACGGTCAACGCGGTGCTGGAGATGGACTCACCGCCCGCCGGGACCACCAGCATCGTCTCTCAGAGCGGCACCATGCTCGGCACGGTGCTCTCTCGCGGCGCGGCGCGCGGCCTGGGCTACGCCAAGATGGTGTCGCTGGGAAACGAGGCGGACTTGGGGGCGGGAGAAGTCGTGGAACTGCTGGCCAGCGACCCCGACACGCGCGTGATCCTGCTGTTCCTGGAGACGGTGCGCGATGCGCCCCGCCTTGCCGCCGCCGCGCGCGCGGCGCACGCCGCAGGCAAGCCCCTGGTCGCCTACAAGCTGGGCCGCTCGGCGCTCGGCCAGGCGCTCGCGCGCTCGCACACCGGCGCCATGGCCGGCAGCGACGCGGCGATGGACGCATTCTTCCGCGACAGCGGCATCGTGCGCGTGGACATGCTGGAGACGCTGGTGGAAATTGCGCCGCTGCTCGCCGGGCGCCGGCCGCCGCATCTGGCGCGCGCGCCGCGCATCGCGGTGGTGACCACCACTGGCGGCGGTGCGGCGAGCGTGGTGGACCGCCTGGGACTGCACGGCATCGAGACCGTGGCGCCCGGATCGGACGCGCCGATCATCGACCTCACCATGGCCGCCACGCCGCAGAAGTACGCGGCGGCGCTCGACGCGCTGCTCGAATCGCCGGAATGCGACGGCGTGCTGGCGGTGGTGGGGTCCTCGGCACAGTTCCACCCTCAGCTCGCTGTCGAGCCAATCGTGGCCGCCAAGCGCTCGTCAACGCCCCTTGCCGCGTTCTTCACGCCGCACGCGGAGGGTTCGCTGCGGCTGCTGGCGCAGGCGGGGATCGCTGCGTTCCGCACGCCGGAGGCCTGTGCCGACGCCTTCGCCGCCTACTTCGCCTGGCGCGCGCCGCGCATCGCGCCGCAGTTGCCGCCGGTCGTGCTGTCGCGCGATTTCCGCGCTTCCCTCGGCATTGCCGTTCCCCAATCCCAGGTCGCACGGGCACCGGACTTCGGGCACGTCGTGCCCTACCCGGTGGCGGTGAAGATCCACGCGAGCGGCGTCGAGCACAAGACCGAACTGGGCGGCGTGATCCTCGGCGTGCGCGACCGGGACGAGTTCCTGGAGAAGGCGAGGAGCCTGCGCTGCGCCGAGGTGCTGGTCCAGCGCATGGAATCCGGCCTCGCGGAGGCGATCGTCGGCTACCGCGACGACCCGCTCATCGGCCCGGTGGTGCTGGTGGGCGCGGGCGGCATACTGGCGGAGGTGTACAAGGACTACGCGCTGCGCATCGCCCCGGTCAGCGTGGCCGAGGCGGAGGAGATGATTGCCGAGGTGAAAGGGCTGGCGCTGATTCGCGGTTTCCGCAACCTGCCGCGCGGCGACGTGCGGGCGCTGGCGCAGGCCGTGGCGGCGATGTCGCGGCTCGCGCTGGTGGCGGGCCGCCCGGTGGCGGAAGCCGAGTGCAATCCGGTCATCGTCAAGGCGTCCGGCGCAGTGGCGGTGGATGGCCTCATCGTGATGAAGGAGTGAGCATGGATTTCCGTCTTGCGCCGGAGGAGGAGCAGTTCAGGGATTCGGTGCGCCGCTTCGCCGAGAAGCACCTGTCCGCCGGCGCGCTCGAGCGCGCGCACGCGACAGAGTACCCGTGGGAGGTGGCGAAGCTCATGGCCGGGCAGGGCCTGCTCGGCATCACCGTTGCGCAAGCCGATGGCGGGCAAGGCGGCACGCTGATGGACGCGGTGATCGCCATCGAGACGATCGCCGCGGTGTGCCCGAGGAGCGCCGACGTGGTGCAGGCCGGCAACTTCGGCGCCATCCGCGTGCTCGCGGAATACGGCACGCCGGCGCAGAAGGAGAAATACCTCAAGCGCCTGCTCTCGGGCGAGGGGCTGATCTCGGTGGGCATGACCGAGCCGGAAGCGGGTTCGGCCGCCACCGACCTCGCCACCGCGGCGAAACCCGACGGCACCGGCTACCGCGTCAACGGCTCCAAGGTCTTCACCACGCACGCGCCCTACGCCGACGTGATCCTCGCCTACGTGCGCTTCGGGCCGGGCGTGGGCGGCATCGGCTCGGTGCTCATCGACACCAAGTGGCCGGGCGTGCGCTTCGGCAAGCGCTCGGCGTTCATGTCGGGCGAGGAGTGGGCGCAGATGTATTTCGAGGACGTGCAGGTGCCCGCGGACATGGTGGTGCTGAAGGAAGGCGGCTTCAAGAAACAGATCGCCGGGTTCAACGTCGAGAGGATCGGCAATACCGCGCGCTCGCTGGCGCTCGGGCGCTACGCCTACGAGGAGGCGCG
>JBGPPD010000079.1:0-11833 GCA_041488375.1 Gammaproteobacteria bacterium | reverse complement strand
GCCTGCGGCACGGACAGCGTGCGCAGGCGAAAGCGCCCGTCGTAATCGAACAGCCAGGTCTGGGTGAAGGCGAGCCGCGCATCGCCGTTCATCAGCGCCGGCAGCGGCCTGGGCAGCTGCGGGCCGAGCCGGCGCCAGGCGCGCTCGACTTCGTCGACCAGTTCGGGCGAGTGCGGCGGCGCGCGGAACAGCTCCAGCCGCACCAGCTCGCCGCGGGCGTTCACCTCCACGTACAGCACGATGACGGCGCGCAAGGGATTGGGCGGAGGGCCGGAGAACAGGCCCGGCCCGTTGGCGGCGTGCAGCAGCTCCGCCACCTGACGACGGTACCCGGCCAGGGTCGTCGCGTCCGAAACAGCGGGCTGCGGCGCCGAGGCCGGCGGGGCGGCAACCTGCAGGAACACGGGGGCTTCCGGAACCGACGGCGTCTGCGCGCAGGCCGCCAGTGCGAGCAGCGCCAGGACTTGAAAGCCGCGGGACCAGGCCCCAGCTTGGGCTAACATGCCGCGACTGTTTGCGGGCGCCACGGAGGCAATACTAAGATGAAACGCATCTTCCTGTTCCTGGCCACCAATCTGGCGGTGGTGCTGCTGCTGTCGGTGATCATCAACCTGTTCGGGTTGAACCGCTGGCTGACGGCCAACGGCATCGACTACATCGGGCTGCTGGTGTTCTCGGCGGTGGTCGGCTTCGCCGGTTCCTTCATCTCGCTGCTGATGTCCAAGACCGCCGCCAAGTGGTCCACCGGGGCCCGCGTCGTCGACGGGTCGGAAGGCACCAGCGAGTACTGGCTGGTGCAGACCGTGAAGCAGCTCGCCGACAAGGCGGGCATCGGCATGCCGGAGGTGGCCGTCTACGAAGGCGCGCCCAACGCCTTCGCCACCGGGGCCTTCAGGAATTCCTCGCTGGTGGCCGTGTCCACCGGCCTGCTGCAATCCATGAGCAAGGAAGAGGTCGAGGCGGTGCTCGGCCACGAGATCGGCCACGTGGCCAACGGCGACATGGTCACGCTCACCCTGATCCAGGGCGTGGTCAACACCTTCGTGGTGTTCCTCGCGCGCGTGGTCGGCTTCTTCGTCGACAAGGCGTTCTTCCGCACCGAGCGCGGCGTCGGGCCGGGCTTCTACATCACCACCTTCGTTTGCGAGATCGTGTTCGGCATCCTCGCCTCGATGATCGTGGCCTGGTTCTCGCGCCAGCGCGAGTTCCGCGCCGACGCGGCTTCCGCGCAGCTGCTCGGCACGCCGCGGCCGATGATCAACGCGCTCGCCCGCCTGGGCGGCCTGCAGCCCGGCGCGCTGCCGCCGGCGATCCAGACCGCGGGCATCACCAACAAGCCCTCGGGCATTTTCGCCCTGTTCTCCACGCACCCGCCGGTCGAGGTGCGCATCGCCGCGCTGCAGGCGCGCGCCCCCGGCCAGCAGTAATCGGCGACCTGCTACGATTCCGGTCATGAAGATCGGAATCGTCGGCGTGAGCGGCTACGGCGGCAGCGAACTGCTGCGGCTGTGCGCGGGCCACCCCGCCTTCGAAATCGCCTACGTCGGCGGTGAATCCACCGCCGGCCAGACGCTGGCGCAGCGCTTTCCCGCGCTGGGCGGCCACCCCGCGGGCAAGCTCGTGATCCAGCCCTTCGCGCCGGAAAAGCTTTCCGGCCTGGACCTGCTGTTCGTCTCGCTGCCCACCGGCAAGTCGCGCGAACCGCTCGCGCGGGTGCCGAGGAACGTCCGGCTCGTGGACGTCGGCGGCGACCACCGCTTCGTAGAGGGCTGGACCTACGGCCTCACCGAGCTGCCCGGCCAGCGCGAGAGGATCCGCGGCGCTTCGCGCCTGGCGAATCCCGGCTGCTACCCGGCCGCGGCACTTCTCGCGCTCGCGCCTTTGGTCAAAGAGGGCCTGATCGAGTCCGAGGGCATCGTCATCGACGCCAAGAGCGGCATCACCGGCACCGGACGCGGCAGCGCGAGCGACTTCGGCTACGCCGAGACCAACGAGGACGTCTTCGCCTACGGCCTGGAAGCGCACCCGCACGTGCCCGAGATGGAGCAGGCGCTGGCGCAGGTCGGCGGGAAGAAATCGACCGTCGCCTTCACGGCGCACCTCGTGCCGATGACGCGAGGGATACTGGCCACCTGCTACGCGCGGCCCAGGGGCAACGCGAGCGCGCAGCGCCTCTACGAGGCGGCCGAGGCCTGCTATCGCGACGAACCCTTCGTCAAGCCGCTGCCGCTGGACAAAGGGCGCAGCGCGCACACGGGCTGGACCACCGGCTCGAACCTGGCGTTCCTGTCCTACGCCGTGAATCCGCGCACCGGGCTGGTGGTGGCGATCGGCGCCATCGACAACCTCGGCAAGGGCGCCTCGGCGCAGGCCGTGCAGAACGCCAACCTGATGACCGGGCAACCCGAGACCGCCGGACTCTCCGGCCTGCCGCTCTGGCCGTAGAACCCGCAGGCTCGCGCCGCTGGGTCGACACCCTGCTGGCGTGGTATTTCGTCTCGGTATGGGGCTCGGGCTATATCGCCACCAAGATCGGCATCCAGTACGCGGCGCCGTTCACGTTCCTGTCCCTGCGCTACCTGTTCGGGCTGCTGTGCCTCACGCCGTTGCTGCTCTGGCTGCGCCCGGCCTGGCCGGCGTCGCGCCGCGAGCTCGGCCACGTCATCGTCGCCGGCCTGCTGATGCACGGGATCCAGCTCTCGGGCAGCCACTACGCGCAGTACCTCGGCCTGTCGGCCGGCATCGTGGCCCTGATCCTCGCGGTGCAGCCGCTGCTCACCGCGGTGGCCGCGCGGCGCTGGATGCATGAACGGCTCGCGCCGCGGCAATGGACCGGCATCGCGATCGGCCTGGCGGGCGTGCTGCTGGTGGTCTGGCACAAGATCGACGTGCGGGAGATGACGCTCGGCGCGCTGGCCGCGGTCACGGTGGCGCTGGCCGGCGTGACCGCCGGCACGCTCTACCAGCGCGTGTTCTGCCCCGCCGTGAACCTGACCAGCGCGGCGTGGATCCAGTTCGCCGCCTCGCTCGTCCTGCTCGCGCCTCTCGCCTTCGCCTTCGAAGGCGCCAAGGTCGCCTGGAGCTGGCCGCTCTTCGGCTCCATCGCCTTCCTGGTGATCTTCGCCTCGATCTTCGCCGTCAACGCGCTGCACACCCTGATGCGCCACGGCCAGGCCACCAAGGTGACCAGCATCCTCTACCTGACGCCGATCTTCGCCGTGGTGCTGGAGTACCTGCTGTTCGGCGTGGTGCCGAGCGCGCTGACGCTGGCCGGCATGGCCGTCACCTGCCTCGGCGTGTCGCTGGTCACCGCCGGCAAGCTGCGACAATCCATGGCGTGACGCTCGGCCTGGCGATCCTCCTCACCGTGCTGACCCACGTGGCTTTCGTGGGCAGCCGGGTGACGATCGCGCTCTACGGCATCCACCTCGGCGCCACGCCCCTGACCGTGGGCGTGCTGATCTCGCTGTACGCCTTCCTGCCGATGCTGCTCGCGGTATACGCGGGGCGCCTCGTCGACCGGATCGGGCCGCTCAAGCCGATGCTCTACAGCTGCGCCGCGCTGGTGGCCGCCGTGGCGCTGCCGGGCGCCTGGCCGAGCCTTGCCGCGCTGCACCTCGCGGCGATGGCGATCGGCACCAGCTTCCTCTTCTACCATGTCGCGCTGAACAACGTGATCGGCCAGCTCGGCGTGCCCGCCGACCGCGCGGTGAATTTCAGCTGGTTCGCGCTCGGCTTCTCCATCAGCGGATTCTGCGGGCCGCTGCTCGCGGGCTTCGCCATCGACGGCGTGGGCCACCGCGCCGCCTTCCTGATGCTGGCGGCCTTCCCCGCGCTCGCCACGCTGGTGCTCTACGGGCGCCGCCACCTGCTGCCGGGGCCGGCGGGCGCGTTGCACCTGGGCGGGGAGCGGCGACTCGGGGATCTGCTGCGCGTGCCGCAGTTGCGCAGCGCCTTCGTCGCCAGCGCCGTGCTGGCGATGGGCTGGGACCTCTACACTTTCATCCTGCCGGTGTACGGCTCGAGCCTCCGTCTGTCGGCCTCCACCATCGGCGTGATCATGGGCTCGTTTGCCGCCGCCACCTTCGCGGTGCGCCTGGCCATGCCGCCGCTGTCGCGGCGGCTGAAGGAGTGGCCGATGGTGCTCGCGGCGATGTCCATCGCCGGGGTTTCCTACGCGCTGTTCCCGCTCGCCAAGAGCGTGCCGCTGCTGATGGCGCTGTCCTTCCTGCTCGGGCTGGGTCTGGGCTGCGCGCAGCCTTTCATCATGGCGCTGCTCTACGCCGCCTCGCCGCCGGGGCGCCAGGGCGAGGTGATCGGCGTGCGCACCACGATGCTCAACGCCAGCAGCACCATCCTGCCGCTCGCCATGGGGGCGCTCGGCGCCGTGCTCGGCACGGGCCCGGTGTTCTGGTCGATGGCGGCGTTCCTGCTTTCCGGCGCGGGCTTCGCCTGGCGCCGGGTAAAATGACGCCCGCCATGCGCCGCGTGACGCTCACCCAGTTCCTGATCCAGCGCCAGCACGCGGGCAAGATCAACGCCGACCTGCGGCTGCTGATCGAGACCATCGCGCGCGCCTGCAAGACCATCAGCACGCGGGTCAACAAGGGCGCGCTGGCCGACGGCCACGGCTCGGCGGGCACGGAGAACGTGCAGGGCGAGGTGCAGAACAAGCTCGACGTGCTCTCCAACGAGATCCTGCTCGAGGCCAACGAGTGGGGCGGCAACCTCGCCGCGCTCGCCTCGGAGGAGATGGAGCTGCCGCGGCCGATCCCGACGCAGTACCCCAAGGGCGAGTACCTGCTGCTGTTCGACCCGCTGGACGGTTCCTCGAACATCGACGTCAACATCTCGGTGGGCACCATTTTCTCGGTGCTGCGTTGCCCCAAGGCGGCGAGCGGCCAGCTGTGCGAGCCCAACGAAGCCGCCTTCCTGCAGCCCGGGCGCAAGCAGGTGGCGGCCGGCTTCGCGGTGTACGGGCCCACCACTCTCTTCGTGCTGGCGGTGGGCGACGGCGCGCACGGCTTCACCCTGGACCGCGAGACCTACACCTTCGTCCTCACGCACCCCGAGATCCGCATCCCCGCGGACACGGCGGAGTTCGCCATCAACGTCTCCAACCAGCGGCGCTGGGAGCCGCCGGTGCGGCGCTACATCGACGAGTGCCTGGCGGGCAAGGACGGGCCGCGCGGCAAGGACTTCAACATGCGTTGGGTGGCCTCGATGGTGGCGGACGTGTTCCGCGTGCTGTCGCGCGGCGGCATCTTCATGTACCCGCGCGACCAGCGCTATCCGGAGGGGCGCCTGCGCCTGATGTACGAGGCCAACCCGATGGCCTTCATCGTCGAGCAGGCGGGCGGTGCGGCCACCGACGGGCGCACGCCGATCCTCGACCTGCAGCCCAAGGGCCTGCACCAGCGCGTCGCGGTGATCCTCGGCTCGAAGAACGAAGTCGAGCGAGTCGCCTCTTACCACCGGTGAAAATCGGGGTCTGACCCCGATTTTCAAACAAAAAGGCCGGGGGCTCGCGCCGCCCGGCCTCTTCTTCACTCCCCTGAACCGGTTACTTCAGGTGCTTGTTGACCAGCTTGGTCATCTCGAACATCGAGACTTGCGACTTGCCGCCGAACACGGCCTTGAGCTTGTCGTCGGCGTTGATCATGCGACGGTTCTTCTTGTCCTGCAGGCTGTTGCGCTTGATGTAGCCCCAGATCTTCTTGGTCACTTCGGTGCGCGGCTGGGCGCTCGCGCCGATCACCGCCGCGAGCGACGCGCTCGGGGTCATCGGCTTCATGAACGCCGCATTTGGCTTACGCTTCTTGCCTGCCTTCTTTGCTTTCTTCTTCGCCATCTGTGTTTCTCCTCTGGACGGAACGGAACTCTAGAGATCCGGATTTTTCCCGCCGCGGTGCAGCGGTGGGCTAAAGATGCCGAATCCAGAGGAGCATGTCAATGTCTCCGAGGGAAAATCGGCGGCTTTTTGCCCCCGGCGCGGCGCGCGCGCAAGGGGCGCAGCGCCGCATGCGCTCGCTGCGTGCGCGGCGCGATCATGCAGCAATCGCTCAGCAGCGCGCAGCAAGCTGCTGATTTGCGCGTCCATTCTTATAGAATCGCGCCTATGAAGATCGCCGACCTGCGCCGGGAGTACATGCGCGCGGGGCTCGCGGAGTCCGACGCGCACGCCGACCCGCTCGCCCAGTTCAAGCACTGGTTCCACGACGCGCAGGCGGCAGGACTGCCGCTGGCCAACGCCATGACGCTCGCCACGGTGGGCGAGCGCGGGGCGCCGGCCGCACGGGTGGTCCTGCTCAAGGGCCTGGACGGCGGCGGTTTCGTTTTCTACACGAACTTCGCGAGTCGCAAGGGGCGCGAGCTCGCCAAGCGCCGGCAGGCCTGCCTGGTGTTCCTGTGGTCGGACCTGGAGCGCCAGGTGCGCGTCGAGGGCCGCGTGGAAAAAGTCTCGGGCGCCGACGCCGACGCCTACTACGCCAGCCGGCCGTTGGGTGCGCGCCACTCGGCATGGGCTTCGGCGCAAAGCGAGGCCGTCGCCGACCGCGCCGCGCTGGAGCGGGCGCTGGAGGCGGAGGCGCAGCGCCACGGTGCGCACCCGCCGCGCCCGCCCCACTGGGGCGGCTACCGCCTGCTGCCCGAGGCGATCGAGTTCTGGCAGGGGCGCGCCAACCGCCTGCACGACCGCTTGCTGTACCGCCGCACCGGCGCGGGCTGGACGATTGAGCGCCTCGCTCCCTGAGCCGGTGCTCGGCTTCCTGCGCGGCGCCGCCCTCGCCGCCGCAGACGAGTCTCCCGCCGCGGTGGTCCTGGAGGGCGGCGTGTCCTCGGACATCTGGCGCGTCGAGCTGCGCACGGGGCCGGTGTGCGTGAAGCGCGCGCTGCCCCGGCTGCGCGTGGCGCAGCGCTGGGAGGCGCCCGTCGAGCGCAACCGCACCGAGTGGCGCTGGATGCAGGCGGCGGCGCGCATCGCGCCCGGCAGCGCGCCGCGCGTCCTCGCGCACGACGAGGCGGGGCTGTTCGCCATGGAATACCTCGATGCCGCGCGCTATCCCTTGTGGAAGAACGAGCTGCGCCAGGGCCGGGCCGACGCGAGCTTCGCCCGCGGCGTCGGCGAGCTGCTCGCGCGCATCCACTCCGCGACGACGAATGACGCGGACATGGCGCGCCAGTTCGCCACCGACGCGAGCTTCCACGCCCTCCGGCTCGAGCCCTACCTGCTCGCCACCGCGAGGGTCCATCCGGACCTGGCCGCGCCGCTGCGGGCGCTGGCCGAGCGCACCGCGGCGGCGCGCAGCGCCCTGGTGCACGGCGACGTGAGCCCGAAGAACATCCTCGCCGGGCCGCAGGGACCGGTGTTCCTGGATGCCGAGTGCGCGTGGTACGGCGATCCGGCCTTCGACCTGGCCTTCTGCCTCAATCACCTGCTGCTGAAATGTCTCTGGGTGCCCGATGCCGCGCCACGCTTGCTCGCTTGCTTCGATGCGCTCGCCGATGCGTACCTGCGCATCCACGCGCCCGAAGGACTGGAATTGCGCGCCGCGACATTGCTGCCCGGCCTGCTGCTGGCGCGGGTCGACGGCAAATCGCCTGTCGAGTACCTGACAGAGGAATCCCGGAAAGCGCGAGTGCGGCGCGTGGCGCGCGCGCTGCTTCTGTCGCCGCCGGCGCGGCTCGTCGAAGTCAGGCAGGCATGGCAAGAATCGTAGAAGTGCTCGCCCGCCGGGTGTGGGATTCGCGCGGCCGGGCAACCGTGGAAGCCGAGGTGCACCTCAAGGGCGCGCGCGGGCGCGCGATCGCCCCGGCGGGCGCCTCGACCGGCGCGGGCGAGGCCAGGAGCCTGGAGGCCGCGGCCGCCGTGCACAACGTGAACACGGCGATCCGCGCCGCCTTGCTCGGGGTGGATGCACGCGACCAGGAGGGCGTGGACAGGAAGCTGCTCGCGCTCGACGGCACGCCGGACAAATCGCGCCTGGGGGCCAATGCCCTGGTCGCCGTGTCGCTCGCCTGCGCGCAGGCCTCGGCGGCAGCGGCGCGCAAGCCCCTGTGGCAGCACCTGGCGGGCGAGCGCCGCGTGGCCATGCCGGTGCCCCAGGTGCAGATTTACGGCGGCGGCGCGCACGCGCGCGGTCGCGTGGACATCCAGGACTACATGGTGATTTGCACTGGCGCCGGCAGCTTCGCCGAGAGCCTGGCATGGACTGCCGAGGTCTACCGCGCGGCCGGCGCCCGCCTGGCGAAGAAGGGGGCGCTGCAGGGCGTGGCCGACGAGGGCGGCTGGTGGCCCGCGTTCCAGTCCAACGAGGAAGGCCTGGCGGAACTGGTCGGCGCCATCAGCGACGCGGGCTTCGAACCCGGCGCCGACATCGGCATCGCACTCGACGCGGCGGCCTCCCAGTTCCACCGCGGCGGGCGCTACCTGCTCGCGCTGGACAAGCGCTCCCTGTCCTCCGAGCAGCTGCACGCCATGTGGCTGCGCTGGCTCGACGCCTACCCCATCGTGTCGATCGAAGATCCGTTCGCGGAGGACGACACCGCGGCGATGCAGGCGTTCACCAAGGCAGCGGGCGGCCGCGTGCAGATCGTGGGCGACGACCTGTTCGTCACCCGCGCGGCGCGGCTCGACCCGGCGCTCGCCAACACGGTTTTGCTCAAACCCAACCAGGTGGGCACAGTCACCGAGACCCTCGCCTGCTGGAGCGCGGCGCAGGCCAAGGGCATGCGCGCCATCGTCTCCGCGCGCTCGGGCGAGACCGAGGATGTGGCCATCGTGCACCTCGCGGTAGGCTGGGGCGTGCCGCAGCTCAAGGTCGGCAGCTTCGCGCGCTCCGAGCGCATGGCGAAATGGAACGAGGGGCTGCGGATCGAGGAAGCGCTGGGCGGCAGGGCTCTGCCGTATCCCGCGCGCAAGCTGTTCAAATAGGGACAGACCCCATTTTTCTCATTTGCAAATGAGAAAAATGGGGTCTGTCCCCAATTAGAGCGCCCTGAGGCCTTCGGTGCTCAGCCAGTATTGGCGGTCGCAGGTCGCGGCGGCGGCTTCGGAGTGCGTAACCAGGATGCCGGCGGCGCCGTGCTGCTTCACCTGGCCGCGCAGCACTTCGAGCACCTGGCGCGCGTTGTCGGGATCGAGGTTGCCGGTCGGCTCGTCGGCCAGCACCAGCCGGGGCTGCCCGACCAGCGCGCGCGCGATGGCCACACGCTGCAGCTCGCCGCCGGAGAGCTCGCGCGGCATCGCGCCTTCGCGCCCGCCCAGGCCCACGGCGCCGATCAGCGTGCGCGAGCGGCTGCGGATTTCGGCCGGCGACGCACCGCGCAGCAGCAACGGCAGCCCGACGTTCTGCTCGACGTTGAGGTGCGGCAGCAGGTGAAAAGCCTGGAACACGAAGCCGAAGTGGTCGCGCCGCACGCGCGTCGCCGCGTCATCCGAGAGCGCCGCCATCTCGAAGCCGTCGTAGGCGATCGAGCCCCCGTCCACCGGCTCGAGGCCGGCGATGACGTTGAGCAGCGTGGACTTGCCGATGCCGGATTCGCCCAGCACCGCGACGTGCTCGCCCGGCGCCACCTCCAGCGACACCTGGTTGAGCACGGTGCGCCCGCCGAAGCGCTTGGTGACGTCCGAGAGCCTGAGCATGCGGAAAGTTTAACCGCTCGCCGCCTAGACACCGCTCCGCGCCGCTTGCTAGACTGGACGCGCGCGTAAACCCAGGAGGAAATATCGTGCGTATCGCCCTGCAATGGCTGTCCGCAGCGCTCGCCGCTGCTTCGCTCGCAGTAGCACCGCCCGCCGCCGCGCAGCAAAAGATCAAGATCGGCTTCATCACCACGCTTTCCGGCCCAGCGGGGGTGATCGGCAAGCACATGAAGGATTCCGTGGAGCTGGCGCTGGACCACCTGGGCCACAAGATGGGCGGCGTGCCCGTCGAGGTGATCTACGGCGATGACCAGTTCAAGCCCGACGTCGGCGTGCAGGTCGCCGAGGAGATGCTCAAGAAGCACCAGGTGGACATCATGTCCGGCATCATCTGGTCGAACGTGATGATGGCGGTGGTGCCGGTGGTCACGGCGGCCGGCAAGGTGATGGTCGGCACCAACGCGGGCGCCAGCCCGCTCGCCGGCAAGGCCTGCAACCCGCAGTACTTCTCCACCTCCTGGAACAACGACCAGTCGCCCGAGGCGATGGGCAAGTTCATGCAGGAGCAGGGCATCAACGACGTCTACGTGCTGGCGCCGAACTACCAGGCCGGCAAGGACATGGTGGCGGGGTTCAAGCGCTACTACAAGGGGCGCGTCGTCGAGGAGACCTTCACCAAGCCGGGGCAGCAGGACTACCAGGCCGAGATCACCCAGCTGCGCTCCAAGAACCCGAAGGCGGTGTTTGTGTTCTACCCCGGCGGCATGGGGATCCAGTTCGTGAAGCAGTACGTGCAAGCGGGGCTGCGCGAGCGCATCCCGCTGTACTCGGTGTTCACCGTGGACGAGACCACGCTGCCGGCGCTCAAGGAGTCGGCCATCGGCCAGTATGAAGCCAGGTTCTGGAGCCCGGACCTCGATGTGCCGGCGAGCAAGCGCTACGTCGCCGATTTCGAGAAGAAGTACGGCTACACGCCCTCCTTCTACGGCGCGCAAAGCTACGACGGCATGCTGCTCATCGACTCCGCGGTGCGCGCCAACAAGGGCAGCCTGAAGGACACTCAGGCTGTGATCGCGGCGATGCGCAAAGCGGACTACGACTCGATCCGCGGACCCTTCAAGTTCAACGTCAACCAGCACCCGATCCAGGATTTCTTCCTGCTGCGGGCGGTCAAGGGCGGGCCGGACGGCGCGCACATGGAGATCCAGAAGAAAGTGTTCGACGACTACAAGGACTCGTACTACCGGGATTGCCCGATGAAGTGGTGAGCAGCGCCGCACCAGCGACCAGGGGCGCGGCTCACCCGCGCCCTTGTTTTTTGTGAACGCCATCCTCGTCTTCGAGCAGTTGCTGAACGGGCTGCAGTTCGGCGTCATGCTGTTCCTGATGGCCGCCGGGCTGACGCTGGTGTTCGGCATCATGAACCTGGTCAACCTGGCGCACGGCTCGCTATACATGGTCGGGGCCTACCTGACCGTAGCCGCGGTGCAATGGACCGGCTCCTACCCGCTCGGCGTGCTGCTCGGCCTGGCAGGCACCCTGGCCGTGGGCATGCTGGTGGAGGTGATCGCCCTGCGCAGGCTCTACGAGCGCGACCACCTCGACCAGGTGCTCGCCACCTTCGGCCTGATCCTGTTCTTCAATGAGCTGATCGCGATGATCTGGGGGCGCACCGCGCTCTACATGGCGCTGCCCTCCTGGCTGCAGGGGCACATCGAGATCTTCCCGGGCTCTCTCTATCCCCTGTACCGCGCGGTGGTAATCGGCGTGGGCCTGGTGGTCGGCGCCGCGCTGTGGGTGGTGGTGGCGCGCACGCGGCTGGGCATGCTGATCCGCGCCGGCGCGTCCAACCGCACCATGGTCGCCGCGCTCGGCATCAACATCCGGCTGCTGTATACGGTCGTGTTCGGCTTCGGCGCCGCGCTCGCCGGGCTCGCCGGCTTGATGGCGGGGCCGATCTACGCCGTGCAGCCCGGCATGGGCGAGCTGATCCTGATCCAGGTATTCGTGGTGATCGTCATCGGCGGCATCGGCTCGGTGCGCGGAGCGCTGGTCGGCGCGCTCATCGTCGGCGTGGTGGACACGCTGGGCCGCGCGTTCCTCAAGCCGCTGCTCGGGCAGGTGATCTCGCCGCCCGCCGCCGAAGCCGCCGGCCCGGCGCTCGCCTCGATGCTGATCTACCTGCTGATG
>JBGPPD010000078.1:0-11919 GCA_041488375.1 Gammaproteobacteria bacterium | reverse complement strand
GTGGGCGTGTATTACGACGAGAACGGCAAGGTGCCGCTGCTGGAGTGCGTGCGGCAGGTGGAGCAGCAGCAGGTGCTGCAGGGCGCACCCCGGCCCTATCTGCCGATCGACGGCCTGCAGTCCTACGACCGGGCCGTGCAGGCGCTGGTGTTCGGCGCCGATGCGGCGGTAGTGAATGAAAAGCGCGTGCTCACCGTGCAGGCGCTGGGCGGTACGGGCGGGCTGAAGATCGGGGCCGATTTCCTCAAGCAGCTCAGCCCGCAGGCACAGGTCTGGATCAGCGAGCCGAGCTGGGAGAACCACCGGGCGCTATTCGAAGGCGCCGGCTTCAAGGTCAACGCCTATCCGTACTACGACGCGGCCACGCGCGGGCTGAAGTTCGAAGCCATGCTCGCCGCGCTCGATGCGCTGCCCGCGGGCGCCATCGCGGTGCTGCACAGCTGCTGCCACAATCCCACGGGCGTGGACCTGAGCCAGGAACAGTGGCGAAAAATCCTTGCGGTGGTGCAAGCGCGCGCGCTGGTGCCGTTCCTGGATCTCGCCTACCAGGGATTCGCCGACGGCATCGACGCGGACGCCTACGCCGCGCGCCTGTTCGCCGGGGCCATGTCGCCGGTGTTCCTGTCGAGCTCGTTTTCCAAGTCGCTGTCGCTTTACGGCGAGCGCATCGGCGCCTTCAGCCTGGTGGCCGGCAGCGCCGACGAGGCGGCGCGCTCGCTGTCGCATCTCAAGCGTATCGTGCGCACCAACTACTCCAACCCGCCCACGCATGGCAGCGACATCGTCGCGCGCGTGCTGACCGATCCGTCGCTGCGCAACCTGTGGGAGCAGGAACTCGGCGGCATGCGCGAGCGGATCAAGGACATGCGCAAGGCGCTCGCCGAGGGCATCCGGCAGCGCGTGCCGGGGGCCGACTGGTCTTTCGTCTTGCGGCAGAGCGGCCTGTTCTCCTACACCGGCCTCAGCAAGGCCCAGGTGGAGCGACTGCGCACCGAGTTCTCCATCTACACCATCGAGACCGGACGCGTGTGCGTCGCCGCGCTCAACGCGAAGAACATCGGCTACGTCTGCGACGCGATCGCGAAGGTAATCCGGTAGAATTGCGCCCCTCTCGGGTCCCCGATAGCTCAGTTGGTAGAGCGACGGACTGTTAATCCGCAGGTCCCAGGTTCGAGCCCTGGTCGGGGAGCCAACTCATTACCAACTCGCAAGCTGAATCTCCGTACGCCTGGCTGAGGTTGCTCGCCTCGCTTGCGCTGATGACGCTCGGCGCCGCGGGCATGTACGCCGTGACCGTGGCACTGCCGCCGGTGCAGGCGGAATTCGGCGTGGGTCGCTCGGACGCCGCGCTGCCTTACACGCTGACCATGATCGGGTTCGGGCTGGGCGGCATCCTGATGGGGCGCCTCGCGGACCGCTTCGGCGTCATCGTCCCGGTGCTGGTCGGCACGTTCTGCCTGGGACTTGGCTTCATCACGGCAGGCTACGCGCAAAGCCTGTGGCAGTTCGCCCTTGCCCAGGGAATATTGATCGGTTTTCTCGGCAGCTCCGCCACCTTTGCGCCGCTCGTCGCGGACGCTTCGCTGTGGTTCAACCGGCGCCGCGGCATCGCGGTGGCCATCTGCGCCAGCGGCAACTATCTCGGCGGCGCGATCTGGCCGCCCGTGGTGCAGCACTTCTTCGACAATGGCGGCTGGCGCCAGACCTACGTCGGCGTGGGCATCTTCTGCATGGCAGCCATGCTGCCGCTGTCGCTGGTATTGCGCCGTAAACCGCCGGCACTTGCCGCGCCTGCCCCGGGAAGCCCTTCAACCGGCGCGCCGCAGGACCTCGGCCTGCGCCCCGGGCTGCTGCTCGGATTGCTGTGCACCGCCGGAGTCGCCTGCTGCGTGGCCATGTCCATGCCCCAGGTGCACATCGTCGCGCTGTGCAGCGACATGGGCTTCGCGGCCGCGCGCGGCGCCGAGATGCTCTCGCTGATGCTCGGCTTCGGCATCGTCAGCCGCCTCGCCTCGGGCTGGATCTGCGACCGCATCGGCGGGCTGCGCACGCTCCTGCTCGGTTCGGCGCTGCAGGGCGTGGCGCTGGTCCTGTTCCTGCCCGCCGACGGCCTGGTGTCGCTGTACGTGGTGTCGGCGCTGTTCGGCCTGTTCCAGGGCGGCATCGTCCCCTCCTACGCGATCATCGTGCGCGAATACTTCAATCCGAGGGCGGCGGGCACGACGGTCAGCATCGTGCTCACCGCAACCTTGTTCGGCATGGCGCTGGGGGGATGGATGTCCGGGGCGATCTTCGACCTCACCGGGTCCTACCGCGCCGCGTTCCTCAACGGCATCGCCTGGAACCTGCTCAACATGACGATCGCAGGGGCGCTGCTGCTGCGCGCCCGAAAACGGCTATATTCGCCGGCGTAAGGAGGCAAACCATGGACATGAGCGAGAAACTGCTGCGGCTGAAGCCCGCGGCGATCGGCGGCGAGGAATGGCAGCTGCGGCTCGAGCTGGCGGCGCTGTACCGCGCGTTCGACTGGCTGGGCTGGACGGAATCGATCTACAACCACGTCACCGCGCGCGTCCCGGGCGCGGAGCGGCACTACCTGATCAACCCCTACGGCCTGAACTACAACGAGGTCACCGCCGCCAACCTGGTCAAGGTGAACCTGGCCGGCGAAGCGATGGACGGCTCGAAGTATCCGGTGAACAAGGCCGGCTTCGTGATCCACAGCGCCATCCACGCCGCGCGCGAGGATGCGCATTGCATCATCCACACGCACACCACCGCCGGCAGCGCGGTGGCGACCAAGAAGGACGGTCTGCGCTACGACAATTTCTACAGCTCGACCTTGTACGGGCAGGTGGCGTACCACGACTTCGAGGGCGTGACGACGGATATCGCCGAGCAGCCGCGGCTGGTGAAGAGCCTCGGCGCGAAACCGATCCTGATCCTGCGCAACCACGGCCTGCTGGTGGCCTGTCCCAGCATCCCCGAGGCCTACATGACCTACTGGACGCTGCAGCGAGCCTGCGAAATACAGGTCGCCACGGATTCCATGCGCGGCGACAATCAGGCGGTGTCGCAATGCGTGCTCGACGAGATGCCCGCCCGCACGGCGGCGTTCCGCACCGGGCCTCGTCCCGGCGGCCTGCCTTTCGATGCCCTGCTGCGGCGCGCGGGCATCCGCTACGAAGACCTCATCTGAACGGAGAAACGCATGGACAAGCGTGGCCACAAGGAACGGTTCGACCAGGGCCTGAAGACGCGGCGCGAGGTGCTGGGCGCCGAGTACGTGGACAAGGCGATGGCCGCGTCCGACGACTTTAACAAGCCCTTCGTCGACCTGCTCAACACCTACTGCTGGAACGACATCTGGAACCGCCCGGGCCTGGAGCGCAAGACGCGCTCGATGCTCAACCTGGCGATGCTTTCGGCGCTGGGCAAGGAACATGAACTGAAGCTGCACATCAACGGCGCGCTGAACAACGGCCTCAGCAAGGAACAGATCCGCGAAGTGTTCCTGCAGGTGGCGATCTATTGCGGCGTGCCCGCCGCGGTGGTGAGCTTCCGCTGCGCCAAGGAAGTGTTCAAGGAGCGGGGCGCCTGATGGTCGTCGGCTTCATCGGCCTGGGCCGCATGGGCGAACTCATGTCGGCCAATCTCTCGCGCGCCGGATTCCAGCTGCAGACCTGGGACAAGGCGAAGCCGGGCAACCGTTCGTCCGCGCGCGAAGCCGCGGCGGGCGCGGATGTCCTCATTACGATTGTGCCGGACGGCAAGGCGGTCGCCGACGCGGTGACGGCCGCCCTGCCAGGCTTGCGGCGCAGCGCGGTGGTGGTGGACATGAGTTCCGCCGACCCCGCCACCACGCGCAAGCTCGGCAAGCTGCTGGCCGCCCGGGGCGTCGCGATGGTCGACGCGCCCGTCTCCGGCGGGGTGGCGAAAGCCCGCGACGGCACGCTGGCGATCATGGTCGGCGGAAGGGAATCCGACATCGCGCGCGTGCGGCCGGTGCTGGAGAAGATGGGCACCGATATTTTCCATTGCGGCGAACTGGGCGCAGGCCACGCCACCAAAGCGCTGAACAACTACCTGGGCGCCGCGGGCACCATCGCGGGATTCGAAGCCCTGCTCGTCGGCAAGGCTTTCGGCCTCGACCCGAAGACGCTGGTGGACGTGATCAATGCCTCGACCGGCAAGAACAGCACCACCGAGCGCAAAATCCCCCAGCAGATCCTCACCAAGGCTTTCGCCTCGGGCTTCAAGCTCGCCTTGATGTCGAAAGACGTGGGGATCGCGGCGCAGCTTGCCGAGCACACGGGCGTGCCGGCGCCCTACCTCAAGCAGACGCTCAAGCACTGGCGCGACGCCGAGCGCGCCCTGCCCGCGGGCGCCGACCACACCGAGATTTACAAGTACCTCGAGCGGCTTAGGCGGCGTCGCGCGCCGCCTCGCCGAACTCGCGCTCCATCTCGCGGCGCAGGCGCACGGCGCTCACGTTCGCGTCCACCGCGACGTCGCTCCACCTGACCGGCTGGCCGGCGGCGACCGGCTTCAACACTTTCCAGCCGTGCGCGAGCCCGAGGGGCAGGCAACCTTGCGCGAGCGAATCCTGCGCCGGCATCAGTTTGCCGACCACCGTGGTGCCGCCCTCGCCGTCGAGCAGTTCGCCGGGTTTGAGCGCGCGCTTCGCGGTGGCGGCCGCGTCGGCGCGAAATCCGGTGGCGCAGCCCGTAGGCTCGCCTCGCAAGCCGACCGACGCGACCGAAATACCCACCTCCAGGCCGATCAGGTGCCAGCGCTTGTACAGGCAGGCGTAGCGCCCGCTGTCGTCGGTCTTCACGCCGTATTCGGCGAAGCAGCGGCGGATGTACTCGCTCTCGCCCTCGAAGGCGACCCACACGCCGAAGCGGATGTCGTACTCGATCGGCGTGCCGTCCGGCCGCAGCGAGGACACCACTTCCACCTGGCCTTTGTGGTGCAGCACGCCGCCTTCCGCGCGCGGCCGCATCAGGTTCGGGATCTGGTCGATGCTGCCCGCCGGATAGGCGAGGCCGCCCGGCGCCGGCGTGAGGCCGGTGGCGTTGCACACCGCGCTCGTCTCGATGGCGGGCTTGGAGCCGTCGAGGAAGGAATTGAACATCTTCGCGTTGAGGCCGCCGACCTTCGCCTGCTCCGGGGTCAGGCCGTAGTAGCCCCAGACCGTTTCCGGCGTGGACTGCGCGTAGTGCGGCAGCCACTTGTGGCCGCGCCCGGCGGCCACTACCGGGAAACCCGCCGCGCGCGCCCAGTCCACCAGCTCGCAGATGAGCGCCGGCTGGTCGCCGTAGGCGAGGCTGTAGACCACGCCGGCCGCCTGCGCCTTCCGGGCCAGCAGCGGACCGCAGAAGGCGTCCGCCTCCACGGTGACCATCACCACGTGCTTGCCGTTGCGGAACGCCGCCAGCGCATGCTCGACCGCGGCCATCGGATTGCCGGTTGCCTCGATGACAATATCGACTTGCGGATTCGAAACCAGCTTCTCCCAGTCCTCCGAAATCGGCGGAATCCGTGCCTCGTCCCAGCCCACGCGCTTCAGGTTCTCGCGCGCGTTTGCCGGAGAAAGATCCGCGATGCCGACCAGCCGCACGCCCGGGGTCTTCGGCACCTGCGCCAGATACATCGCCGCGAACTTGCCCGCGCCGATCAGGCCGATGCGAAGCGGGTTGTCCTTGCGTTCCAGCAGTTTCGCGAAAAGGTTCATGCCGCTCTCAGGTTCCCCTGCAGTTCCTCGGCCGGGGTGCCGTCCTTCCAGGGCAGCGGCACGTCGTAGGCTTTGAGCAGGCAGTCGTCCGGCAGGCAGCGGATCGGCGTGAAGTCGCGGTGCGCGATGTAGCCCGGGCGCTTGAAGCGGCGGATGTGGTTGGACACCGCGCACAATGAAAGATAGACGCTGACCCGGTTCCAGGGCGAGAGGTTCGAGGTGGAGGCGTGCACCAGGCAGCCGTGGAACAGGATCATCGATCCCGGCGGCCCTTTCGGCGCGACGATGCCGCCGCGCTCCACCAGCTTGGCGATGGTGCCGTGGTTGATGGTCCACAGCGGGTAGCTGGTGGTGCTGGTGTCGTGCTCCGCGTCGAGCACGCCGAGCTTGTGGCTCCCGGGGATGAACATCAGCGGGCCGTTGAACTCGTTCACCTCGTCGAGGAAGATCGCGACGTTCATGGCGCGCGCCTCCGGCATCTGGTCGTCGGCGCGCCAGGTGCCGTAGTCCTGGTGCCACTGCCAGAGGTCGCCGTCGAAGGCCTGCTTGCCGTTGATCTTGAACTGGTGCATGTACACGTCTTCGCCGAACAGCTCCCGCACCGGCTCGACCATGCGCGGATGGCGCGCCAGCCTGGCGAACGGGGCGCTGTACAGGTGCGCCGCGAAGTTGGTGCGCACCACGTCGCCGGTTCTCTCGCGCACGTTTTCGGGGCGGCGCTGCGCGTAAAGCGCCGGCACCTCGTCGGTCAGGACCCTGATCTCCTCCGGCGTGAAGAGGGACGGGAAAAACAGGTACCCTTCGCGGTCAAACTGCTGGAGCTGCTCAGGAGAAAGCTTCATGGCGGGCAAGGCTGATTCGGTAAAGACCATACTTTACGCGCTCGGTGCGAACCTCGCCATCGCCGCGGCCAAGACTGCGGCGGCGGTATTCACCGGCTCGAGCTCGATGCTGGCCGAGGCGATCCACTCCTATGCCGACAGCGGCAACCAGGGCCTGCTGCTGTGGGGGATCAAGCAGGCCAAGCGGCCGCCCTCGCCGGATTACCCGCTCGGCTGGGGCAAGGCGGTGTTCTTCTGGTCGTTCATCGTCGCCCTGGTGCTGTTCTCGCTCGGCGGCCTGTTCTCGCTCTACGAAGGCTGGCACAAGCTGGCGCAGCGCGAGCCGCTCAAGTACGCATGGATGGCGGTGGGCATCCTGGTGTTCGGCCTGGTGGCGGAGAGCGTTTCGCTGCGCGCCTGCCTGCACGAAGTGAACAAGGTCAGGGGAAACCGGACCCTGTGGCGCTGGTTCCGCGACAGCCGCCAGAGCGAGCTGGTGGTGATCCTGGGCGAAGACCTCGCGGCCCTGCTCGGCCTGGCGCTGGCCCTGCTCGCGGTGTCGCTGACCATGCTCACCGGCAATCCGATGTGGGACGCGCTTGGCTCCATGGCGATCGGCGTCGTGCTGATCGTCGTCGCCGTCCTGGTCGGCATCGAGATCAAGGCGCTGCTGATCGGCCAGAGCGCCGAGCGCGAAACCGAGGAGCGGCTGCGCGCGCTTCTGCTGCAGCAGGACGGCGTGCAACAGGTCTATCGGCTGATCACGATGCAGCTCGGCACTTCGCTGATGGTCGCGGTCAAGGTGCGCATGAGCCCGGAGGACACGAAACAACTCATCGAGGCGATCAATCGCGCCGAGGCCGCGCTGCGCGCCGAGTTCCCGGAAATCCAGTGGCTGTTCTTCGAGCCCGACGTCGCCGACTAGGAAATCGGGCTCTGACCCCGATTTTATTTTTTCCGCTCGACGATCTGGAAGAACACTTCGTCGGACTTGATCATGCCCAGCTCGTAGCGCGCGCGCTCCTCCAGCGCGTCGACGCCCTGCTTGAGGTCGCGCACTTCGGCATCCAGCGCCTGGTTCCTCGCCTGCAGTTGCTCGCTCTTGACGCGCTGCGCGTCCAGCTGCCGGTCCACTTCCCACACGCGCAGCCAGCCGCCCTTGCCCAGCCACAGCGGCACCTGGACCAGGACGATCAGCGCAGTGAGGATTCCCGCCAGGGTTCTCACGTCAGCGCAGGCGGGCGTAGACCTCGCGGCCCGGATAGCTCACCGAGTCGCCGAGGTCTTCCTCGATGCGCAGCAGCTGGTTGTACTTGGCGACCCGGTCCGAGCGCGACAGCGACCCGGTCTTGATCTGCAGCGCGTTGGTGCCCACCGCGATGTCGGCGATGGTGGTGTCCTCGGTCTCCCCCGAGCGGTGCGAGATCACCGCGCCGTAGCCCGAGCGCTTGGCGAGCTCGATGGCGGCGAAGGTCTCGGTCAGCGTGCCGATCTGGTTGACCTTCACCAGGATCGCGTTGGCGACGCCCTGGCGCACGCCCTCGCGCAGCAGGCGCGCATTGGTGACGAACACGTCGTCGCCCACCAGCTGCAGCTTCTTTCCCAGGCGCGCGCTCAGCAGCTTCCAGCCTTCCCAGTCGTCTTCCGCCATGCCGTCCTCGATCGAGACGATCGGGTAGCGGTCGGCCAGCGTCGCGAGGTAGTCGGCGAACCCGGCCGCGTTGAGCTTGAGCCCTTCGGCCTCGAGCAGGTAATGGCCGTCCTTGTGGAATTCGGAGGCCGCGCAGTCGAGCGCCAGCGCCACGTCCTGTCCCGGCGCATAGCCCGCCTTGTCGATTGCCTGCATGAGCAGCTCGATGGCGGCCGCATGGTTCGGCAGATTGGGCGCGAATCCGCCTTCGTCGCCCACCGAGGTGGCCATGCCCTTGCCGTCGATCAGCTTCTTCAGCGCGTGGAACACTTCCGCGCCGCAGCGCAGCGCCTCGCGGAAGGACTGCGCGCCCAGCGGCACGATCATCATCTCCTGCATGTCCAGGCTGTTGTTGGCATGCGCGCCGCCGTTGATCACGTTCATCATCGGCACGGGCATCTGCATCGGCCCCGAGCCGCCGAAATAGCGGTACAGGGGCAGCCCGGCCTCCTCCGCGGCGCCCTTGGCCACCGCCATCGACACCGCCAGCAGCGCGTTGGCGCCCAGGCGCGACTTGTTCTCGCTGCCGTCCAGCTCGATCAGCGTCTTGTCGATGAACGCCTGTTCGGAAGCGTCCAGGCCGACGATCGCTTCCGAGATCTCGGTGTTGACGTGTTCCACCGCCCGCAGCACGCCCTTGCCGCCGTAGCGCTTGGCGTCGCCGTCGCGCAGCTCGATCGCCTCGCGGCTGCCGGTGGAGGCGCCCGAGGGCACCGCGGCCCGGCCCATGGAGCCGGATTCGAGCAGCACGTCGGCCTCGATGGTGGGATTGCCGCGCGAGTCGAGGATCTCGCGCGCGACGACGTCGACGATGGAACTCATGAGCTGGTCACCTTGGTTTCCACGAATGCGTTCTTCTTCACCGTGCGGTCGAGCTCGCGCAGCGTCTCGAGCAGCTCCGGCATCAACGCGAGCGGCCAGGAGTTCGGCCCGTCGCACAGCGCCTCCTCCGGCTTGGGGTGCGTCTCCATGAACACGCCGGAGACGCCCGCCGCGACCGCCGCGCGCGCGAGCACCGGGATGAACTCGCGCTGCCCGCCGCTCGAGGCGCCCTGCCCGCCCGGCAACTGCACCGAGTGGGTCGCGTCGAACACCACCGGGCAGCCGGTGGCGCGCATCGCGGCGAGGCCGCGCATGTCGACCACCAGGTTGTTATAGCCGAAACTGAAGCCGCGCTCGCACACCAGCAGCTGCTGGTTGCCGGTGCTGCGCGCCTTCTCGACGACGTTGCCCATCTCCCAGGGCGAGAGGAACTGGCCCTTCTTGATGTTCACCGCCTTGCCCTGCTTCGCCACGTTGCGGATGAAATTCGTCTGGCGGCAAAGGAACGCGGGCGTCTGCATCACGTCCACCACCGCGGCCACCTCGGCCAGCGGCGTGTCCTCGTGCACATCGGTCACCACGGGCACGCCGATCTGCTTCTTCACCGCGGCGAGGATGCGCAGACCCTCCGCCATGCCGGGGCCGCGGTAGCTCGCGCCCGAGCTGCGGTTCGCCTTGTCGAAGGAGCCCTTGAAGATGTAGGGCATGCCGAGGCGCGCGGTGTGCTCCTTCAGCATGCCCGCGACATCCAGGCACAGCTGCTCGCTCTCGAGGGTGTCCGGTCCGGCGATCAGGAACATCGGCCTGTCCAGGCCGACGTCGAACCCGCACAGCTTCACGCCGCGACCACCGACAGAGAGCCGCCGTCCGCGCGCGGCACCCGCGCGCGCCGCTCGAGCGCCGCCTGCACGAACGCCTTGAACAGCGGATGCCCGGCGCGCGGCGTGGAGGTGAACTCCGGGTGGAACTGCACGCCGAAGAAGAACGGGTGCGCGGGCAGCTCCATCATCTCGGGCAGCTGCTCGCTCGGCGTGCGCGCCGACACCTTGTAGCCTTTGGCCTCCAGCTGCGGCACGTAGACGTTGTTCACTTCGTAGCGATGGCGGTGGCGCTCGTTCACCTCGGCGCCGTAGATCTTCGCCGCCAGCGTGCCCGGCTCCACGGGAACCTTCTGCGCCCCGAGGCGCATGGTGCCGCCCAGCTCGGAGGCCTCCGTGCGGCGCTCGATGCGGCCGGTGCGGTCCAGCCACTCGGTGATCAGCGCCACCACCGGGTGCGGGGTATCGGGATCGAACTCGGTGCTGTTGGCGCCCGCGAGGCCCACGACGTTGCGCGCGAACTCGATGGTCGCGAGCTGCATGCCGAGGCAGATGCCCAGATAGGGCACGCCGTTCTCGCGCGCGTAGCGGATGGCCGCGATCTTGCCCTCGGTGCCGCGCTTGCCGAAGCCGCCCGGCACCAGGATGGCATCCATCTTCTCCAGCATCGCCGTGCCGCCGCGCTCGATCTCCTCGGAATCCACGTAATGGATCTTCACGCGGCTGCGCGTGTGGATGCCGGCATGGTTGAGCGCCTCGTTCAGCGACTTGTAGGAGTCCTGCAGGTCGACGTACTTGCCGACGAAAGCGATGTCGACTTCGTGCTCGGGGTGTTCGAGCGCCTCCACCAGCTTGCTCCATGCCGACAGGTTGGCCGCGCGCGCCAGGATCTGCAATTTATGGCAGACAATTTCGTCGAGCATCTGGTTGTGCAGCATCATCGGGATCTTGTAGATCGAGTCCACGTCCCAGGCCGAGATCACGGCCTCCTTCTGCACGTTGCAGAACAGCGCGATCTTGCGCCGCTCGTCGTCGGGCAGCGGCCGGTCGGTGCGGCACAGCAGCACGTCGGCCTGGATGCCGATCTCGCGCAGCTCCTTCACCGAGTGCTGGGTGGGCTTGGTCTTGATCTCGCCCGCGCTGGCGATGTAGGGCACCAGGGTCAGGTGGATGTAGCAGACGTTGTCGCGGCCGAGGTCCAGGCCCATCTGGCGGATCGCCTCGAGGAACGGCAGCGACTCGATGTCGCCGACCGTGCCGCCGACCTCGATGATCGCCACCTCGGCGTCGCCGGCGCCCTTCTTGATGAAGGCCTTGATCTCGTCGGTGATGTGCGGGATCACCTGCACCGTGCCGCCCAGGTAGTCGCCGCGGCGCTCCTTCTTGATCACCGACTCGTAGATCTGGCCGGCGGTGAAATTGTTGGCGCGGCGCATCTTCGCGCTCTGGAAGCGCTCGTAGTGCCCGAGGTCCAGGTCGGTCTCGGCGCCGTCCTCGGTGACGAACACTTCCCCGTGCTGAAACGGGCTCATGGTGCCCGGATCGACGTTGATGTACGGGTCCAGCTTGATGTTGGTGACGCGGATGCCGCGCGATTCGAGGATCGCGGCGAGGGAGGCGGCGGCGATGCCTTTCCCCAGAGAGGAAACTACACCACCGGTTACGAAGACATACTTGGTCATTGACCCACGGCGTGTAGGGATGGAGGAGTCTACAGGAACTCCCCCGCGCCTACAAATCCGCCAGCTCGCGCCGGTCCCGGAAGTGCGCCAGCGCCTCGGGGTTGGCCAGCGCCTCCAGGTTCTTCACCTCTCGCCCGTGCACGACGTCGCGCACCGCCAGCTCCACGAGCTTGCCGCTCTTGGTGCGCGGGATGTCCGTCACCTGCAGGATCTTCGCCGGCACGTGGCGCGGCGTGGTGTTGTCGCGGATGCGCTTCTTGATGCGGTTGGCCAGGGCGTCGTCGAGCTGCAGCCCCTCCTTGAGCTTGACGAACAGCACCACGCGCACGTCCTCTGGGTGGCGCGGCGG
>JBGPPD010000077.1:0-11962 GCA_041488375.1 Gammaproteobacteria bacterium | reverse complement strand
GGGTAGGGGTGATCGTAGGCAATGAGCCCCACCGGCGCACCGGTGAACGCCACCTGGCACATGGCTTCCAGCAGGCCCGCCGCGAAGCTTACGTCGTGGCCGCACAGGCTGGTGGAGGGCGCCCGGCACTGCGTCGCTATGCTCCAGTAGCCCGCCGCCGCGTTGTGCACGGAATTGTGAAAGCGCGTCGGCGAGACCTGCCGTTCCGTGGCCGCAAGCGCCTCGAGAATATGGTGCACGTTTTCGCAGTCGCCGCTCGAAGAGGAGAACACCGTCGGCGTGGCCGCCGTGTCTCGGCCCGCATTGGCAAAGGCCTCCTGTCCGGCGGCGAGAACAAGCTTGACCGGCATGCCGGCGCGGCGCCGCTCGGCGGCAGGCAGCAGCTCGCTCGCCGCAACGCTGGTGGGCGCGCAATCGTAGGCCTGCTCGCCGGCGAGGATCGCGCGGCTTGCCTGCCAGCCGCGCAGGCCGGGCCCGACCAGACCCACGCCCTCGACGAACGCGAGCATCAGACGGCCGCTCCCAGCACCACGCTGCAATTGCTCCCGCCGAAGCCGAATGAGTTGCTCAGCACCCGGTTGACGCGGGCAGTTCGCGGTTCGATCAGGTAGTTGCACCTCAAGGCGGGATCGACACTGCGGGTATGCGCGCTGCCGGGCATGAAGCCACGCTCGATGGCCAGGAGGGAGATGATGACTTCTGTGATCCCGGCCGCGCCCAGCAGGTGCCCCGTCGCGCCTTTGGTCGAGCTGCACGGCGTCGCAGCGTCGAACAGGCTCCACACTGCCCGGTCCTCGGCCGCGTCATTGCTGCGGGTGCCGGTGCCGTGCAGGTTCACATAGTCGATGTCGGCGGCAGCCAGGCCCGCGGACTCCAGCGCGCGCTGCATGGCGAGCCGCGCGCCCAGGCCGTCAGGATGCGGTGTTGACATGTGATGGGCATCGCAGCTCTCGCCGATGCCGAGCAGCAGGGGGGCGCCGGCATCAGTCCGGGCCCCGACCCGTTCCAGCAGCGCGAAGCCCGCGCCCTCGCCGATGGAGATGCCCTCCCGCTGCGCATCGAAGGGGCGGCAGGGAGCGCGCGCAGTCAGCTCCAGAGACCGAAAACCATACAGCGTGGTGAGGCACAGCGAGTCCACGCCGCCCACCACCGCGGCATCACAAATGTCCGCGGCGATCATGCGCGCAGCGTTGCCGAACACCTTGGCGGAGGAGGAACACGCCGTGGACACGACGCAGGCCGGACCCTGCAATCCCAGATATCGCCGCAAGAAATCCGCCAGCGAAAAGCTGTTCTGTGTCTGCGCGTAGCGGAATCGAGGCGGCAGTGCGCCTGTCTCCGGGTCACGGCGGCGGAAGGCCAATTCCGATTCCAGCATGCCGGAGGTACTGGTACCCGCGAATACGCCGATGCGCGCGGCGCCGTAGCGCTCGCGAGCCTGCGCAACGGCTGCGGCAAATCCGTCGAGCTCGAGGCCGAGCTGCGCCAAGCGGTTGTTGCGGCAGTCGTAGGCGCCCAGATCGGGCCTGACGGGCAGCGCTTCCAGCCCGTGGACGTGCCCGATATGGGTGTCGAGCGCGACAGTCTCGAAATCACAGGGCGCCAGTCCCGAGCGCCTGTCGCACATGGCGTCGGCGACCGCCCGCGACCCGGCGCCCAGGCAATTCACGATGGAAAAATGGCTGATGGCAAGCGCTTGCACGAACTGATTTTAACCACAGACGAACACGGAAGCACGCTGCGGTATTGCTCGCGCTGCAGGATTTTCCTGGCCACGAACAGGACATTGGCAAACGGAGTACCCTCGCTCATCGGCTGCGCGCTGACGGCGCAGTGGCATCGCGCCAGTTCCGCAAGCCAATGCGCCGCACTGCGGTAATGCAACTGCTGCCCGAACTCTGCGCGTAGCGCACCGGCAAACCGTTCCCCCCATTGCGTCACCTGAAACGCGAACCCTGCGCCGGCGTCAGCTTCGCGCAGCAGCAACAGCCCGCCGGGTTCGAGCGCAGCCGCGGCCTTCTCGAGCAAGCGCCCTTGCGCCGCTTCCCCGAGATAGTGCAACACATCCAGCAGGACGATTACCGAGCACGGCTGGAAATCGAGATTGCGCAGGTCGCGCACTTCCACCTGCACGTTGCCGCCGAGCACTCGGCGCGCCACTTGCACCCGGTCCTCGCGCAACTCGATGCCGCGCAAGCCGAGGTTCAACGGCGGCGCCGGCCAATGCGGCGGCCACCTGCCGGCCTGGTACTGCTCTTTTGCCGCCTTGAGCAGCGACAACAGGATGCCCTGGCCGCACCCCAGGTCGAGCAAGCTTCCCCGGTCCGGCAGCAAACCGCGGCGCAACAGTGAAAAGTACACCGGGTCGTGGCGCAGCTTGCCCCTCGCGAAATGCCTCGCATAGCGGCCCGCCCCGCCATAGGGCCGCGTCGCGGCGTCGAGCAGCAGCCTAAGCTGCGGCTGCATTGTCCAGCGCCGCAGACAGCGTGACCGATTTCAAGCCCTTCGCCCTGATGCGCTCCAGCAACTCTGGCAGGACCGCGAGCACGACAGAATTGTCGCCTGCGTTGCGGATGGATGTGGCGCCGTCATGCAACAGCAGGATGTCGCCTGCCGCAAGTCCGTCCGCAAGCCGGCGCAACACTTTTGCGGGATCGCGATGTATCGCGTCGAAGCCGCGCCTGGTCCAGGAGACGTAGTGCAGGCCGCACTTTGCCAGCACGGGGTCGAGCAGCGGACTGCGCAAGCCCATGGGTGCGCGGAAAAACCGGGGCGCCCGGCCGGCGAACGCGGTGAGGGTGGTCTGGGCGGATCGCACGTCGCGACTAATCCCGGACAGGCCGTAAAACGCGAATGCGCGCGAATGGCGATGACTGTGATTTTCCACACCGTGGCCGCGTCGCACGATGTCTCTTACGATGGCAGGGTACGCGGCGGCCAATTCTCCAACGCAAAAAAAACTCGCCTTCGCCTGATGGCGATCGAGCAGGTCCAGCACGCGCGGCGTGACCTCGGGATCCGGGCCGTCGTCGAATGTGAGGCTGATCTCCCCGCGCGCCGCCGCCGCCGCGGGCAGCCGGACCAGATTGGCGCCCAACACCGTGCCGCGCGGCCACAACACCGCCGCGGTCAACAGCACATGGTTGGCGGCCACCGCCCCCAGCGCCCACGGCCACAGCGCGGGCTGCAGCGCGGCAGTCGCCACGGCCGCGGCGTGGAACAGCAGGGAAAGCTGGACGGCGGGCGCCGGTCTCCACGCATAGCCCCGGTTCACGCTCTGCACCGAGGTCTCAGCGGCGTGCATCATCGCGCCGGCTCAGTATTGCGGCGAATGCCAGCGCCAGGATCGCCCCAATGCCGACCGTCAGGCCGATGTCGTGCAGTACCGGCACTTTCGAAAACGCGAGCACGCCGAAGCCGATCATGGTGGTCACGCTGGCGAATAGCAGCGATACGATGGTGCGCTCGCGGCCCTCGCCGGAGGGCGTCTGCCGGTCGAAAAACAGCGAGTAGTTGGACCCGACGGCGACCACCAGCAGCAAGCCCACCAGGTGGAAAATCGAGAGCCGCAAACCGCTCAGCACCAGCACGCCAGCGGTCACCAGGACCGCCGCAACAAGCGGGGCGAGCACGTCGAACATCCGCCGCGGCGAGCGCAGGCTGGCGAACAGGAGCAGGGCGATTGCCAAGGCGCCGAGCAGCGAATTCCTCAGCACCTCCGAGCGGTAGCTCTGGTAGAGCCGATCGGACTCGCGCTTGAAGTCCAGCAACACGGCCCGCGTTCCGGCCGGCGCGGCGATAGCCCGGGCGATGTTCTGCGCATCCGACACGCCCCGCAAGGCAAGCATGGCCACCCAGCCATGGTCCTTTTTCACCAGCAGCGTATCCAGCCGCAGCGCAAGACGCGTTCCCTGCAGTGTGCTGCGCTCGACGAGCGGCATGTCCTTCGCAGCAGCCGCGTCCTTGAGGAAGGGCTCGAATACCTCGCGGCGGTACGGCAGGCCCTGCGCCGCCAGCTGCAGGTTGGCGCGCAGCTTCGCGGGGGCCGGCAGTGCCCTCTGGCGGTTCTGTTGCGCCTGCCGGCTGGGCAGGAAATCGGCCGGCGATTCGTATCCTTCCAGCAGGCCCGCCTGTGACGCCCTGCGCAGGGTCGCCCCGATCGCCTCACTAGCCTGCAATGCGGCTTGCACGTCCGGCGCGTGGATGACCACCAAGTAGCGCACGTCTGGCGCGCCGATGTCCCGGCGCAGTTGCTGGTCGAGCAGCTGGTCGGAGCGGGATACGGGACTCAGGCTTGCCAGGTCGTCGCTCCACAGCGGCCCGCGCTGAACAGCCAGCACCACTGCGGCGAGCACGACCGCGAGCAGCAGCGGATAACGCAGCGCGGGCGCGCGCCGTACCGCTGCCATCGCCCCGGGAACCAAGGCAGCTAGCGCAGGCGCGTCGAATCCGGGCGGCAAAAATGCCGGCAGGATCCAGCGCGTAACAGCGACCGCAACGAGCAGGCCGGTGATGGAGAACAAGCCGAGTTGGGCGAGCCCGGCAAAACCCGAGAACAGCATCGCGCTGAAGCCGCAAATGGAGGTCAGCACCCCGAGGCGCAGCGTGGGCCAGATCCGGTCGAGCGCCCGGTGCGGCGAAATGCCGGGGGCGGACTGCGTAAACAGGTAGATGGCGTAGTCCACGCCTTCGCCGATCAGCGTGACGCCGAAGCCCAGCGTGATGCCGTGCACCGAGCCGAAACCGAGGCTCACCGCCGCTATTCCCGCAGCGGCACCGCTCGCCACCGGCAGCAAGCCGAGTGCCAGCACCCGCGGGGAGCGGTAGATCGCCAGCAGGAGCGCCGCGATGAGCGCGGTGGCGATCAACGAGAACCGCGTTGCATCGCCCCGGATGGCGGCGCGCGTGCCGACCGAGAAGACCCCGGGTCCGGCCAGCAGCAGTTTCGCGTCGCTCGCCCCCGTATGCCCGAAGGCGCTGCGGACCAACGCCAGCGCCCGTTCCTGCGCGTCGATGTCGTAGCCCGCCGCGCGCGTCTGCGCCACCAGCAGCGCCCGGGCGCCGTCGCGCGAGAACCACACGCCGTCGCGGGTCGCAGGCTTTGATTGCCCCTCGAAGCGCTCCAGGATGTGCAGGAGCTCTGCGCTGGGATCGGCGGGCAGGATGCGCCGCACCAGCATGCCGGCGGGTGAGCCGAGCAGGCGCAACTGTTCCTCGAGACGCTCGCGCAGCCCGCCTGCCGAAAAGCGCTCCGGGGTGACGGCACTGCTGAGCAGGTAGCGGTTGCGCCACAGAAAATCGCGGTCTGCCGCGGAACCGGTGCCGTCGCCGTTATCCACGGACAGGAAGTCGTCGTGCTTGCGCAACTGCGCCGCCAAGCGCTTGCTCGCCTGCGCCAGGGTCTCCGGCGAAGCTCCCTCAATGCCGATCAACACGAGGCGTGACACCACGCCCTCGCGCAGCTGTTCCACGAGCACCTGCTGCTCGGGGGTCGGCGAGCGCGGCAGGAAGGCGGAGATGTCGGTCGTGAACGCGGTGCGGGCGATGACAACGACGCATGCCGCCACGAAGGCCAGCCAAGCGGCGATCCGCCAGCGCTGCGCTGGCGTCACGAATCGTCCCGCGTGATGGTCATCACCGAGCGATCACCGCCAGTCTCCTTGATTTCGATCGCATGGATCCAGCTTCGGCCGCCGCTGATGCGGATTTCGCTCACCACCTCGCGCATCTTCGGATCGCTGGGCGTCAAAGCGAGGCGCCACTGGCGCTCGTCTCCCTCGAGCACGACTTCGTAGAAGCGCTTCAGCGTCGTCAGGTCCCCCGCGAGCGTGGAACGGATGCTCTCCACGAAAGCCCAGATCACCGGGTAGTCCTGCAGCATGACGGTGCGGCGCTGGTTCCCGTCCTTGCGCTCGATGGTCAACTCCTCGCGCTCCAGCAGCAGGTTCTCCTGCCGGGGCAGCAGCGTATGCTTTTCCAACCGGCTCGGGGCGATGTAGGTCAGAGTGCCGGACGATTGCAGTGGGGCATTCAGGATCGCCAGGTACTTGCGCTCGACGAATCTGCCTTTGGCGGTCTTGACCTGACTCAGGTCCTGCATGAGCCGGTTGATGTCCCAGCCGCTGGCATCACCGGCCCTGAGGCCAACGGCGGCGAATGAACCCACGCCGGCAGCGCACAGCAATAGCAGCCGCCGCACGCGGTGTGCGGTCGGGCTAGCGCCAGAAATCATAGAAGTTGAACCAGTTGTAGGGAGCGAACCGGCAATAGTGCTCCAGGCGTTCTGCGTAGCGCCGCAACAAGTCCCCGGTCATTGAATCGCGTTCCCGGCTGTCGATCTGCTCCGGGCCCGCGAACCTCTCGAAATGGATCTCATAGCGCTTGCCGCCTCGATAGATCCCGAACATCAGCGCGATCGGCCGTTTCAGCATCGCGGCAATGCGGATCGGTCCCGACGGGAATGCAGCCTGCTCTCCCAGGAAGGGGCAGGACACCGTGCCCCCGCCCTTGATCGTCCTGTCTGCCAGCATGCCCACGATTTCGCCGCGCGCCAGGGCGGCCTCGACCTCGAGCATGGAATCGACCTTGCCCAGGCTGATGATCCCCAGCTGCAACGCCGGATTGATGGTTTCGAACAGCGCGCCCGTTTTCCTGGCGTTCTCCTCGTACATCACCATGTTGACCTTGAATCCGTGCGTCCTCCCGGCGGACCGTATGATTTCGAAACTGCCGAGGTGCGCACCGAGCAGCACGCATCCGTTCCCCGCTGCAAGCAACTCCGCAACATGCTCGGCGCCATGGACGTGGACATCGAATCTGGAGAATTGCTCCTTGAGGAGGTAAATCCGGTCCAGTAAGGTGGCTGCAAAGTTGTGGTAATGGCGGAAACTGTCCGCTGTGCCCGCTTGCCGCCCCAGCACCCTGCTCAGGTATTGCCTCGAGGCGGCCCGTGGCCCGGGTGAGAACGCCAGGAAGTACAGGCAGATCGGATAGAGCAGCAGTCGCGCGGCAGGCCGTCCGAGGGACGTCGCCACCCAGACAATGATTTGCAACGCGAGCATGCTGCTGCGTTCAGGCCGGTCGACCCACTCCGGCGCCTGCGCACTGTCTACCTTGCTGTCGACAGGGCGCTGCATGACACCTGGCCGGTCAACACTGGTCTTCCCTGCACGGCACACGCAAACCTGACCTGGCCTGCGGCAGTGCGGGAAAACTCGATCGAGACACGGTCGCCCGGCCGGGTCGGATGCAGGAATTTGGCAGACGTGATCTGAAAAGGCACCAGACCGGCGCCAAGGCCGGCCTCGATCGCCAGGAGGGTCTCGCTCAGCAACACTGCGCCGGGAATGATGGGATCGCCCGGAAAATGCCCCCGCGACGCCGGGTGATCAGGCCGGAAAACCAGTTCGATCACGGCCGTCCCTGCGCCTGCCGTGAGCCGAGTCCGACCGCGATCTGGCCCAGGGCCTGGCGCGGCAGCTTGCCGGTCGCGCTGCGCGGCAGCGCGTCGACGAGGTACAGCGGGCGCGGAAGGAAAGCGGCGTCGATGCGCTGGCGCAGGGCGTTCATCAGTGTCTCGCCGGTATGCCCCGGCGCGACCACGAATGCCATCAGGCGCGCAACTGCCTGGCGTTCCCCTTCGGGGGCGACAAATACCCCGTCGACTACGCCCTCGATCGAGTTCAGTTGAAAATTCAGATGCGCGAGCGAGGTCCGCTTGCCCGCGATGTTCACCAGGTCCGCGGTGCGGCCGTGCAACAGGAATTTCGCGTGCCCACGCAGCTCGATGACGTCACCCAGCAGCACCTCGGTCTCGACGTTCCCGCCCGTGACCCAGGTGCCTTCGCTGTCCGCGCGCAGCGCGACGCCAGGCAGCGCGCGCCACTCGTCGGTCTCGACGGTGCGGCGGGTGGCGACCTGCCCGGCTTCGGTACAGCCGTAGATTTCGTGGAGGGGGGCGGCGAAGCGCGCTTCCGCCTGCGCCGCAAGCTGCGGCAACAGCGGCTCGGTCGCGCACAGCAGAAAATCGGCCGGCGGCAGATCATCCGGTTCCGCGAGCAGCACGCGCAGATGCGCCGGCGTCGTCACCAGGCAGCGCGGCCGCGGCAGGGCGGCCAGATCGGCCCGGATGTCCGCGGGGTAGAACGGGCGGCGGGCATGCAGCGCAAGGCCGCCCTGCATGACCATCAGCACCGTGGACTCCAGCCCGTACGAATGCTGCGGCGGCACCGTGCCGAGCACCGCCATGCCGGGCCGCGCGCGCACGCCCAGGCGATCGATCTCGCCAAGAGCGCTGCGCACCAGGCTACCCCACGTCTTGCGCCAAGGCACGGGCTCGCCGGTCGAACCTGAAGTAAAGATCACGGCGGCCACTTGCGCCCCCGGCACGACCGGGACCTGCGCCGCCGCGGGCCCGCCACCGGCCGGCTCCGGGAAGGACACCGTCTTGAGCGAAGCAGGCGCTCCCGGCTGGTCGCTCAAGCAGTAGAGGTCGGGGTAGCGGGTGACAAGCTGGGCGATCAGTTCGGGCGTCTCGTTCGGCGGCAACAGGCTGACCTGCCCCCGCAGCAACGCCGCGGAGAGGCCGACAGCGAACCGATAGCGGTCTGCGCAACGATTGAATACGTGCCGCCGCTCGGGAAGCAGCGCAGCGAGCTGCCGCACGTCGCGCAGGAACTGCTCGATACCGACGGCCCGCCCCTCACGATAGGCAAATACGGAGCGGGGCGCGAAGTGTCGGACCAGGGGAAGGGTGCTCATCGTACCGCGCTACCCCGTCCTTCTGGCCAGCCCTGCCTCGAACTCCTCGAGCGCCTGGCGCGGCAGCTTCCCGGTATCATTGCGCGGCAAGGCGTCGACGAAATGCAGCGGGCGCGGCAGGAATGCAGCGTCAACGCGCTGGCGCAATGCGCTCATCAGGGCGTCGCTCGAGAGTCCGGGCGCCACCACGTACGCCGCCAGGCGGGTCACCGCTTCGCTCTCCTGCTCGGGAACCACGAACGCGCCATCGCGCACGCCTTTGATGGAATTCAGCTGATAGTTGAGATGCGCGAGCGAGGTCCGCTTGCCCGCGATGTTCACCAGGTCCGCGGTGCGCCCGTGCAGCAGGAATCGTCCCCGGCCCCGCAATTCGATGACATCGGCCAGCAGCACCTCGGTTTCCACGTGCCCGCCCCTGACCCAGGTGCCGTCGGCGTCCGCGCGCAGAGTGAGGTCCGTCATCGCGCGCCACTCCCCGGTCTGGATCGTGCGGCGGCTGGCGATCCCGCCCGATTCAGTGCAACCGTAGATTTCATGCAAGGGCGCAGCGAAGCGCGCCTCCGCCTGTTGCGCCAGCTGCGGCGACAGGGGCGCCGTGGCACACAGCAGGAAATCGGCCGGCGGCAGTTCGTCAGGTTCCGCCAGCAGCACGCGCAAGTGCACCGGCGCAGTCACCAGGCCGCGCGGCCGCGGCAACGACGCCAGCTCGGCCCGGATGTCCGCAGGGTAGAACGGGCGGCGGGCATGCAGCGCAAAGCCGCCCTGCATGACCATCAGCATGGTGGCTTCCAGCCCGAACACATGCTGCGCCGGCACGGTGCCGAGCAGCGCCATGCCCGAGCGCCCGTGCAGGTCGAGGATCTCGATTTCCGCCAGCGCCACGCGGACCAGGCTGCCCCAGGTCTTGCGATACGGTACCGGCTCGCCGGTGGAACCCGAGGTAAAGACGATTGCCGCCACCTGAGCCTGCGGCACATCGGGAACCGGGGCTGGCGGCATTGCGGAATCGCCCAGCTCCGGAAACAACATCGTTTCGAGCGACGCGAATCCCGGTTCCCTGTCGCTAAGGCAATACACCCCGGGATACTGGGAGGCCAGCCGCCCGATCAGGTCGGGCGTCTCGTTCGGCGGCAGCAGATTGACCTGCCCTCGTAACAGGGCGGCCGAAAAGCCGACCGCAAAATGATAGCGATCCGCGCACAGATTGAGGAGGTAACGCCGCTCGGGAAGCAACGCGGCCAGCCGCGATACGTCCCGCAGGAAATGCTCGATGCTTAGTCGCCGCCCGCCGCGGTAGGCGAACGCTGCCCCGGCGTCGAATCCGCGAACCAGCGGCATGCAGCCCATGCGAACATGCTAGTGCATTTCCGCACTGTTCGAGAGTGGAGAATCCCTGGTGAATGCCCGGATCGCCTGCATGACGGAGGTGCGCGGGTAGTCGGGATGGCGGACCGCGCGATAGGCCAGCTGCCCCACGAACATCAGGGCCAGCAGGGGCAGATTGAGCAGATTGATGAACAGCGACCACGCGCTGAGAGGGGCAATCGCCAGCAGCAGCGCCGAGACGATCAATTGGCTGGCGAAGAACACGCACCAGGCAATGGTCACCCTTCGGGTAAACAGTTCCATGCCCGGCTGCAGCGATCCATGCACGCCGCGGGCATACCGCGTGATCAGCGGCTCGCGGCCGCGCGCCAGCGTGCGCGCGAAATACCACAGCAGGAACACGTAGGCTGCCGTATGGGAAATGCCGCTGAGCGCGGCGAGACCCAGGGGGAAAGGACCCGACTGCGCGTTGCTGAGGGCGGCGTGGACCAGGTATTGGAATGCGATGCACGCCAGGACAATGAGCGCTTTCCAGGACCAACCGATAGCGCGCCGCATCTATCGATTGGCCACGAGCTTCTGGATATGCCGGTTCAAGCTGCGCAAGGAGCTGAATATCTTCTGGTTGTTGCCGTCGTCCGATCGCAGCCGGATGCCGTAGGTCTTGGAAACGGCCAGCGCGATCTCCAGTATGTCGATCGAGTCCAGTCCGAGACCCTCTCCGTATAACGGCGCGAGCGGGTCGATTTCGGCGGGACGCGGTTCAAGATTGAGCGTGGCAACGATCAGCTCGGCCAACGCAAGTTCCTGCGGGCTGAGGGAGGTGTCTGCCGACTGCAGTCCTGCTGCAGACTTCTGCATGTCCGCCTAGAGCGTGCTCACTTGCGCGCGTATGGCACGTTCCAGATTCTGCACCCACCCATTGTAGTTGGGATGGATGGTCGAGCCATTGTAGCCGAGGTTGCTGCTGTCCTTGTACTTGATGCTGAAGGACTTCGTATCGAACTTGACGTCGACCACGGCGCGATGCTCGCGCAGGATCAACACGCCCTCCAGATTGCCGGGTCCGCGCGGCGCCATCTGCCAGCCCAGGCCGGCGCCGGCGGTCCTGATCGCGCGTTCCACGTCGCTCAAGGACACCGCGCGCGAGGTCATGAGCTGGGACTGCGGCACTTCGTAGATCGGGGCCACGCGGCACCCGACCACCAGCAGGGCGATTGCCGGAACGAGGATCTTCAGCGCGCTGCGCAACATGTCTACACTCCCCCAATGGATGAGCCGGAATCTGCGGCATTTCCGGCAGGAAGCGGCGCTTTCCAGGCACCGTTTTCCGCGAAATGATGCTACCAGAGCCATCAGGGGCTTTCCAGTGCGCTGCCCAGCGCCCTCATTCCTCGGCGTAAGGCCGGAAGGCGTCGATGCAGGCTTGCACCGCGCCGGGCTGCGCGTGGCAGCGCAGCAAGCGGAACGCGGGCTGGTCCGCGCCGTGCGTGAGGTCGCCGGAATAACGCTCCCACAGCTTGAGCGCCTGGTCCCCGCGCCCGCCGGCGACGGCGCCGGCCATGCCCGCCATCAGCAGGTATTCGCGGCCCTCGGCGTGCAATTCCGGCGTGGACTCGAGCAGCGCCTCGGCGAGCTGCGTCATGGCCCGCGCGTCGCGCGCGCCGACCGACAGGAACAGCGCGATCCACCGGCGCTGGAACCGGTGCAGGGCCGGGACACAGCTGGCAGCCGCGATGCGCGACCAGATCGCCCCCGCTTCGGCCGGCGGCAGGGCCTGGTTGACCAGTTTCGCCACGCGCAACAGGCTGTTCAGCCAGATGTCGAACTCGCGAGCGTCGCGGCACTCCAGCAGGCGCAGCTTCACCAGCTCGAG
>JBGPPD010000076.1:0-12093 GCA_041488375.1 Gammaproteobacteria bacterium | reverse complement strand
TACGAAGAAGCGCGCGAGCTGGCCCCAGCCCAACTGGGTATAGATGCGCATGTCCGGCCCCTTGGGCTTCATGCGCTCGGGCAACGGCATGTGTTCGTAGTAGGCCCGATAGGCCGCGGCGCGACGCGCGAGAAAAGCCTCGCGCTCCATGCCATCCTCGGGCCGGTCCGCCGCGTAGTCGTTGTCCACCTCGTGGTCGTCCCAGGTGACGATCCACGGGCACGCCGCATGCGCGGCCTGCAGGTCGGGATCGGACTTGTACAGGGTGTAGCGCTGGCGGTACTGGGTCAGGTCGTAGGGCTCGCTCGACTCGTGTGAACGCACGTGTTCCTTGCCCCAGGAAGATTCGTAGATGTAGTCGCCGAGGAACGCGACCAGGTCGGGCGCGTCCTCCGCGATCTTGCGGTGCGCGCCGAAGTAGCCCTGCTCGTACTGCTGGCAGGAGGCGAAGCAAAAGCGCAAGTGTTCCACGGCGGCATCCAGCCGCGGCGAAGTGCGCGTGCGCCCGACGGCGCTCACCGCATCCCCCGCCATGAACCGGTACCAGTACCAGCGATCCGGCTCCAGGCCCTTCGGCTCCACGCGCACCGAATGCGCCCACTCGGGCTCGGCCACCGCGCCGCCGGAGGCCACGATCGCGCGCATGGATTCATCGGAGGCGATCTCCCAACGCACCGGGTACGCCACCGGGTCGAGCGAGCCTACCAGCCGCGTCCAGAGCACCATGCCCGACGGATGCGGATAGCCCGAGGCGACGCCGAGGGCGAAGGGATCGCGCGCGAACCGCGCCTGCGCCTGCGCGCAGGCAGGCAAGGCTGGCGAAACAGCGGCCGCGGCGAGGGCCTGCAGGAAGCTTCGGCGGTCGGTCATTGGAAAAGAATATCGGTTTCCGGCGGCGGAACCGTGACAAGCGCGCCGCGGATCAGCCCGGCGGCGCCGTGCTGGCGCGTACCACCAGATCGACCGGGACCTCGTGCGACTTCGGCACGTCGACACCGCCGATGCGTGCAAGCATGCGCTCCGCGGCGAGCCGGCCGATCTCCGCGACCGGGATGTGAAGCGTGGTCAATCCGGGCGAGATCTCCGCGGCGAGCTCGATGTCGTCGAAGCCGGTGACCGAGAGCCGGCCCGGCACCGCGATCCCGCGCGCGGCAGCCTCCAGCAAGGCGCCCAGCGCGAGCAGGTCGTTGCCGCCGACCAGCGCGGTGAAGCGCTCCCCGGCGTCGAGCAAATGGCCAAGCGCCTCGCGCGCCGCCGGGATGCTGAACGGCACCTCCAGCATGCGGCGCGGAGGCAGGACGAGGCCGTGGGCGGCAAGCGCTTCGCGCACGCCCGCGACCCGCTCGCGCGCGCGGTCGTTGCTCGCGGTCCGCCCGGAGATCATGGCGAACTCGCGATGCCCCAGCTCGAGCAGATGCTGCGCGATGCGCGCCGCCGCGCGGCGGTTCGAGAATCCCAGCGAATAATGCATCTCGCTTGCGTCGGTGGCCCAGGTCAGCTCGCAGGGAATCTCCGCCTTCGCCAGCAGCCGGTGCAACTCGGGGCTGTGGTCGAGGCCGACCAGCACGATGCCGTCGACCCCGCGCTCGATCAGCGCAGACACCACCTTCACTTCGGCCTTGAGGTCGTACTCGTGGCTGCCGAGGAGCAAGGTATAGCCCTCCTGCGCGATGCGATGCTGGAGCACCTGGGTGGATGCCGCGAAAATCGGATTGTCCAGCGTCGGCACGACCGCCCCGATGGTCCGCGACCGGCGGGAGGCCAACGCGCGCGCGGCCCCGTGCGGCACGTAGCCGAGTCGCGCTGCGGCATCCAGGATCCGACCGCGCGTCTTCGGCAGCACCAGTTCCGGCGCCGCGAGCGCGCGCGAGGCCGTCGAGAGCGAAACCCCGGAGGCGCGGGCCACGTCCGACAGCCGGGCGGAGTCGCGTCGACTTGTCACACCGGACAGCATAGCAACAGGGCGCTGAAAGCGCTCTTATCAAGAATTGCTGCACTGCATATTGACCCTGTAAAAATGGTTTCGTAGTCTTCATGAGAGCGCTTTCATCGGATTACCTCGGTCATGCCTGTCATTCACCTTAAGAAAGCCACCAGGACTCCTGAAACCCAGACCGAAACCGCGCGCGCGGTGGTGGCTGAAATGCTGTCGGAGATCGAGAAGCGAGGCGAGCAGGCGGTGCGGGACTATGCGGCGAAGCTCGACCACTGGACCGGCGACATTCTGGTTACGCGCGAGGAGATCGAGCGCCGGACTGCCGGCATTTCCGGCGGCGTCAAACGCGACATCGAATTCGCCACCGACCAGGTGCGCCGCTTCGCGCTTGCCCAGCGGGCCTCGTGCGGCGAGTTCTCCACGCAGTTGCGGACGGGCCTCACCGCGGGGCAGCGCCTGATTCCCGTCAATGTCGCCGGCTGTTACGTGCCCACGGGACGCTACGCCCATATTGCTTCGGCCTACATGAGCATTGCGACGGCCAAGGCGGCCGGCGTTCCCACCGTGATCGCATGCTCGACGCCCTATCGCGGCGAGGGCGTCCATCCGGAGGTGCTCTACGCGATGAAAGTGGCCGGCGCCGACATCGTGATGACGCTCGGCGGGGTGCAGGCGATCGCGACCCTCGCCTACGGCCTGTTCACCGGGAAACCCGCCGACATCGTCGTCGGGCCGGGCAACAAGTTCGTGGCCGAAGCGAAACGCGCGCTGTTCGGCAAGGTCGGCATCGACGTGCTTGCCGGCCCGTCGGAAGTCGCGGTGGTGGCGGACGATTCGGCCGATCCGCGTCTGGTCGCCTGCGACCTCGTCGGCCAGGCCGAGCACGGGCATGAATCCCCGGCCTGGCTGATGACCACGTGCCGCCCGCTGGCCGATGAAGTGATGCGGCTGGTTCCAGAACTGATCGCGAAGCTGCCGCCGACCGCGAGGGATGCGGCGCAGGCGGCCTGGCGCGACTACGGCGAGGTGTTGCTTTGCGACACCCGGGAGGAGATGGCCCGTGCCGCCGACCGCTACGCGCCGGAGCATCTGGAAGTGCAGGCGCGCGACCTCGACTGGTGGCTGGCGAACCTTACCTGCTACGGGTCCCTTTTCCTCGGCGAAGAAACCACCGTCGCGTTCGGCGACAAGGCTTCGGGACCGAACCATATCCTTCCCACCAAAGGCGCGGCGCGCTACTCGGGCGGCCTGTCGGTGCACAAGTTCATCAAGACGGTGACCTGGCAGCGCATGAGCCGCGACGCGAACCGCGAAATCGCCCAGGTGACGGCGCGCATTTCCCGCCTCGAAGGCATGGAAGCGCACGCGCGCACGGCGGACGAGCGCCTGGCGAAGTATTTTCCCACTGACCGCTTCGACAAAGGCGCGCCGGTCGCCTCATGAGCATCGGCGCGCTGTTCGACCTGTCCGGGCTGGTCGCGCTGGTGACCGGCGCCAACTCCGGCATCGGCAGGGCGGTCGCCGGAGCGCTCGCGGATGCCGGTGCCCGCGTGGTGCTGGTCGCCCGCCGCGCTGCCGAACTCGCCGGCTCCCAGCGCGAGATCGGGGCGCAGGCCGCGTTCTTGCCCTGCGACCTGACCGATCGCACAGCGCTCGCCGATTGCGCGCGGCACGCGCCGTCGTTCTTCGGCCCGCCCGATATCCTGGTGAGTGCCGCCGGGGTGAACATCCGCAAGCCAATGCTGCAGGTCACCGAGGCGGACTGGGACACGAGCATCCGGCTCAACCTCGAGGCCCCCTTCTTTCTTGCGCAGAAGCTCGCGCCGGCGATGATCGCCAAGGGCTGGGGCCGCATCATCAATATCGCCTCGCTGCAATCTGTGCGCGCCTTCGGCGACAGCGGCCCCTACGGCGCGTCCAAGGGCGGCCTGGCGCAGCTTACGCGCGCACAGGCCGAAGCGTGGTCGCGGCACGGGGTCAACGCCAATGCCATCGGCCCCGGCTTTTTTGCGACGCCGTTGACCGCGCCCGTGGCAAGCGATCCGGCACGCTGGAAGGCGATGGCGGAGAGAACCTTCGTCGGGCGCAACGGTGAGCTTGGCGACCTGCGCGGCGCGGCGGTGTTCCTCGCCAGCCGCGCCTCCGACTACGTCACCGGACAGACGCTGTTCGTCGACGGGGGGTTCTCCGCGGGATGAAAGCGCTCGTCTACACCGCGCCGAACGAGGTCATGTACCGCGATGAGCCTGAGCCGCGGATGGACGCCGGCGATGTCCTGATCGAGGTGCACGCGGTCGGCATCTGCGGCTCGGACATGCACGCGTACCACGGCCACGATCCGCGGCGCGTGCCGCCGCTGATCCTCGGCCACGAACTCGTCGGCCGAATCCTGCAGGGGCCGGGCGCGGGACGGCGCGTCACGGTCAATCCGCTGATCACCTGCGGCGCCTGCGAATATTGCGTGCAGGGACGCAATAACCTGTGCGCCGACCGCAGCATGATCGGCATGACGCGGGCAGGCGGCTTCGCCGAGCGCGTCTCGACCGCGGCCGGCAGCGTGATCGAGATCCCGCAGGACATGGACACCCGCGCGGCGGCGTTGACCGAGCCGGCCGCCACCGCCGTGCACGCGATCCACGTCGCCGCGCGTTCGCTGGCGCGTCCGCTGCCCGAATGCCGGGCTTTGGTATTGGGCGGCGGCGCGATCGGCATGCTTTGCGCCCTGCTCCTCGGCAGCTACGGCGTGCGGCAGGTCACCGTCGCCGAGACCAATCCATTGCGCCGCGCCTCCGTGGCGAAGGCGGCAAACGCGGCGGTCTACGATCCGCGCGAACCTGGCGGGCCGGCTGCGAACAGCATGCATCTGGTCATCGACGCGGTCGGCGGCAAGGGCACGCGCGACGCGGCGCTGCAGGCGGTCAAACCGGGCGGCGTGGTGATGCACATCGGCCTGCAGGACCGGGCGTGCGAGATCGACATGCGCAAGCTCACGCTCGCCGAGATCACGCTGATCGGCACCTACACCTACGCCACCGCCGACCTGCGCGCCGCGGTGCGGGCGCTCTACGAGGGCGCTTTCGGCCGCCTGGAGTGGGTGGAGGAGCGCCCGCTCGCCGAAGGCGCGGCGGCGTTCCGCGAGCTGCACGAGGGCCGCACGGCGGCCGCCAAGCTGGTGCTGCGGCCGTGAGCAACATCGTTTTTCACGAAGTGAGCCGCACCTTTCAGCGCGACGGCAGGGATTCCCTCACCCTGGATGCGGTGAGCTTCGAGGTGCGCGAGCGCGAGTTCGTCGCCATCGTCGGGCCCTCCGGCTGCGGCAAGACCACCTGCCTGCGCATGGCCGCGGGACTCGAGTTTCCGACCTCGGGAACGGTGAGCGTCGGCGGTGCGCCGGTGCGCGAGCCGGGGCCGGACCGCGCCGTGGTATTCCAGCAGTTCGCGCTGTTTCCCTGGAAGACGGTATACGAGAACATCGAGTTCGGCCTGCGCAGCAAGGGCATGGCGCAAGCCGCGCGCGCCGGGCGCATCGCGCAACAGCTCGAACTGATGGGACTGCAGGGCTACGAATCGGCGTATCCGCACCAGCTCTCCGGCGGCATGCAGCAGCGCGTGGCGATCGCGCGGAGCTACGTGCTGGACCCCGGGGTACTGCTGATGGACGAGCCTTTCGGCGCGCTGGATGCGCAGACCCGCGTCGTGATGCAGGAGGAACTGATCAAGCTGACGCGGCTCAGTCCGCGCACCGTGCTGTTCATCACTCACGCGGTCGAGGAAGCCGTCTACCTCGCCGATCGCGTGGTGGTGATGACCCGGCGGCCCGGCCGCATCGCGCAGATCGTCGACGTCACGCCGGTGCGCAAGGCGGAGCAATGGGACCGGCTGGAACGCGTTGAGGACGTGATGGACCAGCCGTCCTTCGTGCGGCTGAGAACGAGCATCTGGCGGTTGCTGCGCGAGCAGCAACCGCCGGGGGACCACTGAGGGATCACGCACCCACCAAGGAGGAGCATCATGAAGAGGATCGCATTCGCCGTCGCATTCGCGGCCGCCGCCACCGGCGCGTCCGCACAGCAGCCAGTCGAGATCAAGGTCAGCTACCAGCCCGCGCTGTACTGGTCCCTGCCGTTCCACATCGCCAGCGAAAAGGGCTGGTGGGCGGAGCTCGGCTTGAGGCCGGCGTTCAGCACCTTTCCGGCCGGCGTGCCACAGATCGCCGCGTCCGCCGCGAAGTCCTGGGACGTGGGCGGGACGGGTTCCGTGCCCGCGGTGCTCGGCGCGGCGCGCTACAAGCTGATGACCATCGGCATCACCAACGACGAGTCGCACGGCAACGCGCTGCTCGCCACCGCCGCCACGGCCGACGCCTTCATGAGGAACCCGGCTTCGATGAAGGGCCGGACCATCGTGCTGACGTCCAATTCGACCGGTGACTACGCGGTGCAGTCCTGCCTCGCCAAGGCCGGGCTGAAGAAGGCCGACGTCACCATCAAGAGCATGGGCCAGGCGGAGATCATCTCGGCGATGTCCTCCAACAACGCCGACCTCGGCGGGCTCTGGGCGCCGAACATCTACACGCTGGAGGAGAAAGCCGGGGCGAAGCTGATCTGCTCCGGCAAGGACGCCGGCGCGATCGTCCCGGGCGCCATCGTGGTGCGCGCGGAGTACGCCAGGGAGCAGCCGCAAAACGTGGCGCGCTTCCTCGCCATCTACCTGCGCGCGCAGAAATGGTCCCTGGCACACCGCAGCGAGGCCATCGCCATGATGAAGAAGTTCTACGAGGAGGGCGGCGTGAGCATTTCGGAGGCGTCGATGAACAAGGAGTTCGACACCCGCCCGGTTTACGACCTTGCGGGACAGTTGAGGATCATGCACCGCCCCGCCGGCGGCGCGTCCCAGGTGGACGGCTGGATGACCAAGATCGGCGAGTTCATGCAGGCGTCGGGGACCTTCGCGCAGGTGCCGGCGGCGAACGGCTACATCAGCGACGAGTATCTGCGCATGGTGGAAAGAGACCCGAAGCTGAAGGAGTTCGCCAATCGCGCTAACTGAGCGCCCGGCCGGCGCGGCGTCACGTTGGATCGCGGCGGGCACCGTGTTCGCGGTGCTCGCCGCGTGGTACTTGATGACCACGGCGAGCGGTTTCATCGACCCGGCGCGCTTTCCCGCGCCGGACGAGACCTGGGATGCCTTGCGGCAGATCGTCTTCACCGGCTACGCCGACGCCCGGCTGCACGAGCACATACTGCACAGTTGCAAACTGGTGCTGATGGGTTTCGTCGCCGCGGTATCGTTGGGCCTTCCGCTCGGTCTCGCGATGGGCTGGAGCCGCGCCGCGGAGGCGCTGATCAACCCCGCATTCCTGCTCATCCGCCCGATCCCGCCGCTGGCCTGGATCCCGCTGGCGATCGTCTGGCTGGGCTTGGGGGACGGCGCCAAGGTACTGGTGATCTGGTTCGCCGCCTTCGTCCCCTCCGTGATCAACAGCTACGCGGGCGTGCGCGCGATCGAGCCGCACATGATCGAGGCCGCACGCACCCTCGGCGTGTCGCGCTGGATGCTGGTGCGGGAAGTGCTGGTGCCGGGCGCGCTGCCGCTCATCTTCACCGGCCTGAGGCTTTCGCTGCAGGCCTGCTGGACCACGCTGGTTGCCGGGGAACTGATCGGCGCCATCGCGGGCCTCGGCCGCGTGCTTCAGCAGGGCGCGCTCGACATCTTTCCGGCGATGATCCTGGTCGGCATGGCGAGCGTCGCGCTCTGCGGCGGCCTGATGACCGGCGCGCTCGGCTGGGTCGAAGCGCGCGCCATGCCCTGGAGGCGCGCCTAGGATGGCGGGCGCCGCGTACCGGCAGCCTCTGCCGCGCGCGCGCGTTCTGGCGCTGTCGGCCATCGGCATTGGCAGCTTCTTCAGCGCCTGGACGCTGATCGCGCTGAGCGGGCTGGTGCAGCCGCAGTTCCTGCCCACTCCGCTGGCGGTGCTCCACCAGTTCGCGCAACTCACGCGCCAGCCGTTCGTCGGCTACACCCTGCAGCAGCACCTGCTGTCGAGCATGGGCCGCTTCGGCATGGGCTTCGGCCTCGCCGTGGCGATCGGCATTCCTCTCGGGCTGCTGATGGGCTGGTTTCGCCGGCTGGACGCGATCGTCACTCCGCTGTTCGACGCGCTGCGCTTCGTGGCGCCGATCGCCTGGGTGCCGTTCGCCGCGCTGTGGTTCGGCACCGGAATCGGCGGACCGGTGTTGATCATTTTCAGCGGCGCGTTCCCGCCTTGCGTCATCAACGCCTACCGCGGAGCGAAATTCGTCGAGCCGCGGTTCATCGAGGCGGCGCGCACGCTTGGCGCGGGCCATCTGCGCATCATCACGGAAGTCCTGCTGCCGGCGTCGGTGCCCTCCATCGTCGCCGGGCTGCGGGTCAGCGCCGGCCTCGGCTGGCAGTCGCTGGTCGGCGCCGAACTGATCGTCGCCTCCAGCGGCATCGGCTACCTGATGGTAAAGGGACAGAGCAACATCAGCACCGACATCGTCATGAGCGGGATGATCGCCATCGGCGTCGTCGGGGTCGCCATCGATGTTGCCCTGCGCGCGCTCGAGGCCCGGGTCGCGCGATAGGCCACGGCCGCGAAACTGCGAAACTCCGAAAAGGCGGAGGCGCGGCGGCGATTCGGCGGGCCCATGCCGGAGTAAACTTCGAATCGATCCAATTGAGAGAGGAAGCGCAAGAATGATTCACTTCGTGGTGCACGAAGAAGGCGACGGCGTCGGCGTGGTGGTCGTCGAAGGCGTGAAGAAGGGCCAGGAACTCGACGGCTGGATCATGGAAGACGACAAGGACGTGAAGATCGTCGCGCAAAGCGACATCCCGATCGGCCACAAGCTCGCGCTCAAGGACTACCGGCCCGGCGACACCGTGATCAAGTACGGCGTGGACATCGGCAAGGTGGTCGCGCCGATCAGGAAGGGCGAGCACACCCACATCCAGAACCTCAAGACCAAGCGCTGGTAACCATGAACCTCGACAAAGCGACTTTCCAGGGCTACAAGCGCGAGAACGGCCGCGTCGGCGTGCGCAACCACGTCCTCATCCTGCCGGTGGACGACCTCTCCAACGCCGCGGCGCAAGCGGTGGAGAACAACATCAAGGGCACGCTGGCGCTGCCGCACCCCTACGGGCGATTGCAGTTCGGCGCCGACCTCGACCTGCACTTCCGCACGCTCATCGGCACCGGCAGCAACCCCAACGTCGCCGCAGTGGTGGTGATCTGCATCGAGGACACCTGGGCGAAAAAGGTTGCCGACGGCATCCGCGCGACGGGCAAGCCGGTGTCCCACTTCGGCATCGAGCAGCACGGCGACCACGACACGATCATGCGGGCATCGAAGGCCGCGAAGGAATACGTGCAGTGGGCAAGCGAGCTGCGCCGCGAGGAGCGCCCGCTGAAAGACCTGTGGGTGTCCACCAAGTGCGGCGAATCCGACACCACCTCCGGCTGCGGCGCGAATCCCACGGTGGGCAATGCTTTCGACAAGATGTACCCGCACGGCGTCACCATGGTGTTCGGGGAAACGACGGAATTGACCGGCGGCGAGCACCTGGTGGCCGCGCGCTGCCGCAACGACGAAGTGCGCAAGAAGTTCCAGTTCGTCTTCGACCGCTACCAGCAGGTGATCGACCGCCACAAGACCAGCGACCTGATGGACTCGCAGCCCACCAAGGGCAACATCGAGGGCGGCCTCACCACCATCGAAGAAAAGGCGCTGGGCAACATCCAGAAGATCGGCCGCAAGTGCCTGGTGGACGGCGTGCTGGACAAGGCGGAAGCCCCGACCGGGCCGGGACTGTGGTTCATGGATTCGTCTTCGGCCGCGGCCGAGATGGTGACCCTGTGCGCCGCCGCCGGCTTCGCGGTGCACCTGTTTCCGACCGGCCAGGGCAACGTGATCGGCAACGCGATCCTGCCGGTGATCAAGCTGAGCGCGAACCCGCGCACGGTGAGGACGATGAGCGAGCACATCGACGTGGACGTGACGGGCCTGCTGAGGAAAGAGATGTCCCCCGACCAGGCGGGGGACAAGCTGCTCGAGTGCATGTTCCGCACCGCCAACGGCCGGCTGACGGCGGCCGAGGCGCTCGGACACCGCGAGTTCGTGCTGACCAGGTTGTACGAGTCGGCTTGAAGGTCCGGGTCAAGCGCGGCGAGGCGTTTCAGCAGTTCGAGGTTCCGCGCGAGCCGAGCCAGACGGTGCTGGACGTGGTCACCCACATCCAGCGCCACCTCGACCCGACGCTCGCCTACCGCTACGCCTGCCGCGTCGGCATGTGCGGCTCCTGCGCCATGACGGTGAACGGCGCGCCGCGCTGGACCTGCCGCACCCACGTGGACAAGGTAGTGCGCAACGACGAGCTGACGGTCGCGCCGCTCAGGAACCTGCCGGTGATCCGCGACCTGGTCACCGACATGCGCGGGTTCTTCGACAAGTGGGCGCGCGCCAGGGGCCAGTTCCAGGGCGCGAGGACACGCAGCGAGGACTTCGCGCGCGTGGCGCCGCAGTCCGAAAAACGTGGATTCGCCGACGCGGCCATCGAGTGCATCGGCTGCGCGGTGTGCTACAGCGCCTGCGACGTGGTGGCCTGGAACCCGGACTACCTCGGACCGGCGGCCCTGAACCGCGCCTGGACGCTCGCCAACGACGAGCGCGACACGCAACAGGCGGCGCGCCTGCGCGCGGTCGCGGGCGACGCCGGCTGCCACGCCTGCCACACGCACCTGAGCTGCACCGAGCGCTGCCCCAAGGCGCTGTCGCCGACCGCGGGCATCGCGGGCCTGAAGCGCGCGGTGGCCGCCGCCGCGCTGAGAGGGGAACTGTGAGCATGCGCGGTGAAACGCGCCTGTGGCTCGCGCAGCGCGCCAGCGCCGCGGTGCTCGCGCTGTGCGTGCTGGTGCACCTCGCAACCATCGTCTACGCGGTACGCGGCGGCTTGAGCGGCGCGGAGATCCTCGCGCGCACGCAGGGCAATGCGGCCTGGTTCGCGTTCTATTCGCTGTTCGTGCTGGCGGTGACGGTGCACGCGCCCATCGGCCTGCGCGCGGTGCTGGGCGAATGGCTCGGCTGGCGCGGCCGCTCGAGGGCCCTGGCGCTATGGCTGTTCGCGATGGTCCTCTATGCCCTGGGCATGCGCGCCGTGCTGGGAGTGTTCGCGTGAGCCGCTGGGTGGCCCTCGTGCACCGGCTCTCGGGCATCGCGCTGGCCCTGTTCCTGCCCGCGCACTTCTGGGTGCTCGGCCAGGGGCTGCGCATGGACGCGTTCCTCCGATGGACCGAGCAGCCGGCGGTGAAGGCGGCGGAGTGGGGGCTGGTGGTGCTGCTCGCGACGCACCTGGGGGGCGGCCTGCGGGTGCTCGCGCTCGAGTTCCTGCCCTGGCGCGACTGGCAGAAAACGCTCGCGGCAGCGGCCGCGGCACTCACCCTGGGATGGGGCCTCGCCTTCGCCCTGGCGCTGTAGAATGTTTTTCAAATATTACAAACGGGGGATGCAATGAGGTTCGCGACGCTATTGGCAGGGTTGGTCTTCGCAGCGGCGGCGCAGGCGCAGTCCTGGCCGCAAAAGCCGGTGCGTTTCATCGTGCCGTTCCCGCCGGGCGGCGCCACCGACATCTCGGCGCGCATGGTGGGCCAGGAGCTGCAGGAAATATGGGGCCAGACGGTGGTGATCGAGAACCGCGGCGGCGCGGGCGGCGGCGTAGGCGCGGCGGAGGCGGCGCGCGCGGCTCCCGACGGCTACACGCTGTTCTTCCCCTCGGGCTCGGTGGTGACCGCCAACCAGCACATCTACGCCAAGATGGCCTACGACCCGGAGAAGGATTTCGTGCCGGTGACCAAGGTCGTCTCGGGCCCGCAGGTGCTGGTGGTGCCCGCGAAATCGCCCTACAAGACGGTCAAGGAGCTGATCGACGCCGCCAAGGCGCAGCCGGGCAAGCTCACCTTCGGCCATGCGGGCATCGGCTCGCAGGTGCACCTCGCCGGCGAGAACTTCGTCAACGCCGCGAAGATCGACGCCCTGGCGGTGCCCTACAAGGGCGAAGGTCCGGCGCTGAACGACCTGGTGGCGGGGCAGACCAATTTCATGGTCACCAACGTGGCCGCCGCCATCGGCTTCATC
>JBGPPD010000075.1:0-12111 GCA_041488375.1 Gammaproteobacteria bacterium | reverse complement strand
GACACGGCGTCGCCGCCGCCTTTCATCTCGATGCTGTCGAAGTGCGGCCGGTTCGGCAGGTGGTAGGTCGGGTTCAGCACCCCGCGCACCATGTCGCCGGGCTTGAAGTCGGTGAAGCGGTAAGGCCCGGTGCCCACGGGTTTGAGGTTGGCCGGCGCCTCGCGCGACTTGCCGCCCTTGTAGGGCTCGAACAGGTGCTTGGGGATGATCATGCCGCGCGTGCCGACGAAGGCATCGGCCCAGAACGGCGTCGGCTTCCTGAAGCGCACGCGCACCGTGTGGCTGTCCAGCTTCTCCACCACCACGTCCTTGTAGGTGCCGATGGTGACGGCCGCGGTGGCCGGGTCGCCGGCGTATTCCCAGTTGAACAGGCAGTCGTCGGCGGTAAACGGCTTGCCGTCGTGCCACTGCACGTTTTTCTTCAGCTTCCAGGTCACCGACATGCCGTCGCGCGCCAGCCCGCCGTTCTGCACGCTGGGAATCTCCTCCGCGAGCATCGGGATCAGGTTGCCTTCCTGGTCCCAGCCGGCGAGCGGCTCGTAGAAAATGCGCGAGCCTTCCTGGTCCTTGGTGCCCACGGCGAAATGCGGGTTGAGCAGCGTGGCGCCCTGCCACCAGAGCATCTTCAGCGGGCCGCCGCCGCCGCGGCGGGTGGGCTTGTAGGCGGACGCCGGCTGCGCCTGCGCTACACCGGAGTAGACGAGCATCTGGGCCGCCAGGGGGGCCGTCAGGCCCAGTCCGACCATGCCGTGGATGAAGCTGCGCCGCGACAAGCGGCCGGCCTGCACTTGCGCGATCAGTTCCCGGAGCTGCTGCTCGTCCATGTCCGATCCTCCTCGACGGTCGTTCGCTGTCGCGCTGGATATTAACCGGAATACCCGGAAAAATGGCGCCCTCCCAGGGACGAGGAAGCCATGCCCCACGCACAAGCAAAAATCGCGCTGCTGCCGATGACGCCCGGCACGCGGCGCAGCATCGCCTTCCACCGCTTCGGCAGAATCGGCGCGCGGCCGAAGGCCTACCTGCAGGCGGCGATCCACGCCAACGAACTGCCGGGGGCGATGGCGCTGCACCACCTGATGCCGATGCTCGCGGCGGCGGACCGCGCGCGGCGCATCCGCGGCGAGATCATCGTGGTGCCGACGGTCAATCCCATCGGCCTCGCGCAACTGGTCGGCAACAACCATCTCGGCCGCTACGAACTGCTGGGCCGCGAGAACTTCAACCGCAACTGGCCCGAGCTCTCAGGCACCATCGCCGAGCGCATCGGCACCAGCTTGGGGCGCGATGCGGCGGCTAACGTCGCCGCGATCCGCAAGGCGGCGCTCGCCGCGCTGCGTGCGATGCGGCCGGTGAACGAGCTGCAGGCGCTGCGCGCGGCAATGATGAAGCTCGCCGTGGACGCCGACATCGTCCTCGACCTGCACTGCGACCTGCAGGCTGCGCTGCACCTGTTCATCTCGCGCCGGGACTGGCCCGGCGCCGCGCAGGCGCTCGCCGCCGACCTCGCGGCCGAGGCCACGCTGTACAACGATCCCTACCCCGAAGTGCCCACCTTCTCCGGCGTGCACAGCGCGCTGTGGGCGCGGCTCGCCGCGCGCTTTCCCGCAGCCCGCATCCCGCAGGCCTGCCTGTCGGCGACGATCGAATATCGAGGGCAGCCGGACGTCAACCATCGGTACGGCGAGGCGGACGCGAAGAACCTGTTTCGCTACTTCGTGCGCCGCGGGATCATCGCCGGCCGCGCCGGCAGCCTGCCGCGGCTCAAGGCGCAAGCGACGCCGATCGCGGGCATGGACGTGGGCTATTGCCCGAAGCCGGGCATCCTCGTGTTCCACGTGCGCGAGGGCGCGCGCGTGCGCAAGGGCATGCCGGTATGCGAGGTGATCGATCCGGCGGACCCGCGCGGGCCGCGCGCGCGCACGCAGATGGTCGCGCGCACCGGCGGGATCCTGTTCAGCCGGCGACCCGACGGGCAGCTCGCCTGGCCCGGGAAGGTCGCTTACCGGATCGCGGGCCCGAAGGCGCTCGCGCACCGCAAAGGCATGAGCGGTCTGGACGACTGAGGTACGGTGGGCCGGTGGCCCACCCTACGCTTCGTCGATCCAGGCCATCTGGATCGCCTCGAGGATTTTCTCGCCACAGTGCTTCGCGTCGTCGTCGAACCCCGGCAGCGCCATGACCCACTGCATCAAGTCGGTGAAACGCACGCTCTTCGGGTCGGTGTCCGGGCGCGCCTCGGAGAGCGCGATGGCGATCTCCAGCGTATCGGTCCACTTCATTTCTTGCCCCCGCCCTCGCGCTCGTAGTTGATCGTGTACTTGGGAATTTCCAGGGTGAGGTCGGCGCCGGCGACCTTCGCCTGGCACGAGAGCCGCGAGGCCGCCTCCAGCCCCCAGGCTTTGTCCAGCAAGTCCTCTTCCTTCTCCGCCGCGGGCGCGAGCGAGCCGAAACCCTCGCGCAGGATCACGTGGCAGGTGGTGCAGGCGCAGGACTTCTCGCAGGCATGCTCGATGTCGATGTGGTGCTCGAGCAGCGCGTCGCAGATCGAAACGCCGCTCGGCGCGTCGAACTCCGCGCCCTGCGGGCACAACTGGGCGTGCGGCAGCACCTTCAATCTGGGCATCAGAGGTCCAACTGGGCGATGCGCCTGCCCGCGAGGGCGCGCCGCACGCCGGCGTCCATGCGGCGCCCGGCGAACTCCTCGGTGGCGCGGTTCAGCGCGTCGCTCGCCTGCTTGATGGCGCGGTGGTCCGTGCCCGCGGCGACGGCGGCGAGCGCGGCGAGCTGGCGCTCGATCGCTTCGCGCTCGCCGGCGGCCAGCAGCGCGCCGTCGGCGGCCAGCGCCGCGCGCACCGCCTCGAGCAGCCGGCCGGCGTCCACGCGCGCCTCGTTGAGCACCCGCGCGTGCATGTCCTCCTTCGCGTGCTCGTAGGAATCGCGCAGCATGCGCTCGATGTCCGCGTCGGCCAGGCCGTAGGACGGCTTCACCACCACCGCGGCCTCCGCGCCGCTGGTGCTTTCCTTCGCCGCCACCGACAGCAGCCCGTCCGCGTCCACCTGGAACGTGACGCGCACGCGCGCCGCCCCCGCCGCCATCGGCGGGAATCCCTTCAGTTCGAAGCGCGCCAGCGACCGGCAGTCGGCGACCAGCTCGCGCTCGCCCTGCACCACGTGCAGGCTCATCCCGGTCTGGCCGTCCTTGAAGGTGGTGAATTCCTGCGCACGCGCCACCGGAATCGTGGAGTTCCGCGGGATGATCTTCTCCGCCAGGCCGCCCATCGTCTCGAGTCCCAGCGACAGCGGGATCACGTCGAGCAGCAGCCAGTCCTCGCCCGCCGGCTTGTTGCCCGCCAGCACGTTGGCCTGCATGGCCGCGCCCACCGCCACCACCTTGTCGGGGTCGAGGTTGTTGAGCGGGTCGCGGCGGAAGAATTCGGCCACCGCGCGCTGGATCTGCGGCATGCGCGTGGCGCCGCCGACCATCACCACGCCCTGCACCTGGTCCGCGCCGAGGCCGGCGTCGCGCAGCGCCTTGCGCATCGGGCCGAGGGTTTTGTGCACCAGCGTCTGCGTGATCTCGCGGAACTTGTCCGCGCCCAGCGTCAGGTCCACCCCCTCGCCGCTGGACAAGCGCGCCGTGATGCGCGCCTGCGCGTTCAGGGTCAGGGCCTCCTTCGCCTCCCGCGACTTCACCAGCAGCAGCCGCATGTCGCGCGCATCGAGCGGCGGCAGCTTCGCCTGCTCCACCACCCAGCAGAACACGCGCTGGTCGAAATCGTCGCCACCGAGCATCGAATCGCCGTTGGTGGCCACGACCTCGAACACGCCCCTGGACAGCCTGAGGATGGAGATGTCGAAGGTGCCGCCGCCGAGGTCGAACACCGCGTAGACGCCCTCCGACGCGTTCTCCAGCCCGTAGGCGATCGCGGCGGCCGTCGGTTCGTTCAGCAGCCGCAGCACGTTCAGCCCGGCGAGCTGCGCCGCGTCCTTGGTGGCCTGGCGCTGCGCGTCGTCGAAATAGGCGGGCACGGTGATGACCGCCCCGGCCAGTTCGCCGCCCAGCGAAAGCTCGGCGCGGCGGCGCAGCAGTTTCAGGATTTCGGCCGACACTTCGACGGGGCTCCTGACCCCCGCCGCCGTGCGCAGCTGCACCATGCCGGGGGCGTCGGCGAAGTCGTAGGCCATGTGTTCGGCGTGCGCCACATCCTTCAGGCCGCGGCCCATGAAGCGCTTCACCGAAGCGATGGTGTTCTTCGGATCCTCGGCCTGTTTCGCCTGGGCCGCGTAGCCGACCTCGGTGCGCCCGTCGGGCAGGTAGCGCACGACCGAGGGCAGCAGCGCGCGGCCCTGCTCGTCAGTCAGGACCGTCGCGACGCCGCTGCGCATCGTGGCCACCAGGGAATTGGTGGTGCCGAGGTCGATGCCGACCGCCAGGCGGTGCTGGTGCGGCGCGGTGGACTGGCCGGGCTCGGCGATTTGCAGCAAAGCCATTACGGAGCTCCCTCATAGGCCTGGTCGATTTCCTCGCCCAGCCGCTCCAGGAACATGAGCTTGCGCACTTCGCCCGCGGCTGCCGCGTAATCCTTCCGGCTGTCGATCAGCCGCGCGATGTCGAGCTCCAGCAGGTTCTTTTCCTGCCGCACCTGTGCCAGCAGGCTGTCCAGCGCCGGGGGCTGCTGCTGCGCCGCTTCGAGCGCCTCGCGCAGCGCGAGCTGCTGGAGCAGGAAGTCGGTCGGCATCTGGGTATTGGTCTCGAACTGCACGTCCACTCCATGCATTTCCAGCAGGTATTTTGCCCGTTGCACCGGGCTGGTCAGCGTGCGGTAGGCCTCGTTGACGCGCGTGGTCCACTGCATCGAGGCGCGCCGCTCGGCGTCACCGGCGTGCGCGTAGCGGTCGGGGTGGATCTGCGACTGAATCTCGCGGTAGGAGCGTTCGAGCGACCCGCGGTCGAGCGCGTAGGCCGGCGCGAGGCCGAACAGTTCGAAGTGATTCTTCAGACGTTAAACGACTCGCCGCAGCCGCACTCGTCCTTGACGTTCGGGTTGCTGAACTTGAAGCCCTCGTTCAGCCCCTCGCGCGTGTAATCGAGTTGCGTGCCCTCGAGGAACGGCAGGCTCTTCGGGTCCACCAGCACCTTCACGCCGTGGCTCTCGAACAGGTGGTCGTCCGGGTTCACCGCGTCGGCGAACTCCAGCTTGTAGGCGAAGCCCGAGCAGCCCGAGGTGCGCACGCCGATGCGCAGGCCGACGCCCTTGCCGCGCCGGGCGAAGAAATCCTGCACGTGCGTCGCGGCTTTTTCGGTGAGGGTGATGGCCATGTCAGGCGACCTTGCGGTCCTTGTGCGCCTCGGCGCCGTGCTTCTTCCGGTAATCCTCCACCGCGGCCTTGATCGCGTCCTCGGCCAGGATCGAGCAGTGGATCTTCACCGGCGGCAGCGACAGCTCCTCGGCGATCTGGGTGTTCTTGATGAGCGCCGCCTCGTCCAGGCACTTGCCCTTGACCCACTCGGTGACCAGCGACGAGGAGGCGATGGCCGAGCCGCAGCCGTAGGTCTTGAAGCGCGCGTCCTCGATGATGCCGTCCTGGTTGACGCGGATCTGCAGCTTCATCACGTCGCCGCAGGCCGGGGCGCCGACCATGCCGGTGCCGACCGCCTCGTCGTCCTTGTCGAAGGAGCCGACGTTCCTCGGGTTCTCGTAGTGATCGATGACTTTGTCGCTGTATGCCATGGCTGCCTCTATTTCAATGTGCGGCCCACTGGACCGTGTTCAAGTCGACCCCGTCCTTGTACATCTCCCACAGTGGCGACAATTCCCGCAGCTTCGCCACCTTGCCCTTCACCAGCTTCACCGCGTAATCGACTTCCTCCTGGGTGGTGAACTTGCCCAGGGTGAAGCGGATCGAGGAATGCGCCAACTCGTCGGAGCGCCCGAGCGCGCGCAGCACGTAGGACGGCTCGAGGGACGCCGACGTGCAGGCCGAGCCCGAGGACACGGCGATGTCCTTGATCGCCATGATCAGCGACTCGCCCTCGACGTAGTTGAAGCTCACGTTGAGGTTGCCCGGGATGCGCTTTTCCATGTCGCCGTTCAGCACCACCGCCTCCATCGACGACAGGCCGCGCCACAGGCGGTCGCGCAGGGCCCGGATGCGCTCGTTGTCGCTGCCCATCTCCAGCTTGGCGATGCGCGCCGCCTCGCCGAAGCCGACGATCTGGTGCGTGGCCAGCGTGCCGGAGCGAAAGCCCCGCTCGTGCCCGCCGCCGTGGATCTGCGGCTCGATCCTGACGCGCGGCTTCCTGCGCACGTAGAGCGCGCCGATGCCCTTGGGACCGTACATCTTGTGCGCGGTGATGGTCAGCAGGTCCACCTTGAGCGTCGCCAGGTCGATCGGGATCTTGCCCGCGGCCTGCACCGCGTCGCAGTGGAACACGATGCCCCGGGCGCGGCAGAGTTCGCCGATCTCGGCGATCGGCTGGATCACGCCGATCTCGTTGTTCACCATCATGATCGAGGCCACGATGGTGTCCGGCCGGAGCGCCGCCTCGAACTTCTTGAGGTCGACGATGCCGTTCTCCTCGACTTCGAGGGTCGTGCACTCGAAGCCCTGGCGCTCGAGCTCGCGCATGGTGTCGAGCGTCGCCTTGTGTTCGGTCTTCTGCGTGATCAGGTGCTTGCCGCGCGACCGATTGAACTGCGCGGCCCCCTTGATGGCGAGGTTGTTGCCTTCGGTCGCCCCCGAGGTCCAGACGACCTCCTTCGGGTCGGCGCCGATCAGTGCGGCGACGTGGCCGCGCGCCTCCTCGACTGCTTCCTCGGCCTTCCAGCCGAAAGCGTGCGAGCGGCTGGCCGGGTTGCCGAAGAACTCGGTGAGGTAAGGGATCATTTTCTGCGCCACGCGCGGATCCACCGGCGTGGTCGCCGAATAGTCGAGGTAGATCGGCAGCTTCACGCGGCCACCTTCTCCGAGGGGCGCTTGTCGTGCAGCACCGCCACCGGCTTCGCCGCCTGCTGCGCCACCAGGTCCGCGAGGCTCACCGAGGACAGGTACTCGTGCATCTTCTTGTTCAGCGTGGCCCACAGCTCGTGCGTCATGCAGCGCTTGTCGTCGGCGCAGTTCTCCTTGCCGCCGCACTGCGTGGCGTCGAGCGGCTCGTCCACTGCGATGACGATGTCGGCCACCGACACGCCCTGCAGCGGCTGCGCCAGGCGGTAGCCGCCGCCCGGGCCGCGCACGCTGGACACCAGTTTCCGGCGGCGCAGCTTGCCGAACAGCTGCTCGAGGTAGGACAGCGAGATGTGCTGCCGCTCGCTGATCGTGGCGAGCGTCACCGGGCCGCGCGTCTGGCGCATCGCCAGGTCCACCATCGCGGTCACCGCGAACCGGCCTTTGGTCGTCAGTCTCATGGATGCCTCGAATACTTGATTAACGCGGTCAAGTATAGCTAATTCCGACAGAATCAGTCAACAATTACTTGACTGCTCTAAGCTGTTCTCTTTGCTTGTCTTTCTCAAGTTCCGCCAGCCTCTGGCTGAGCTTCACCAGGGCCTGTTCGAGCTCGGTGGAATGTTCCACCAGTTTCTGGATCGCCTTGGCGTAGGGGTCGTCCTGTTCCTGCACGACCGCATAGGCCGAAAACCGCGCCGCCTGCTGCGCGCTGCCCTTCTCCACGATGCGCCCCGGTATGCCGACCACCGTGGCGCCCGCCGGAACCTCTTTCACGACCACTGCGTTCGAACCCACGTTTGCGCCCTCACCGACCGTGAAACCGCCCAGCACTTTGGCGCCGGCGCCGACCACCACCCCGGCGCCGAGGGTCGGATGGCGCTTGGCGCCCCGATACAGGGACGTTCCGCCCAAGGTGACGCCCTGGTAGATGGTGCAACCGTCGCCCACCTCGGCGGTCTCGCCGATCACCACCCCCATGCCGTGGTCGATGAATACGCGCCGGCCGATGACCGCGCCGGGATGGATTTCGATGCCCGTCACCCAGCGCCCGAAATTGGAGGTCGCGCGGCCGAGCCAGCGCATGCCGTGCGTCCAGAACCAGCGCGCGAGCTTGTGGATATAGACCGCGTGCAGGCCGGGGTAGCAGGTCAGCACTTCCCAGGTGGTGCGCGCCGCCGGGTCGCGCTCGAAAATGCTGGCGATGTCTTCACGCAACTGTCTGAACATGGGAAAACTTTAAATTATCCGAGCAAAACGATCAACTATTTCTTCAACAGGGATTTGAGCAGCCCGCGCAGGATGTTGACTTCCTCGCGCTCGAGCGCCGGGACGCGCGAAAACAGGCGCCGCCAGCGCTCGCGCAGCCTGGAACCTGGCGCCATGAAGTCCGTCGAGGTCGCGGCCTGCTCCAGGTGCCCGTAAAGGCCCTCGAGGTCCTGGACTGTCGCCAGCTTTTCAGTGCGCATTTCCGGCACCACCGCGCCCGCCGCCATGTGCAGTTCGTAACAGACCACCTGGACCGCCTGGGCGAGATTGAGCGAGCTGGCGCCGGGAACCGCGGGAATATGGACCAGGAACTGGCAGGCGAAGAGCTCCTCGTTCGTGAGCCCAGCGCTCTCGCTGCCGAAGACGAAGGCGATCGAGGCATCGAAGGCCGCGGCGCGCGCCGCCGCAGCCCGCAGGTCGAGCACCTGGGGCGACCACTCGCGCGGGCGCGCCGACAGTGCAAACGCCGCCGCGCAATCGGCGATCGCCTCGGCGAGTGTGGCATGGGTGCGCGCCGCAGCGAGCACGTCAGCGGCATGCGTCGCCATCCATTCGTCCTGCGGCGCGTTGGGGCGCTCCGGCGCCACCAGGCGCAGGTCGGACAGGCCCATGGTCTTCATGGCGCGCGCCGCGGCGCCGATGTTGCCGGGGTGGCTGGGCCTGCACAGCACGATGCGGATTTCCGCCATGGCGACAGTCTACCGAGAGTAGAATGCGCGCCGCCCATGCATCCGATGCTCAACATCGCGGTCAAGGCCGCGCGCCGGGCCGGATCGATCATCAACCGCGCCGCGCTCGAGGGCGGCGCGCTCGAGGTGCGGGCCAAGAACAAGAACGATTTCGTCACCCAGGTGGACAAGGCCGCCGAGCAGGCGATCATCGGCATCATCCGCGCCGCCTATCCCGATCACAGCATCCTCGCCGAAGAGTCCGGCGACACCCCCGGCGCGCGACCCGAATACCTGTGGGTGATCGACCCGCTGGACGGCACCACCAACTACATCCACGGCTTTCCGCAGTATTGCGTGTCCATCGGGCTGGAGCATCGCGGCACCCTGACGCAGGGAGTGGTCTACGACCCGGGCAAGAACGAATTGTTCACCGCCAGCCGTGGCCGCGGCGCCTTCCTCGACGACCGGCGCATCCGCGTCTCCAAGTGCACGCAGCTGAAGGACGCGCTGGTGGGCACCGGTTTCCCCTTCAAGGAGTTGTCGCGCCTCGACCTGTACATGAGCCAGCTGCAGACCATGATGACTTCCTCGGCGGGCGTGCGCCGTGCCGGCGCCGCGGCGCTCGACCTCGCCTACGTGGCTGCGGGGCGGCTCGATGCGTTCTGGGAAATGGGCCTGTCGCGCTGGGACATGGCGGCGGGCGCGCTGCTGATCCAGGAGGCGGGCGGGCTGGTGGGCGACCTGCAGGGAGGGCCCGGCTACCTCGACAAGGGCGAAATCGCCTGCGGCACGCCCAAGGTGTTCGCGCAGCTGCTCGACGCCCTGAAGTAAATTAGGGGCCGTGGAAGCACACGGCAACGACCTGCTGCGCGTGGTCGCCCTGCTCGCCGCGGGCGTGGTGGCCGTGCCGCTGTTCAGGCGCCTCGGCCTGGGCTCGGTGCTGGGCTACCTCGCCGCCGGCCTGGTGATCGGGCCGTTCGGCCTGGGGCTGTTCACCGACCCGCAGGCCATCCTGCACGTCGCCGAGCTCGGCGTGGTGCTGTTCCTGTTCCTGATCGGCCTCGAGATGCAGCCTTCGCACCTGTGGAAGCTGCGGCGCGAGATCTTCGGCCTGGGTGTCGCCCAGGTCCTGGCCTGCGGCATGCTGCTGACGCTGGTCTGCCTGGCCGGCGGCTTTTCGCTGGTGGTGTCGTTCATCGCGGCCATGGGCTTCGTGCTGTCCTCCACCGCCATCGTGATGCAGATCCTGGAGGAGCGCGGCGACGTGTCCACCCCGCGCGGCCAGCGCATCGTCTCCATCCTGCTGCTGGAAGACCTGTCCATCGTGCCGCTGCTCGCGCTGGTCGCGTTCATCGCCCCGGCCGAGGGCGGCGGCGTGCGTTGGCAGGAGATCGCGCTCGGCCTGGCGGCGGTCGCCGCGCTGATCCTCGCCGGCAAGTACCTGCTCAGCCCCCTGTTCCGCCTGCTGGCCAATTCGGGCGCGCGCGAAGTGATGACCGCGGCGGCGCTGCTGGTGGTGCTCGGCGCCGCGCTGCTGATGCAGGTGGGCGGCCTGTCGATGGCGATGGGCGCGTTCCTGGCCGGCGTGCTGCTGTCGGAATCCACCTTCCGCCACCAGCTGGAAGCCGACATCGAGCCGTTCCGCGGCATCCTGCTCGGCCTGTTCTTCATCAGCGTCGGCATGTCCCTGGACCTCACCGTGTTCCGCCAGCAATGGGCACTGATCCTCGCCGGCACCGCCGCGCTGATGCTGGTCAAGTCGGGCGGCGTGTACACGGTCGCCCGGCTGCTCTGCGCCAAGCACCCGGAGAGCCTGTACCGCGCGGTGCTGCTGGCGCAGGGCGGCGAGTTCGCCTTCGTGCTGTACGCCGCCGCGCTCGCCGCCGGAATCTTCGACGCCCGCACCAGCGCCGCGCTGACCGCCATCGTCATCCTGTCGATGGCGCTCACCCCCGTCGGCGTCTTCGCGCTGCGCTGGCTGATGCCGAAGGAGGAGCAGTCCATGGACGGCATCGACGCGGCCGACGGGCTGGGCGGCAGCGTGCTGATCATCGGCTTCGGCCGCTTCGGCCAGGTGGTCAGCCAGTCGCTGCTGGCGCGCGGCTTCGACGTGGCGATCATCGACACCGACACCGAAATGATCCGCAGCGCCGCCGACTTCGGCTTCAAGATCTACTACGGCGACGGCACGCGCCTGGACGTGCTCAAGGCCTCGGGCGCCGAGCAGGCCAGGGCGATCGCCGTGTGCATCGACAAGCGCGCCGCCGCGGACCGCATCGTGCAGCTGGTCAAGTCCGAGTTCCCGCACGCCAGACTCTTGGTGCGTTCCTTCGACCGCGAGCATTCGCTGAAGCTGGTCGGCGCGGGCGTCAATTTCCAGATCCGCGAGACTTTCCAGTCGGCGATGGCCTTCGGCGAGGCGGCGCTGCTGCAACTCGGGGTGCCCGAGGCCGATGCTGCCGAGATCGCCGCCGAGGTGCGCCGCCGCGATACCGAGCGCTTCGAGCTGGAGATCGCAGGCGGCCTGGCGGCCGGCGCGGCAATGATCCGCGGCAACGCGCCCAAGCCCACGCCGTTCACCACGCCGAAGAAGGCGCCGCAGGCGCTCAGCGAAGAAACCGCCGCGGTGGCGGGGGCCGCGAAACTGGGGCCGGGCGCCTGAGGCGGCGCCGGCCTAGCTCCCTGGCGCGAGAGTTCCCTGCGCCATCCTGCCGTTAAAAGCCGAGCACGCCTCGGTGGCAGCAGTCACGAACGAATCGTGCCGCTCGCACAGGCCGGTATTGCCCCGGACCGAGCCGTAGGCCGAGCTCAGGATGTTGAGCCCCGGAACCGCGCGCTCGAGCGCAGCGGGCGTGCCGATGAAGAAGCGGCACGCCCCGCAGCGAACTTGCGCCAAGCCCATCGGGGCCCGACCCCTCAGATCGACGCCCAGTAGCTGCCGAACACGTGCACCGAGAGGAAGTAGCCGAGCACCACGTTCACCGCCACCCCGATGGTAAAGGCCCAGAAAGCCTTCCATCCGACCGCGTGCAGATCGCGGAACCGCGTCGTCAGCCCGATGCTCAGGAAGCAGAAGATAAACGTCCAGGTGCGCAGCGACACCAGCGGCAGGAGCAGATTGGGCCGCACCGCGCTGTTGAATTCCGCGGACGCGAAGCTGCCGGTGAATGCCGTCATGAGCATCGAGGCGACGAAGAAGCCGATGACGAACTTCGGGAAG
>JBGPPD010000074.1:0-12205 GCA_041488375.1 Gammaproteobacteria bacterium | reverse complement strand
GTGGCCGCGCTCGGCGGCGACCGCCGCGCAGGACAGGCCCGCCGGCCCGCCGCCGATCACCGCGACGCGCTTGCGCTTCTTTGCCGGCGCGAACACCAGCTGCGTTTCGCGCCCGGCGCGCGGATTGACCACGCAGCTCGCCGGCTGGTCGATGAAGTAATGGTCGAGGCAGGCCTGGTTGCAGGCGATGCAGATGTTGATGCCGGCGCGGTCGCCCGCTTGCGCCTTGCTGACGAAGGCCTCGTCGGCAAGGAACGCCCTGGCGAGCGACACCATGTCGGCGTCGCCGCGCGCGAGGATTTCCTCGGCCACCTCCGGTGCGTTGATGCGGTTCGAGGCGATCACCGGGATCTTCACCGCCTGCTTGATCGGGCGCGTGGCCCAGGCAAAGCCGCCGCGCGGCACCGCCTGCGCGATGGTCGGGATGCGCGCTTCGTGCCAGCCGATGCCGGAGTTGAGGAGGTCCGCGCCGGCCGCTTCCACGGCGCGCGCCACCTGCTGCATCTCCTGCGTCGACAGGCCGCCCTCGACCAGCTCGAGTACCGAGAGGCGGTAGACGATGATGAAGTCCCTGCCGGCGGCGGCGCGCACCGCCTTCACCACTTCCACGGGAAAGCGCATGCGGTTCTCGAGCGAGCCGCCCCAGGCGTCCCGCCGCTGGTTGGTGCGCGGCGCGAGGAACTGCGTCAGCAGATAGCCTTCCGAGCCCATCACCTCGACGCCGTCGTAGCCCGCCTCGCGCGCGAGTTTCGCCGCAGCGGCGAAATCGGCGATGGTGCTCTCGATCTCGGCGGAGGGCAGCTCGCGCGGCGCGTGCTGGTTGATCGGCGCCTTGAGGGGCGAGGGGGCCACTATCTTGCCGTGATAGCCGTAGCGTCCCGAGTGCAGCAGCTGCAGCGCGATGCGCCCGCCGGCGGTGTGCACCGCTTGCGGGATCACGCGGTGCCGGCGCGCATCCTCCGCGGTGCTTATTTGCGCGCGGTGCGTCGTGAGGTTGCCGGCGTCGTTGGGCGAGAAACCGCCGGTGACGATCAGCGCCGCGCCGCCCCTGGCGCGCTCGGCGTAGAACGCCGCCAGCCGCTCCATCCCGTCCGGCCGCGCCTCGAGCCCCATGTGCATCGAACCCATGAGGATGCGGTTCGGCAGCGTGACAAAGCCGAGGTCCAGCGGGCGGAACAGATGCGGATAGGCGGCCATGAAATCGGGGTCAGACCCCGAATCGGGCTCTGACCCCGATTTTCAGGCCGCCTTTTTCTCGTCCCTCAGCGCCCTCCTGAGGATCTTGCCGACGTTGGTCTTGGGCAGCTCGGTGCGGAATTCCACGTACTTCGGCCGCTTGTAGCCGGTGAGCTGCTCCTTGCAGTGCTCGAGGATGTCCTTCTCGGTGAGCGCCGGGTCCTTCTTCACGATAAACAGCTTGGGCACCTCGCCCGAGTGCTCGTCGGGCACGCCGATCGCCGCCACCTCCAGCACGCCCGGGTGCATCGCCACCACCTGCTCGATCTCGTTCGGGTACACGTTGAAGCCCGACACCAGGATCATGTCCTTCTTGCGGTCGACGATGCGGATGTAGCCCTGGTCGTCCATCACGCCGATGTCCCCGGTGTGCAGGTAGCCTTCCTGGTCCATCACCTTGGCTGTCTCGTCCGGGCGCTGCCAGTAGCCTTTCATCACCTGCGGGCCCTTGATGCAGATCTCGCCCGGCTGGCCGAGCGCCACGTCCTTGTTGTTGTCGTCGCGGATCACGATCATGGTCGAAGGCAGCGGCACGCCGATCGAGCCGCTGTAGTCGGTGAGCGTCGCCGGGTTCATGGTGGCGCAGGGGCTGGTCTCGGTGAGGCCGTAGCCCTCGAGCAGCACCTTGCCGGTGACCTGCTTCCAGCGGTCGGCCACCGCCTTTTGCACCGCCATGCCGCCGCCGACGCACAGCTTCACGTACGAGAAGTCGAGCTTGGCGAAATCCGGGTTGTGCAGGAAGGCGTTGAACAGCGTGTTCACGCCGGTGATCATGTTGTAGCGGTGCTTGCCGAGCTCCTTCACGAACGCCGGGATGTCGCGCGGGTTGGTGATCAGCACGTTCAAGCCGCCCATCTTCGCCATCAGCAGGCAATTCACCGTGAGCGAGAAGATGTGGTACAGCGGCAGCGCGGTGATGATCACCGGCGTCTCGCCCTTCAGCCCGTGCATCAGGTTGGCCGAGGCCTGCGCGATGTTGGCGAGGATGTTGCGATGCGTGAGCATCGCGCCCTTGGACACCCCGGTGGTGCCGCCGGTGTACTGCAGGAAGGCGACGTCCTCCTGGCCGGTCTGGAACGGCGTCATGCCCTTGCCCGCCCCCTCGCCGAGCACGGCGTTGAAGCGCTGGGCGTCCGGCAGCTCGAAGGCCGGCACCATCTTCTTCACGTTGCGCACCACGAAATTGACGATCAGGCCCTTCGCGCCGAGCAGGTCGCCCAGCGACGCCACCACCACGTGCTTCACCGGCGTGCGCGGCAGCACTTCCTCCAGCGTGTGCGCGAAGTTCTCCAGGATCACGATCACCTCGGCGCCGGAGTCCTTCAACTGGTGCTCGAGTTCCCTCGCCGTGTACAGCGGGTTGACGTTCACCACCGTGTAGCCCGCGCGCAGCGTGCCGAACAGCACGATCGGGTATTGCAGGCAGTTCGGCATCATGATCGCGATGCGCGAGCCCTTGGGCAGGCCTTTTGATTGCACCCAGGCGGCGAAGTCGCGGCTCATCTTGTCGATTTGCGCGAAGCTGAGCGTCTTGCCCATGCAGTGAAACGCCGGGCGCTCTGCGAACTGCTTGCAGCTCTTGTCGAACAGCTCGCCGACCGACTGGTTCTCGTCCCAGGTCACGTCCGCGGGCATGCCCGCGGGATAGCTCTTCAGCCAGATGCGTTCCATGGTCCCTCCCCTTGGAGCGGATGATACTAGCGCGCGGCCCTGAAAACTCTGGCAACCAGGGGTGCGAACAGGCAGCCGGCGCCGATTGCCGCATAGCCGCAGGCCCAGGCCGTCACGCTCGACTGGCCGCCCGCCAGGTCGAGCGCCGCCCCGAACACTGCCGGACCGAGCATGCCGCCGCCAAAACCGATCAGCGAATAAAGGCCCATCGCCGAGCCGCGCAGCTCGGGCGGCGCGGCGGCCACCAGCCCCGCGGTCAGCGTGGCCGATTCGGCCATCACCAGCATCGAGTAGAACACCAGCAGCGCCACCACCAGCGCCCAATGCAGCGGGGCGGAAAAGGCGAGCGCGATGCCCGCGAGCGACGAACTGGCCATCACCATCAGGATCCAGCGGCGGCGCCCGATGCGCAGCGCCATCTCGTTGCCGAGGATCGAGGCCGGCACGGCGCAGGCGTTGACCAGGGCGGCGATCGCCGTCGGGCTCCAGGGCGCGGCGCCCGACATGCCGGCGCCCGCGGCAAAGCCGAGGAAGGCCACCATCCAGCCGCGCGAGCCGAACAGTTCCAGGCAGTGCGCGCAGTAGCCGAAGATGTAGCCGGCGGCGGCCCGGTTGGCGAGAATCCTGCGCCAGGCGGCGAGCGGAAACAGGATCGAATGTGCGGCCCCGGCGGGCTTTTTCGCCGCGATGCTGAAAAACACCATCAGCCCGGAAACCACGGATCCCGCCGCGCTGACCACGAAGGCCGCCCGCCACCCGGCTGCGGGCGCGATGAAGCCTGCCAGCGCAAAGGACAGCGCGGCGCCGATGCCGAAGAACGAGGTGTAGAAGGCGATGTAGCGGCTCTGCGCCTTGCCGTGCACCACGTCCGAGAGCAGGCGCAGACCCGGCATGTAGGTGCCGGCGATGCCGGCGCCCATCAGCACCTGGAACACGCAGGCGCTCAGCAAACCCTGCGCCAGCAGGCCGAAGCCCGCGCAGCCCGCGATCGCCAAACCGCTGCCGGCCACGTACACCCAGCGGCCGTCGATGCGGTCGGTGAGCGCGGTCCAGAACGAGACCGTGGCGACATAGCCCGCGAAAAACAGGCCGCCGATGATTCCGGCCTGCGAATTGGACAGAGACCATTCGGCCTGCAGCCCGGGCAGCAGCGCCGGGTAGGTCGAAAAGCCCAGCATCGAGAAGATGTGGGCGGCGATCAGGATCAGCGGTGCTTGAACGTGGGCTTCCTCTTCTCGACGAAGGCGGCCATGCCTTCCTTCTGGTCTTGCAGCGCGAACATGGAGTGGAATACGCGCCGCTCGAACAGCACGCCCTCGGCAAGGGTGGTCTCGTAGGCGCGGTTGATCGACTCCTTGATCATCATCACCACCGGCAGCGAGTAGGCGGCGATCCTGTCCGCCACCGCCATCGCTTCCTCCATGAGCTTGTCCACCGGCACCACGCGCGATACCAGCCCGGCGCGCAGCGCTTCCTGCGCGTCCATCATGCGCGCGGTGAGGCACAGGTCCATGGCGATCGCCTTGCTGGTGAAGCGCGTGAGGCGCTGCGTGCCGCCCGAGCCGGGCATGATGCCGAGGTTGATCTCGGGCTGGCCGAACTTCGCGTTCTCCGCAGCGATGGCGAGGTCGCACAGCATCGTCAGCTCGCAGCCCCCGCCGAGCGCGTAGCCCGCCACCGCGGCGAGCACGGGCTTGCGGATGTTGCGGATGTGCTCCCAGTCGCGGGTGATGTAGTTGGACTGGTAGGCGTCCATGTAGCTGAAGTCCTTCATCGCCGCGATGTCGGCGCCGGCGGCGAAGGCCTTCTCGCCGCCCGTGATGACGATGCAGCCCACGCCCTCATCGGCGTCGAAGGCATACAGCGCCTGCGCCAGTTCCTGCATCAACTGGGCGTTCAACGCGTTCATCTGCTTGGGGCGATTGAGCGTGACCACGCCGACGCGGCCCTTTTTCTCGCTGAGGATGAATTCGTAGGTCATCTCTTGCGTGCCTCGAGTTCGGGAAAGGGAAATCGCCCCGGGGGACGCCGATGCGCTTGGGCTTGGGGCGGATTTTAGCTAAGCTTTGCCCATGCCCTGCGTAATTGTTTCGACCGAGGCCGGCGTGATGACCCTCACGCTGAACCGCCCCGACAAGCTCAACGCCTTCGTCACCGAGATGCACGGCTTGCTGCGCGAAGCGATGTCGCAGGCGGAGTCGGACGCCTCGATCCGCGCGGTCCTGCTCACGGGCGCCGGCCGGGGTTTCTGCGCCGGGCAGGACCTCGCCGAGCGCGACATGAACGATCCGAACCTCGACCTCGGCGGCGGGCTGGACAGGAACTACAACCCGTTCATCCGGCGCATGCGCGCGCTCCCGAAGCCCGTGGTCTGCGCGGTGAACGGCATTGCCGCCGGCGCGGGTGCCAACCTCGCCCTGGGCTGCGACATCGTGCTCGCGGCGCGCTCGGCCTCGTTTTTGCAGGCTTTCGCCAGGATCGCGCTGGTGCCCGACTGCGGCGGCACCTACTGGCTGCCGCGCCTCGCCGGCACCGCCAGGGCCATGGGGATGGCGATGCTCGCCGAGCGCGTGAGCGCCGAAGACGCCGAGCGCTGGGGACTGATCTGGAAGTGCGTGGACGACGACATGCTGATGGACGAGGCGAAGAAGCTCGCGCAGACCCTCGCCACCGGCCCTACCCACACCTACGGCACGATCAAGAAGGCGATCACCGCCTCGGAGAACAATACGCTGGATGCGCAGCTCGACCTGGAGCGCGACTCCCAGCGCGAAGTCGGCAAGCACCGGGACTACCGCGAGGGCGTGGCCGCGTTCCTCGAGAAACGCAAACCCCACTTCACGGGAAAATGAGCGCGAAGCGTTTCCCGCTGGAGCCGATCGAGAAGGCCTCGCGCAAGAAGCTCGCGTCGCTGCAGCTCGCGCGCCTCAAGTGGTCGCTCAAGCACGCCTACGAGAATGTCCCGCACACCCGCAGCAAGTTCGACGCCGCGGGCGTGAAGCCGAAGGACCTGAAGACGCTCGCCGACCTCGCCAGGTTCCCGTTCACGACCAAGACCGACCTGCGCCAGAACTACCCCTTCGGCATGTTCGCCGTGCCGATGGACAGGATCGTGCGCATCCACGCCTCGAGCGGCACCACCGGCAAGCCCACCGTGGTGGGCTACACGCGAAAGGACATCGACACCTGGACGCACGTCATGGCGCGCTCGATCCGCGCCGCGGGGGCGCGCCCGGGCGACAAGGTGCACGTCGCCTACGGCTACGGCCTGTTCACCGGGGGCCTGGGCGCGCACTACGGCGCCGAAGCGCTCGGGCTGGCGGTGATCCCGCTCTCCGGCGGCATGACCGAGCGCCAGGTGCAGCTGATCCAGGACTTCAGGCCCGAGATCATCATGGTGACGCCCTCCTACATGCTGGCGATCGCCGACGAGATGGAAAAGCAGGGCCTCGATCCGAAGAAGTCTTCCCTGCGCATCGGCATCTTCGGCGCCGAACCCTGGACCAACGAGATGCGAAAGCAGATCGAGGCGCGCACCTCCCTGGACGCGATCGACATCTACGGCCTGTCGGAAGTGATCGGCCCGGGCGTGGCGCAGGAGTGCGTGGAGACCAAGGACGGCCTCACCATCTGGGAAGACCATTTCTATCCCGAGGTCGTGCACCCCGACACGGGCGAAGTGCTGCCCGAAGGGGAAAAGGGCGAGCTGGTGTTGACTTCCCTCACCAAGGAAGCGCTGCCGGTGATCCGCTACCGCACGCGCGACCTGACGCGCCTCCTGCCGCCCAGCGCGCGCAGCATGCGCCGCATGGAGAAGATCACCGGGCGTTCGGACGACATGCTGATCATCCGCGGCGTGAACGTGTTTCCGACGCAGGTCGAGGAGTTGATCCTCAAGCAAAAGGAACTCGCGCCGCACTACGTGATGGAGGTGAGCAAGGACGGGCCGATGGACCACCTCACGGTGCTGGTCGAGCTCGCGCCCGGCGCGGCGGATGCGGATTCCGCCGCCAGGCTGCGCCACCATATCAAGTCCTATATCGGCGTGTCGGCGGACGTGAAGCTGGTGCCGATCAGCACCATCGAGCGCTCGATCGGCAAGGCGAAGCGGGTCATCGACAAACGCCCAAAGTAGCAGGACTGGTCAGCGTGCATGGGCCGCCGGCAGGCGATTCGATCGAATGCGCTCCGCTTCGATGCCAAGCAGCGAATTGAATCGCTCGAGCGCTCCATTCTGCGACAGGATGCCGGCGTGATCGGCGTCATATCCCCAGCAGCGCTCCGCCTGTTCCTGTACCCATGCCGGAAGCTGCGAGGACAAGGAGATGGTGCCGTCGGAAGACTGACTCGTCAGCAGGCTGGGCCCACGCCGAAATCCGAAGAAGACGTAGTGTGGGACGTGCTGCAGGGGCTCGCGCATCGAGGCGAGGAAATCGCTCGCGGGACTCAGGTCTGTCCAGGACCCGGGCGCTTCGGGCATGAATTGCGCGCCGACCCGCGCCCAGGCGTGCCCTTCCCAAGGCGTCGAGAAGGTGACCAGCAGCCTGACATGCTCGCCGACGCCGTCGCGCGTTGCCTCGATGAGGTAGCGGCGCGAAACGAGCCCGCCCATGCTATGGCCGACGATGAACACCGCGCTGTAATGGTGCTTGTGTTCCAGTTCGGCGAGGGTGTCACGCAGCACGCGCGCTGCAGTGTGCAGCCTCAGGCCGGTCGGATACTGGAACACCCACGCTTGGAAGCGGATTCGGTCCAGTCTATCGATCATGGTCCGGAAGTCCCGCGGTGAGCCGCCGATACCGTGCACGAAAAGCACAGGGATCCGCGTCGGATCATATGGCTCCAGGAAATAGATGCCCGCGTTGCCGTTCTCGAGCGTCGCGCGGGGCGTCCAGAGCCCGTTCTCCGCCTCGGCGTGCGCGAAGCCGGGGTGAGCGAGCGCTCGAATCTTGCCAGCGGCAAATGCGGCTGCCGGCGCAGGGGGCGCAGTCCCGAGCCGCGGCGTGAGGCCACATCCGGCGAGCGGGACAAGGATCCCAGCGGCAAGCATGGTGGAGGCGCGGGCAAGGAACATGTCGCTAGCATTGCGTCCCGGCCCCCACAGGTTGGTCACCGCGCAGGTACAGATGGCTTACGCTAGAGTGTATTCATGATCCTCGGCCTCACCCGCCAGCAGCTCGAGGACGGCGCGCGCCTGGTGCACGCGACGGTGGCGCCCACGCCGCAGTACAGCTGGCCGCTGCTGAACCAGCGCGCGAACACGAAGCTCTGGGTCAAGCACGAAAACCACACGCCGACCGGCTCCTTCAAGGTGCGCGGCGGGCTGACGCTGATGCAGCACCTCAAGCGCGAGAATCCGAAGCTCGAAGGCGTGATCACCGCCACGCGCGGCAACCACGGCCAGTCGGTGGCCTTTGCCGGCAAGCGCCACAGCCTGCGCTCGGTGATCGTGGTGCCGCATGGCAACAGCAAGGAGAAGAACGCGGCGATGGTCGCCTGGGGCGCGGAGCTGATCGAGCACGGCCTCGACTACGACGAGGCGCGCGTGCACGCGCACGAGCTCTCGAAGGCGCAAGGGCTGCACTACATCGGCCCGTTCGACCGGCACCTGGTCACTGGCGTGGGGAGCTATGCCTTGGAACTGTTCGATGCGGTGCAGGACCTCGACGAGGTCTACGTGCCGGTCGGCTGCGGCTCCGGCATCTGCGGCGTGATCGCCTGGCGCGACGCGCTCGGCCTGGCCACGCGCGTGGTCGGCGTGGTGTCGGAGAACGCGGCCTGCTACGCATTGTCGTTCGCCGCCGGAAGGCCGATCGAGACGCCGAGCGCGAACACCTTCGCCGATGGCGTGGCGGTGCGCGTGCCGGTGCCCGAGGCGCTGGAGGCGATCGTCGCCGGAGCGGACCGCATCGTGCAGGTGAGTGATGGTGAGGTGAAGGCGGCGATGCGCGACCTCTACCGCTGCACGCACAACCTCGCCGAAGGCGCGGGCGCAGCGCCGCTCGCCGCTCTGCTCAAGGATCCGGCGCGCAAGGGCAAACGCCTCGCGGCGATCCTCTCCGGCGGCAACATCGACCGGGAGCTGTACCTTGAGGCGCTGGGCGGCGGCTAGCGCGGCGCGCGCCGTTCGAGCGATTTCAGCAGCCAATAGATTCCGGCAGCGGCGGCGAGGTGCTTGAGGGTGTGGCCGCTTGCCCAGTGGCCGAGCGCGTAGATCTCGCGATCGAACGACTCCAGGACCTTGGCCACGCCGTAGGCCGCCGCAACCCCGAAGATGGCGGCGCCATGCGTGTAGCGAGAGCGGTATAGCAGCGCGATCGCGAGGATCACTGCAATCGATCCGAACTGCACCGCCAGGTACGGGCGCAGGTTCTCCATCCCCGCGAGCGCGGTCCAGCGCCAGTACACCACGCTGGCGATGCCGAGGGCGACGAACGGCGCGAGCAGCAGGTTGCCGGCGCGCACGCCGAGTCGCTCCGCGATCATTGCGGCAAGCAGCGACATGAACGCGATCGTCATCGGCAGGCGATCCCACACCAGGCGCGCGTCGTCCGGCGCAAGGTGGTAATAGGCGGAGCCTGCGCTGGTCAGCGCGACGCCGGCGAAGAACACCCAATAGGGCCGCAGCTCTTGCGACGAGGCGAAGCGCGCGGAACTGCCCGCAGCGCGCTCGCGCCACAGGAAGGCGAGACCCATTGCGCCGACGAGGAGGAACGCCAGGTTCGAGAGCGTGTCGGCGGCGTTCTCGATCGCGAGCAAGCCGCGCGTGTCGGCAAAGCGGTGATAGTCCTGCGACTGCACCATCGCGGGAAAGAGCATTCCCCAACCAATGGCTCCCGCGACGATGCCGATCAGCATGCAGGCCTTCATGACCGCTTTCATCCGGCTTCTACCTGTCCGATGATTCGCAGCTCCACCGCCCGCATGACGGCCGCGCCCGCGGAATGCACCTCGAGTTTGCGGTAGGCGCTCTTGATGTGCGTGGTCACCGTGTTCAGCGACACGCCCAGCCGCTCGCTCGCCGTGAGGTAACTGCAGCCGCAGGCCAGCATGCGCAGCACGTCCGCCTCCCGCCTCGTAATGCCGGATGTCCCGGGCGCACGCTGGAACTCCTGGCGATGCGGCACGCGCACTCGTTCGAGAAGCAACCGCGCCACGGCAGGCATCATCGGGTAGCCGCCGGCACGCAATTGAAGCAGGTGCGTGGCGAGTTCGGAACTGGCGCAGGACGTCGATAGGCATCCGGCGGCCCCGTCCGCGAGCCAGGCGATCGCCGCCGGCTCCTCGCCCGCGCCGACTGTCACCAAGACTTCCGGCGGCGCAGTCCTCGATCGCGAGCTGCGCATGAACTCGGCGGCGCAAGGCGCTGCGAGCGCCGCCGCCACGAGCACCACGTCGGGACGCGCCAGAGCGATGCGCTCGAGCGCGCGCTGCCCGCAGGCGACGCTCTCGGCGAGCAGCAATCGCGGCTCGCTGCAGATCGCGGCGGCGAGTTGCATGCGCCGGCGGCCGTCGGGCTCGACTAGCAGGATGCTGAGGGCGGATTCCATATCCTTCAAGCAGCATCGTCTGTGCCATCCAGTAACCATATGAAATAATGTGAGATTAATTCCGCGGGCCCGGGAATTTCTCGCGTTGTGTGGCATTTTATGAATAGCAGCTGTACATTTTCTGCGTGCCGCAACGAAGGATCCCTGGAGCCGACCGCGACTTCTTCACCATCCTCGCCGATGTCGTCTACGGCAATCCGTTCAGCCGGGAGCGCGCCGCGCTCGTCTCGCGCCTCGCCCCCGGCGCGACACCGGCCGACCAGATCACCGACCGCGAGGCTCTCCTGCGCATCGTCGCGCCGCGCCTCGCGCCCTACCTGCGCGCGGGCGCGCCCGACACCGCCGGCCTGAGCGAAGCCGACCAGCGGATGCTGGAACCGGCATTCCTCTACGTGTGCTACCACCGCGCGGTGCCGCACCTGGATATGCTGATCGAGCGTCAGGCGGGAAAAGGCGGCGAGCCGCTCGCCGTCGCCGACGCCGACGAGGCGATCGGGGACCTGGTGCGGTTCGGCTTCGCCGCCGAGCGCGCATTGCGCTACTACTCGCTCTCCTTCCAGTTGCGGCGCGGCTTTTATTTCATCGTGCGCTCGCTCGCCGGCGAATGCGAGTCCATGCGCCGGCTGCGCGAGACGCTGTGGAACAACATCTTCACGCACGACATGCGCGGCTTCGAGAGCGCGCTGTGGGACCGGATGGAGGACTTCTCCACGCTGCTGCTCGGCGAGACCGGCACCGGCAAGGGGGCGGTGGCCGCTGCGATCGGCCGCACCGGCTTCATTCCCTATGACGCCGTGCGACGCCGGTTTGCGGCCAATTTCAACGAGACCTTCATCGCCATCAACCTGTCGCAGTTCCCGGAAACGCTCATCGAGTCGGAGCTCTTTGGCCACCGCAAGGGCGCCTTCACCGGGGCCATCGACAACCACGAGGGGGTGTTCGAGCGCTGCGACGCGCACGGGGCGCTGTTCCTCGACGAAATCGGCGAAGTGGCGATCCCGGTGCAGATCAAGCTGCTGCAGGTGCTGCAGGAGCGCACCTTCATCCCGGTCGGGGGGCGCGAGAAAAAGCGATTCAGCGGCAGGGTCATCGCGGCCACCAACCGGCCTCTGGGCGCGCTGCGCCGGGAAGGGCGTTTCCGCAACGATTTCTTCTACCGCCTGTGCTCGGACGTGATCGAAGTACCGACGCTGCGCCAGAGGATCGCGGAGTCGGGCGCCGAGCTCGAGCAGCTGGTGCGGCTGCTGGTGGCGCGCATCGTGGGGCAAGACGCGATCGAGTTTCGCGATTCGGTGCTGCAAGCGCTCGAGGAGGGTTTGCCCAAAGCTTACCCCTGGCCCGGCAACGTGAGGGAACTCGAGCAGGCGGTGCGGCGCATCCTGCTCACCGGCCGCTACGCGGGCGAGATCGCCGCGGCGGCCCAGGACGAAGACCAAGCGCTGCTCGAAAAGTTGCGCGCCGGGGAGCTGACCGCCGACGAGCTTCTCGCCCGCTACAGCGCCCTGCTTTACCGGCGCCTGGGCACCTACGCCGAGGTCGCCAAGCGCACCGGGCTCGACCCGCGCACCTCACGCAAGTACGTGCAGGCAGCCATCGGCAAGAAAAGTTAGGCCCGCGCCTCCAGCGCCAGCAGCGCGCGCTTCTTGGCAAGGCCCCCGGCGTAGCCGGTGAGCGAGCCGTTCGAGCCGACGATGCGGTGGCAGGGCACGATGACGCCGATCGGGTTGCGTCCGGTGGCCGCGCCGGCG
>JBGPPD010000073.1:0-12608 GCA_041488375.1 Gammaproteobacteria bacterium | reverse complement strand
CGCCGACAGGCAGCCGTAGCGGTCCTGGATGCGGTGCAGGTACTCGATCAGCAGGTCGCGCCGGCGCGGATCGTCCCGCAGCAGCGCCCTGACTTCCTCCCGCGCCGCGGGCTCGACGCCGCGCCCCTTCAGCGTGCCGCGCGCCCTGCCGCCCTTGGCGGATTTCCTCGGCGCTGCAGCGCGATCATTCATTGGCCGCATTCTACGACCCGCCAAGGCATGGGATGCCTTGACAGCGATCAAGTTTCCGCGCGCGCGGTAAACTGCGGCCATGAAATTCAAACCCCTCGGCCGTACCGGCGTTTCCGTCTCCGAACTGTGCTTCGGCACCATGTCCTTCGGCGGCGACGCCGACGAGGCGGTGTCGGGGCAGATGTACAGAGCCTGCCGCGACGCAGGCATCAATTTCTTCGACTGCGCCGACCAGTACAACAAGGGCCAGGCCGAGGAGATCCTCGGCCGGCTGATGCAAGGCCACCGCGAAGACCTGGTCATCACCACCAAGTGCTTCAACCCCTCGCGCGACGACGTCAATGCCCGCGGCACCTCGCGCCGCCACGTCACCCGCGCGGTGGAGGCGAGCCTGAAGCGCCTGCAGACTGATCGCGTCGAGGTGCTGTTCCTGCACCAGTACGATGCGCGCACTCCGGTCGAGGAATCGATGCGCGCCCTGGAAGACCTGGTGCGCTCGGGCAAGGTGCTGTATCCCGCGGTCAGCAACTGGTCCGCCTGGCAGACGCAGCGCGCCGTGGACCTGCAGGAACGCAGCGACTGGGCGCGGCTGCAGCTGCTCCAGCCGATGTACAACCTGGTGAAGCGCCAGGCCGAGGTCGAAATCCTGCCGATGGCCGAGGCCAACGGCATCGGCGTCATTCCCTACAGCCCTGCCGCCGCAGGTCTGCTGTCGGGCAAGTACAGCGGCCAGGCGAGCGGGCGCCTGAAGAGCAACAAGATGTACGAGGCCCGCTATGGCGAACCGTGGATGCACGAGGTGGCGGAGAAGTACGTCGCGTTCTGCCGGCAAAAAGGCCTGCACCCGGTCAGCACCGCGGTCGCCTGGGTCGGGGCGCACCCCGCGATCACCGCGCCGATCATCGGCGCGCGCAACCTCGAGCAGCTGCAGGATTCGCTCGGCGCGGTGAAGGTCGACATGACCCCGGCGCTGCGCGCCGAGATCGCCGCGCTGTCGCGCACGCCGCCGCCGGCCACCGACCGCCTCGAGGAAATCAAGCCGCCGAAGGCCTAGCGATGTGCCGCGCCCTGCTCTATCTCGGACAGCCCGTGCTGCTGGACACGCTGCTGTTCCAGCCGGACTCGGCGCTGATCCGGCAGAGCACCATGCCCCGCATGCTGCACATGCTCAACCTCGCGGGCTTCGGCCTGCGCGCCTGGGATAGCGCCTCGCACGCGCCGGAGAAACCCTACGCCTACGGCTCGCCCTCGCTGCCGGTGTTCGACCGCAACCTGAAGAACCTGGCCGAGAAGGTGCGCGCCGCCTGCGTGCTCGGCCATGTGCGCGGCGTCGCGTACTCGACCACGGTGGACATCTCGCTGCAGAACGTCCACCCGTTCCAGTTCGAGGGCCTGCCCTGGTGCCTGGCGCACAACGGCGACCTGGCGGGGATCGCGGACATGAAGCGCATCTTCGCGCAGCACGTGAAGCGGGAGTACCTGCCGCTGATCCGCGGCAGCACCGACAGCGAATGGATCTACGCGCTGTTCGTGTCGCAGCTGGAAGATCCCTCGAAGCCCGGCACGGAAAAGTCGGTGTTCGCGGCGATCGAGCGCACGCTCGACATCATCCGCCGGACGCGCGCCCGGCTCGGCATCGACGTGTCCTCGTCGGTCAACCTGTTCATCGCCAACGGCACCCAGCTCGCGGCGGTGCGTTACTGCTTCGACTTCGGGCGCTACCGCACCGGGAACCCGTCCAAGCTGCACGAGGCCAACCTGAGCTTCCTGTCGCTCTGGTACACGCTGGGACGCGACTACGCGCTGCACGACGGCGAATGGAGGATGTCGGGCGGCGCGGAGAACGCGGATTCGATCATCGTCGCCTCGGAGCCGCTCACCAGGGACACGTCCTCCTGGGTCGAGTTGCCCGAGTACGGCGCCTTGTTCGCGGAAATTCGCGGCGGCCGGCCCCGACTCGCGCTGCGCTTGCTGGACTAGGGCCCGTCGGCGCGCCAGATCTGCGCGTGCAGCGCGGACTCCAGCGCCTGCGCCTTGTCGCCCGCCCTGGCCAGCCGATCGTGGCTGATCAGCCGCGTCAGCATTGTATTGGTGCGCGCCATTGACTTCAGCAGGCTGCGCTGGATGGCGTGCTGCAGGCTCACCGAGGCGGCCGACGTGCCGTCATAGACGGCGAGCAGCGCCTCGCGCGGAAATTCCAGCAGCGCGGCCGTCTCCCGCACGCGCGCACTGGCGCCGTGCGGCGCGCCGTCGAGCGTCGCCAGGTAGCCCACCAGTTCCCCCGGCCCGGCGATCGCCACGCGGCGCTCCTTGCCCTTCGCCTGCGTGAACACCTCCGCCGCGCCGCGCAGCACCAGGAAACACGCGGGCGCCGGCTGCCCCTGCGCGAACAGCCAGGCCCCGCGCGGCAGCTCCAGCGCCTTCGCGGACGCGATCAGTTCCTCGGCCTCGTCGGCGTCGAAGCCTTCGAAGAACGGCAGGATGGGAAGGAAAGCCTTCCAGTCAAAGCCGGCGCGCTTCGAGCGCTTCACGCCGGCCAGCGGATCTCCGGCGGGCGGCGTCTCCCGCACCGGCCGGTCCTCCGGCGCGGGGTGCTCGCGCACCTTGGCGTTCAGCGCCCGCAGCCGCCCGGCCAGCGTGCGCGTGATCGCGCGCTGCACCGCGAGCGCCCGCGCGTCGCGGCTCGCCACCATAGCGCGGAAATCATCGCGGCCGACGAACCAGCCGCGCACGCCGGTCTTTGCCACCACGGTCGCCGAGCACACGCCGCGCTCGATGAGCGCCATTTCGCCGAACATCGCGCCGGCGGCGAACTCCGCCACGGCCAGCGTGCCGCCGCCCGGCAGGTTGACCTGCGCCTCGGCCTCGCCGGAACCGATCAGGAACGCGCCCCGCGCCGGCTCTCCCTGCCGCACCAGCCGGGCGCCTTTGCCGTAGGAAATTTCGCGCGCCACCGCCAGCAGCGGCGCGAGCGCGGATTGCTGCAACGCGTCGGCGGACATGCAGCGCACGAGTGTACACTCGCCACGCCATGCAACCGGCCGCGGCCGCCATCGATCCCACCCGGGTGCTCGCCGTGGTCCAGGCCGTAGCGCGCGAAGCGCGCCCGCACCTGCAACCCGAAGTCGAGCTGGACAGCTCGCTGGAAAAAGAGCTGGGCCTGGACAGCCTGGCGCGCGTCGAACTGGTGCTGCGGCTGGAGCGCGAATTCGGCACCAGCCTGCCCGAGCAGGCGCTGGCCACCGGCGAAACGCCGCGCGACCTGTTGCGGTTCCTGTTGAGCAGCGCCGGCCAGGCGCCGCGGGTGGCGGACACCAGCGTCGCCAGCCTGTCGCGCTCCACGGACGTGCGGCCGCCGCTGCAGGCGCAGACGCTCACCGAGGCGCTCGAGTACCACGTCGAGCGCCAGCCCGACCGGCTGACGGTTCACCTGTATGAGGAAGGCCGGGAAACCCCGATCACTTATCGCCAGCTCTACGACGGCGCGCTCGGCTACGCGGCGCACCTCTCGCAGGCGGGCCTGCAGCCCGGGCAGATGGTGGCGATCATGCTGCCCACCTGCAAGGAGTACCTGTTTTCCTTTTACGGGGTCTTGCTCGCGGGCGGCGTGCCGGTGCCGCTGTATCCGCCGGCGCGCCTGACCACCATCGAAGACCACATGACGCGCCACGTCGGCATCCTGAAGAGCGCCGGCGCGACGATCATGATCACCATCCCGGAGGCGAAGGCGCTCGCGTACCTGTTGCGCGCGCAAGTCGAGAGCCTGCGCGCCGTGCTGATGCCCGCCGACTTGGAGGGCGGCGGCGCCGGCTTTGCGCCGGTGCGCGGAAAATCGGGCGACATCGGCTTCCTGCAGTACACCTCGGGCAGCACCGGCAATCCCAAGGGCGTGGTGCTGTCGCACCGCAATCTCCTCGTCAACGTGCAGGCGATGGGCAAGGCGGTGAGCGCGGGCCCCGGAGACGTGTTCGTGAGCTGGCTGCCGCTGTACCACGACATGGGCCTGATCGGCGGGTGCTTTGCCACCATGTTCCTCGGCTTCCCGGTCGTGCTGATGTCCCCGCTCGCGTTCCTGTCGCGCCCGGGGAGCTGGATGCGCGCCATCCATCGCCATCGCGGCACCATTTCCGGCGGCCCGAATTTTTCCTACGAACTGTGCCTGCGGCGCGTCCCCGACGAGGAAATGGAGGGCATCGACCTGTCCTCCTGGCGCTTCGCTTTCAACGGCGCGGAGCCGGTAAGCCCGGATACGATCACGGCGTTCTCGGAGAAATTCGCCCGCTGGGGCTTCCGCAAGAACGCGCTGTCGCCCGTCTACGGCCTTGCCGAGTGCACGGTCGGCGTGGCTTTCACCACGCCGGGCGAGCCCTGGCGCATGGACGCGCTGGACCGCGAGCGCTTTTCCAAGACCGGCGAAGCCGTGCTGGCGAAGCCCGACGACCCGGCGCCGCTCAAGGTGGTCGGCTGCGGCCAGGTGATCGAAGGCCACGACTTGCGCGTGATGGATGCAGCCGGCCTCGAGCTGCCCGACGGCCAGGAAGGCCTGCTCCAGTTCCGCGGCCCCTCGGCGACCTCCGGCTACTACCGCAGTCCTGAATTGACGAAGAAGCTGTTCGACGGCGAATGGCTCAACACGGGCGACCGCGCCTACCTCAAGGATGGGATGGTCTACATCACCGGCCGTGAGAAGGACATCATCATCCGCGGCGGGCGCAACATCAGCCCCTACGAGCTGGAGCAGGCGGTGGGCGACCTCGCCGGCGTGCGCCGCGGCTGCGTCGCGGTGTTCGGCAGCCGCGACGCGGCCGCCGGCACCGAGCGCATGGTGGTGCTCGCGGAGATGCGCGACGCCGACGCCTCGCGCCATCCCGCCCTGAAGCGCATGATCAACGAGCTGGCGCTCAGCCTGACCGGCGCGCCCGCCGACGACATCGTCCTCGCGCCGCCGGCGACGGTGCCCAAGACCTCGAGCGGCAAGATCCGCCGCACGGCGGCGCGCGAGTTCTACGAGCGCGGCCCGACGTCGGTCAAACCGCAGGCGGTGTGGCTGCAGTTCCTGCGCCTGGTGCTCGCCGGCGCAGCGCCGCAGTTGCGCCGCGGCTGGCGCAGCGCGCTCGGCGCGCTCTACGCGCTGCGGGTCTACCTGGCGTTCGGCCTGCTGTTTCCGTTTGCGCTGCTTGCCGCCGCTGTCGCGAAACCGGCGGTCACCTGGCGCGTCGGCAGCGCGGTGTGCCGCCTGTTCCTGCGCGCCGCAGGCATCCCGCTGGTGGCGCGCGGGGCGGAACGTATCCCGGCCGCGCCGGTGGTGCTGGCCGTGAACCACACCAGCTACCTCGACGCCGTGGTGCTGGTGGCGGTGCTGGGGCCGCGCAGGTACTCGTTCGTCGCCAAGCGCGAGTTCGAGGCCAACCCGCTGATGCGCACGCTGCTCAAGGGGTTCGGCACCCTGTTCGTCGAGCGCTTCGACGTGCAAAAGAGCGCCGAGCACGCGGACGTGCTCGTCGACGCGGCCCGCGGCGGCGCCTCCATCGTGATCTTTCCCGAGGGCACCCTGACGCGCAGCACCGGGCTGATGGCGTTCCGCGCGGGGGCGTTCCAGGTGGCGGCGCAGGCCGGCGTGCCCGTGGTGCCGGTCGCGCTGCGTGGCGTGCGCTCGGTACTGCGCGACGGCACCTGGTACGCGCGCCGCGCGCCGGTCGCGGTGACGGTGTGCGCGCCGATCGCGCCGGACGGCGCCGACTGGGCCGCGGCGCTGCGCTTGCGCGACCGGGCGCGCGCCGAGATCCTGCAGCACTGCGGCGAGCCGGACCTGGCGCCGGCCGGCAAATCCCAGGAGCCTACTTCCTGACTGCGCTTTCCAGGAACCGCTCCAGCGCGCGCACCGGCTCGGTATCGCCGTAGAGTTTCGGCCGCGCGGCAACCATGCGCTCGCGCGCGCCGCCCCACCACGCGGCATCCTGCGCGAGCCGCACGGCGATGTCCGCGAAGGCCGCGTCGCTGTCGGCCACCAGTTCGTCCAAGCCCATGCGGCGCAGGAGCCCGCTTGCCAGCCGGCCGCGCAGAAAGCGGCCCTCCCAGGCGACCACCGGCAGGCCGCTTTCGATCGCCTGCAGGGCGGTGTTGAAGCCGGAGAAGCCCATCGTGTCGAGGAACACGTCGGACTGCGCCATCAGGCCGTAGAACTGCGCACGGCTCTGCCAGGGGACGAACGCGGCGTACGCCCCCAGGTCGAGCCCCGCGGCCGCGAAGGAGCGCGCCATGCGCTCGCGCAGCTTGTGCATCAGGGCATCCGCCCTGGCGGGCGTGAAGAACACGAACTGGCATTCCCCCAGGCGGCGCGCGATCGCGGCGAGCACGGCGTCGTGCCGGGGCGTGTACTTGAACGGCGTGCCCGCGCACACCAGCAGCGGCACGCCGTCGCGGATGCCCAGCGCGGCGAGGTCCACTGCCGCCGGCGCCACCTTCGCCGGCTCCAGCGTGCAGCCCAGCCCCGGCAGGGGCACCAGCCGCTCGGTGTAGTGCGCCTCGGCACCGGGCGGCTCGAGCGCCTCGGCCGAGAGGAAATGGTCGATGGTCGGCAGCCCCGTGGTGAGCGGATGGCCCCAGGAGGCCGCCTGCACCGGCGCCAGGCGCAGGCTGGCGAGCTTGGCGGTGGTGGGATCCATGCCGATTTCCGGATAGATCAGCACGTCGAGCTGGTGGCCGAGGATCAGCTGCGACCACTCCACCAGGTCGCTCTTGCCGTAGGTGTAGTGCGTGGCCATGGTCTTGGCGAGCGCGGTCTCGACGTCGTTCGCCTTGCCGAGGTGGAACAGGCGCACGTCGAAGCGGCCGCGGTCCAAGTGCTGCAGCCAGCCCTTGACGATCGCGTTCCACACCGAATGGTCATGGATGTGCGCGGACACGATGCCCACGCGGATTTCCGCGCGCGTGACCTTCGCCACCCTGCCCAGGCCCGCCGCTTCCTGCCAGGCGCCCATCAGCCGCGCGCAAAACGCGCCGTAGCGCGCGAGGATCGCGCGGTGGTCCGCCTCCTGATAGGCAAGGTAGAACGGCTGCTGCACGCCCACGGCGCGCGCCATGGCCTCGGCGCCGCGCGATCCGCTCCAGCGTTCCAGTTCGCCGAGCTCCCGGTCGAACTGCTGCCGGCTGCGCGCCAGTTCCGCTTCATCCTCCGCCACAAGCGGAAGCTGCGACATGGCCACCGCCCAGCGCGCTTGCGCGTAGTCGGGATCGAGCTCGAGCGCGCGGCGATAGCTGGCGAGCGCCGCCGCGGTATCGCCCATGCCCTTGAGCGCGTTGCCCAGATCGTAGTGCGCCTCGGCCATGTCGGGCCGTATCTCGAGCAGGCCGCGGTACGCGCTGGCCGCTTGCGCGAGCCATCCCCCCTCGCGCAGCAACTGCGCCGCATTGAACCAGGCCTCGGCGAAATCCGGCTTGAGCGCCAGCGCCTGCTGGTAGCAGGCGAGCGCCTCCTCCGTCTTGCCCAGTTCCTTGAGCACATTGCCAAGGTTGTTGTGCACCTCGGCGATGCCGGGCTCGATGCCGATCGCGGCGCGATAGGCGAGCGCTGCCTCGGCGAGGAAACCCTTCTCGCGCAGGATGTTGCCGACGTTGTAGCGCGCCAGCATCATCCCCGGCTCCAGCGCCACCGCACGCTGGCAGGAGGCGAGCGCGTCGTCGAGCCGGCCTGCCTCCCGCAGCGCCAAGCCGTAGCCGTTATGCAGCGCGGAACTATCGGGATGCATCGCCAGCGCGGACTCGAAGGCCGCGACCGCCTCCTGCGGGCGGCCCAGCGCGGTGAGCGTCTCTCCGACGCGCAATTGCGCATGCGGCAACCCCGGGCTCAGCGCCAGCGCGCGGCGATAGAGGTCCAGCGCGTCTTCCCCGCGCCCGATGCGGCGCAGCAGCCTGCCGAAGTTGAGCAGCACTTGCACGTCCCCGGGGGCGACCGCCAGGGCGTCCCGGTAGGCGGCTTCCGCCAGTTCGAGCCGGCCGGCCTGGTGATGGGCCAGCGCGCGCTGCAGCGCCTGCTGTCCCGCCGTCGCGCCCGGCGCAGGCGCCTCAGGCTGCGCCTTGCGGCCGAACAGCCACTTCAACATGGACGGCGACTCAGGCGCCGGGCTTGCCGGCCTGACGGGCCGCGCGCGACGCCAGCGTCGCCACGGTGACCAGCTCGTAGCTGAGCGCGTCGGTGAAATCGTTCGAGTAGCCCGCCTCGCGCAGCGCCCATTTCACACGGTTGCCCAGGTGCGCCTTCTTGTAGATGTTGAGCCTGCGTGAGCGCACGAATTGCTCCAAGCGGGCGAAGACCACGTCGTGCGTCTTGCGCAACCGATCCGCAGTCTTGCGCGTGTGCGGCCCCGGCGACGGCGGCAGCCGCTGCACGAGGTCGGCGACGATCGCATCCGCGATCTCGTCGACTTCCTTGGTGTTGAACCAGTCGCCGAACATGCCGGTTCCTTCCTATTTCAGCGCCGACTTGAGCAGCCGGCCCATCTGCGCGGGGTTGCGCGTCACGTGGATGCCGCAGGCCTCCATCACCGCGAGCTTTTCCTGCGCGGTGCCCTTGCCGCCGGAGATGATGGCGCCGGCGTGGCCCATGCGCTTGCCGGGCGGCGCGGTCACCCCGGCGATGAAGCCGACCACCGGTTTCTTCATGTTCTGCTTCACCCACTGCGCGGCGGCCTCCTCGTCGGAGCCGCCGATCTCGCCGATCATGATCACCGCGTCGGTATCGGGGTCGTCGTTGAACAGCCTGAGCACATCGACGTGCTTCAGGCCGTTCACCGGGTCGCCGCCGATGCCCACCGCGCTCGACTGGCCGATGCCGAGCTCGGTGAGCTGGGCCACCGCCTCGTAGGTCAGCGTGCCGGAGCGCGACACCACGCCGACGCGCCCCTTCTTGTGGATGTGTCCCGGCATGATGCCGATCTTCAGTTCGCCGGGCGTGATCACGCCCGGGCAGTTGGGCCCGAGCAGCAGCGTCCTGCGCTGCTGCTTGCGCATCCGGTCGCGCACTTCGACCATGTCGCGCACCGGGATGCCCTCGGTGATGCAGATCGCGAGATCGAGGTCCGCCTCCACCGCCTCCCAGATCGCCGCCGCCGCGAACGGCGGCGGCACGTAGATCACCGACACGGTGGCGCCGGTCTGCTGCTTCGCGTCGCGCACCGAGCCGAAAATCGGGATGCCTTCGAAATTTTCTCCCGCCTTCTTCGGATTGACGCCCGCCACGTAGCAGGCCTTGCCATTCGCGTAGGCGCGGCTGGTCTGCGTGTGGAACATGCCGGTCCTGCCGGTGATGCCCTGGGTCATCACCCGCGTGTTCTTGTCGACGAGGATGCTCATTTCTTCTTCCTCTTCACGGCCTTCTTCTTCGCCGGCGCCTTCTTTTTCGGCTTCGGCTTGGGCTTGGGTTTGTTCTTCTTGATGGCGGCGACCACCCGCTGTCCCGCCTGCGCCATGTTGTCGGCCGAGATGATCGGCAGGCCGGAATCCCTCAGGATCTTCTTGCCCAGGTCCTCGTTGGTGCCTTTCATGCGCACCACCAGCGGTACCGACAGCTTCACCTCGCGCGCCGCCGCCACCACGCCGCTGGCGATGGTGTCGCACTTCATGATGCCGCCGAAGATGTTCACCAGGATCGCCTTGACCTTCGGGTTGGACAGCATGATCTTGAACGCCGCGGTGACCCTTTCCGCGGTGGCGCCGCCGCCGACGTCGAGGAAGTTGGCCGGCGAGCCGCCGAACAGCTTGATGGTGTCCATGGTGGCCATGGCCAGGCCGGCGCCGTTCACCATGCAACCGATGTTGCCGTCCAGCGAGATGTAGGATAGCTCGTACTTCGAGGCCTCGATCTCGAGCGGGTCCTCCTCGTCCAGGTCGCGCAGGGCGGCGAGCTCCGGGTGGCGGAACAACGCGTTGTCGTCGAAATTGATCTTCGCGTCGAGGGCCACCACGCGGCCGTCGCCCGAGACGATCAGCGGATTGACCTCGAGCAGCGAGGCGTCCGTTTCCCAGAAGCACTTGTACAGGCCCTGCAGCAGTGCGCTGGCCTGCGCCAGGGCGGCCTGCGGGACGCCGATCTTGCTCGCCACGCCGCGCGCCTCGGCGTCGGTGAGGCCCACGGCCGGGTCGACGAACACCTTGTGGATCTTCTCCGGGGTGTGTGCGGCCACCTCCTCGATGTCCATGCCCCCTTGGGAGGAGGCCATCAGCACCGGGCGCTGCGTGCCGCGGTCCACCACCATGCCGACGTAGAGCTCCTTGCGGATGTCCGCGCCCTCTTCGATCAGCAGGCGCCTGACCTTCTGCCCCTTCGGGCCGGTCTGGTGCGTGACCAGCTGCATGCCGAGGATCTGCTTGGCCCGCGCGCGCACTTCGTCCAGCGACTTGGCCACCTTGACGCCGCCGCCCTTGCCGCGGCCGCCGGCATGGATCTGCGCCTTCACCACCCAGACCTTGCCGCCGAGCTTCTGCGCCGCTTCGACTGCTTCGTCCACGCTGAAGCAAGCCACGCCGCGCGGCGTGGCGACGCCGTACCGGCGGAAGATTTCCTTGCCCTGGTACTCGTGGATCTTCATGCGCCCGCCTTCTCCTTTGCGACGTACCACTCCGGGTACCACTGCATCACCGTGGGGCCCGTGGTGTCCATGGCGTGGCAATGGTCGAGCTGGAACGGCTTCCTGCCCGGCGCGCGGTCCTCGCGCATTTCCCCGGCGAAACTCTGGATCGCCGCGGTCGGCAGCCCGGCCAGCATCTCGGTGATGTGCGTGCAGCCCTGCACGCCGCCGAGGCGTTCCTTCACCGCGTCGCGGAATTTCCTCACCAGGTTCAGGCCGACGAGCTTCTGGTAGGCGGGGCCGATGGTCTCGCAGCCGCCCGGATAGGGCACCGCGTCGGACACCGACAGCGCGTCCACCACGTTCATTTTGCGGTCGATGGTGACGCGCAGCACCATGTCGTGGATCGGCAGCCCGGCGCGCCGCACGCCGGTCTTCAGCTTGACGTCGTGGCTCTTGACGTCGGTGAGGTGGGCCTCGATGTCCCACAGCCCGTCGGCGCGCTTGTAGCCTTCGTAGCGCACGCGCCGCGTGTGCACCAGTTCGCGTTCGATTTCGGAAATTGGCAGCGGCATGGAGCGGCGAAGTTTAGCATCGGCGCCCTCGCCGGAAACATTGACCTGGATCATGCCGCCGCCCGGCATGCAGTACAGTTGCGGGGTGACGAGCGAAACGCTGCAGCCGACGCGGAGCGAGCTTCTGCAGTCACTCGCCCGGCAGCCCGAGCGCGACTTGATCGTGATCGGCGGCGGCGCCACCGGCCTCGGCGTGGCGCTGGACGCGGCCGCGCGCGGCCTGTCGGTCGCGCTGGTCGAGGCCGAGGACTTCGCCAAGGGCACCTCCTCGCGCGCCACCAAGCTGGTGCACGGCGGCGTGCGCTACCTCGCGCAGGGCAACCTCAAGCTGGTGCGCGAGGCGCTGCGCGAGCGCGCCATCCTGCTGCGCAATGCGCCGCACCTCGCGCAGCCGCTGCCCTTCCTGATGCCCCTGTACGGCGCGAAAGGACGCTGGTTCGACAAATGGTTCTACGGCAGTGGCCTGCTGCTCTACGACCTGCTCGCCGGCCGCGAACGCCAGGGCCGAACCGGGTTTCTCGACGCGGATGCGGCGGCACAGCTGGCGCCAGGACTGCAGCGGCGCGGCCTCGCGGGTGCGGTGCGCTACTGGGACGGGCAGTTCGACGACGCGCGGCTGGCGCTGGCGCTGGCGCGCACCGCGATCGCGCGCGGCGCCTGCGTGCTCAACCATTGCGCCGCGGTCGGCCTGCTGCACCAGGATGGCCGCATTGCCGGCGTCGAAATCGAGGACCGCGAGAGCGGCCAGCGCCGCGCTCTGCGCACTCGCTGCGTGGTCAATGCCACCGGTGTCTGGGTGGACACCGTGCGGCGCATGGACCGGGCGCCGCGCGGCAACCTGGTGGCGCCGAGCCAGGGCGTGCACCTGGTGGTGGACCGCGCATTCCTCCCCGGCGGACACGCCATCCTCGTCCCCAAGACCCGCGACGGCCGCGTGCTGTTTGCCGTGCCCTGGCTCGGCAAGACCCTCCTCGGCACCACCGACACGCCGCGCGACGACCTCGCGGTCGAGCCCGAACCGTTCCCTGAGGAGATCAACTTCATCCTGGGGGAAGCCTCGCGCTATCTCGCCAAAGCGCCGACGCGCGGGGACATCCGCTCGATCTGGGTCGGCCTGCGCCCGCTGGTCAAGCCGCCCAACGAGGACCCCGGCGATACCAAGGCGCTGTCGCGCGAGCACGCGGTGCTGGTGGAACGCTCCGGCCTCGTCACCGTCACCGGCGGCAAATGGACCACTTACCGCGCCATGGCCGAAGACGTGCTCGCGCACTGCATG
>JBGPPD010000072.1:0-12661 GCA_041488375.1 Gammaproteobacteria bacterium | reverse complement strand
TCCTGCACGGCACGCTCACGCTCAACGCGGACGGCTCGTTCAGCTACCTGCCCGACGCCGACTACAACGGCGCAGATACCTTCAGCTACCGCGCGCTCGACGACGATGGCGGCCTGTCCGAGGTCGCGTCGGTGAGCATCGACGTGCTGGCCGTCAACGACGCGCCGAGCTTCACCAAGGGCGCGGACCAGACCGTCCTCGAAGATTCTGGCGTGCAGACCGTCGCAGGCTGGGCGAGCGCGGCCTCCGCCGGACCGGCCGACGAGGCAAGCCAGTCCCTCACCTTCCTGGTGGAGACCGATAACGCCGCGCTGTTCGCCGCGGCGCCGACGATCTCCGCCGACGGCACGCTGACCTACGCATCCGCGCTGAACGCCTTCGGCAGCGCTACCGTGACAGTCCGCCTGATGGACAACGGCGGTACGGCGAACGGCGGCGACGACACTTCCGACGCCCAGACCTTCACCATTACGGTCACCGGGGTGAACGACGCGCCGGTGCCCCAGTTGGCGGAGTACACGATCGACGAGGATGGCACGCTGAGCGACGTGCTGCATGCCACGGACGTCGACAGCGATACGCTCGCCTTCCAGCTCTTCCAGGCGGCGGGGCAGGGCACGCTCCAACTGGATGCCAACGGCAACTTCACCTACACGCCGAACAAGGATTATTTCGGCGAGGACGGCTTCGCCTTCACGGTCACCGACGGCCAGGTCACCTCGGACTACGCGACGGTCCTCATCACCATCAACTCGGTGAACGACGGCCCGGTGGCTGCGGCGAACGCCTACCAGGTGACCGAGGACAGGACCTTCAGCGTCTCGCTGCGCGCGCTCGGCGTGCTCGGCAACGACAGCGACGTGGACGATGCCCAGAGCACCCTCCAGGCGGTGCTGGTGGACGGTCCTGCCCACGGCACGCTCACGCGCACGCTGGCGGCGGACGGCAGCTGGAACGGCACGTTCTCGTACACGCCGGGCGCGGACTTCACGGGCAACGACACCTTCACCTACCGCGCGCGCGACCCGCACGGAGCGCTCTCCGACGTGACGACGGTGACGCTGACAGTCCAGAACGTCAACGACGCCCCGGTCGCCGTGGACGCCGCGTTCGCCACGAACGAGGATCTGCCGCTCGCGCTCGCTCTGCCGGCGACCGACGCCGACGGCGACGCGCTGACGTTCTCGATCCTGGGCGGCCCCGCGCATGGCAGCCTGGCGGCGCAGGCCGACGGCACCTACCTCTACACGCCGAACGCCGACTTCTACGGCAGCGACCGCTTCACCTTCCAGGCGAAGGACGCGGAGCTGTTCTCGAACACGGCGACCGTGACCCTCACGGTGAACCCGGTGAACGACGCGCCAGTGGCCCAGGACGCCGCGTTGTCGACCAACGAGGATACGCCGCTGGCGATCGTCCTTGCCGCCACCGACATCGACAGCACGGCGCTCACGCTCAGCGTCGTCGAGGGCCCGCAACACGGATCGCTGGTTCTGGTGCAGGGCGCCTACGTGTACACCCCGGACGCCAACTTCAACGGCGCCGATGCCTTCACGTATAAGGCGAACGACGGCGCGCTGGATTCGAACGCCGCCGTGGTGACGATCACGGTGATCCCGGTAAACGACAAGCCCTCGGCCACCGACGCCTCGGCCGCGACCAATGAGGACACGCTGCTCACGGGCGTGCTGGCGGCGAGCGATGTGGACGGCGACACGTTGACCTTCTCGCTCGGCGGCGACGCGGCGCACGGGCACGCGGTGGTGAATGCCAACGGCACGTACAGCTACACGCCAAACGCCGACTACTTCGGCGCGGACATGTTCACCTTCAAGGCGAACGACGGCAGCGAGGACTCGAACGTCGCGACGGTGTCGATCACGGTGAACCCGGTGAACGACGCGCCCGTCGCCAATGCGGACAGCTTCATCGTGAACGAGGACGGGGTCCTGACGGTGCCGCCGACGGGGACACTGGGCAACGACACTGACATCGACAGCGCGACGCTTACCGCCGCACTGGTGAGCGGCGCTGCGCACGGCGCGCTGACCTTCAACGCCGACGGTTCCTTCACCTACACGCCGAACGCGGACTTCTTCGGCGCGGACAGCTTCACTTACAAGGCGAACGACGGTGCGCTCGACTCGGCCGTCGCCGCTACCGTAGCGATCAACGTCCTGCCCACCTCGGACGCTCCCGTCCTCGCCGCGATAGACGCGAAGACGGTGAGCGAAGGCACGACGCTGCAATTCACGGTGAGCGCGACCGACGTCGATCTGCCCGGTGACGCGCTCAGCTTCAGCCTGATCGGCGGGCCGGCCAATGCCTCGATCGACGCCACCACCGGCGTCTTCAGCTGGGCGCCGAGCGAGGAGCAGGGGCCGGGCACGCACCAGTTCACCGTGCGTGTGCTCGATAGCTTCGGGCTGCAGGACACGACGAGCTTCAGCGTCACGGTGAATGAGGATTCGAGCATCGACGCCGGTTTGCAGGCGCACGACGGCTCGCCCGACAGCTTCCGCCTGTACCGGGACGGCACCAACGTCAAAGTCGACCTGAACGGGGTTGTGGTGTTCGTGCGCGCCTTTGCGGACGTCACCACCCTGTCCGTGACCGGCTCCACCGACAATGACACGCTGATCGTCGATCTCTCCGGCGGCAACCCGCTCCCGGCCGGCGGTGTCGCCTACGACGGCCGCGGTCCGGGGGATCACGACACGCTGACGCTGACCGGCGGCTCGGTCGCGTCGCTTGTGTACACGCCGGCCGACGCGCACTCCGGCACGGTCAGCGTCGACGGCAGGCTGATCAGCTACGCCGGGCTCGAGCCGATCGTCGACAACCTCGTCGCGACAAACCGCGACTTCGTCTTCGGCGCAGGGCCGGACATCGTCAACGTCGCGGTCGGCGCATCGCGCACGACGGTCATCAGCGCGTCGAGCGAATCGGTCGATTTCGTGAATCCGACCGGTACTGTCACGATCCACGGCGGGGACGGCAATGACACCATCGTGGTGACCGGCAATCCGGCCTACGAACTGCTGATCGACGGCGGCGGCGGCAACAACACCGTGACGAGCAGCTTCCCGATCGGCGCACTGGTCACGGGCACCAATGCCGCGGACGACATCGACGTCGGGCAGGCGGGCGGCGTGCTGACGATCGACGTCAACGGCGCGGTGAGCACGCTGAGCGGCGCGGGCAAGGTGATCGTGAACTCGCTCGGCGGGCCCGACCTCGTCACCCTGCACGGCCTCACCATTCCCGCGACGGTGGACGCGGGCTCGGGCGACGACTTCGTGGACGCCTCGGGCGTCAGCGCGGCCGGGGTGGTGCTGCTCGGCGGCACCGGCAATGACATGCTGGTCGGCGGCGGCGGCGACGACTTCCTGTACGGCGGCGCGGGCAACGACGTGCTCTCGGGCGGCGCCGGCGTCGACCTGCTCGATGGCGGATCCGGCACCGATGCCGCGGTGCTGAGCGGGATCGCGCCGATCGCCTACTGGAACCTGAACGAGAGGTCGGGCTCGACGGTGGGCGACTCGGCCGGCGCGCCGCAGAACGGCGTGTTCTACGGCCCGGATCCGGATCGCGACGATCAGGGCCCGCCGGCGTCGGCGGCGCCGTTCGGCGCGGCCACGGGGGCGGACCTGCACGACTCGTCGAATGAGTACATCGCCATCAAGCACGACGCGGTCTTCGAGGTCGCGCAGGGCACCATCCAGCTCTGGTTCAACACCCGCGACGCGAACGACAACCAGACGCTGTTCGCCAAGGACCGCGACGGCAGGAACAGCGGCCTGCGCATCAGCCTCGACGACCGCGACCTGCGGGTGGAGATGGAGGACGGCAGCAGCGTTCGCACCATCGACACCCAGGGCACGAGCTTCAACAATCTGGTGAAGTCGAACACCTGGTACCAGCTCACCTTTACCTTCGGCAGCGGCGGCATGAAGCTCTACCTGGACGGCGTCCTGGTCGGCTCGAACGGCTACCAGGGCGGACTGGCCGGCAACCGCGAGGCGATCGTGATCGGCGGCAGCAACGAGACCAACCGCGACACCTCGGGCAACCTGGCGAAGCTGAAGATCACCGAGCCCTTCGACGGCATGATCGACGAGGTGGCGTTCTTCGGCGTGGCCCTGACGCCGGATCAGATCGCGCAGACCCGGCAACGCGGCGCTCTGGGCGTGATCGCGCCGCAGGACCAGGCCGATACGCTGGTCAGCATCGAGCAGATCAGCGTTGCGCAGGAGGCGCAGGTCTTTACCGCGTCCGCCACGGCGTCCACGACCGAGAACGTCGGCGTCGGCTCATCGCCCTGGTCCGGCCGCTGGCCGGACCTGGCGCAGTTCATCTCGAGCTTGAGGCACCATGGCCTGCGCGAGTTGCTCGGCGACCTGAAGGACCAGGGGCTGAAACTCTTCGGGCATACGAGCGGCAAGCCGGCACTGTTCTCGGTGGATGGCGTGCAGCTGCGCCAGGACGGCGGGCGCCACGCGAATGCGCCCGAGCACGAGGACGGCGACTCCGATTGGGTGCGCGGCGCCAAGCACGCGGACGACGGGGCGCAAGACAAGCCGCAATCCGCGGCCAAGCACCAGGATGCCGCGAAGACCGGCGCGAAGTCGATCGACTGGACCGACTCCTTCCGCGGGCTGGGCGCGGGCATGGCCGCGACGCATCTCGGAGGCAAGCGCGGCGCCCAGCCCAACCTGAGCGGCTTCGGCGACCAGCAAAAGTCCGGCAAGAAGCCGCGCCGCTGAGCTGGCGGCAGGCCGACCCGGGCTGGGAGCGCATTTCGCCCCCGGCTGAGGGTGGGTAGTACAATGAGCCCGGAAGGGGTCGCGGCGGCGGCGCCGCGATGGCGCGGCACCCGGCGCTGCTTTTTTCCCAACGAAATCAAGAGGAGAAGCGCTACATCATGGCAACCAAAGCTCCAGAGGCCGCAGAAATTCGCGGTGACACCGCCGGCATGAAGATCAAGTGGGACGACTCGAACATGAAGAGTTCCTATGCCAACGTGTGCAACGTCACCAGCACCCGGGAAGAGGTCGTGATCCTGTTCGGCATGAACCAGGCATGGAATCGCGGACAGAAGGAAGTCACGATCCAGCTCACCGACCGGATCGTCATCAGCCCGTACGCCGCCAAGCGCATGAGCATACTGCTCAGCAACGTCGTCAAGGAATACGAGAACCGCTTCGGGGCTCTCAACATCGACGCGACGATGGGCGGCGGCGACGCGAAGAAATAGCGCCGCACCGCCTCGCGGGGCGGCCCCTGAGGCCCGCCGGACATGAGTTCCGTCACACCGGAAATCCATGAAACGCTCGGGCGCGGGCAGGTCGCCGATCTGGCCGTGCGGCGCGCCTACGAGCGCGCGTGGCGGCAGTTCGCGCAACACCAGACGGCCGAGGAGTTCTGCGCCAGCTGGCTGCTGATCCAGTGCCACCACATCGGCGGCGTCTCCGACGGCGTGGTGATCCTGCTCAAGCCGGGCACGAACTCCTTCGCGCCCGTCGCCTACTACCCCGAGAATCCGACGGACCGGGCGCGGCTCGCACAGGTCAGTGAGCGCGCCCTGCAGGAGGGGCGCGGCGTGGCCGAGCCGCAGGAGCAGTCCCAGGAGGCGGGCGCGGGCGGGCCGCGCTACCAGCTTGCCTATCCCGTGCGGCTCGACGGCGAGGTGCGCGGCGTGGTCGGGCTGGACATCGACTGGCGCCCGGAGGCGCAATTGCAGGCGGCGATGCGCGATCTGCAATGGGGCTCGGGCTGGATCGAGGTGCTGCTGCGGCGGCACGCCGACCCGACCGAGGAGGAGCGGCTGCGGCTCAAGCTGGCCCTCGACCTCGTCGCCACGCTGCTCGAGCATCCCGGGCTCAAGCAAAGCGCGAACGCCTTCACGACCGAGCTCGCGGCACGCCTGGGCTGCGACCGGGTGACGCTAGGGCTGCTGGACGGACAGCGCGTCCGGCTCGCGGCCGTATCCCACTCCCCCCAGTTCGAGCAGCGCGCCAATCTCATGCGCGCCGTCGAGCGTGCGATGGAGGAGGCGGTGGACCAGGCGGAGACGGTGGTCTTTCCGCCGGAGCACGAGGGCCGGGCGGTGGTGGCGCGGGCGCACGAGGTGCTGCTGCAGGAGTCCGGCGCCGGCAGCGCGGCGAGCTTTCCGCTGCTGCACGGCGAGCGCGTGATCGGCGCGCTGACGCTCGAGCGGCCCGCGGGCAGCCGCTTCGACGTGCCCACGCTCGAGATCTGCGCGGCCGTGGCCGCGGCGGCGGGGCCGATCATCGAGCTCAAGCAGACCAGCGAGACGAGCCTGCCGGAGCATGCCGGCCGCTCGGTGAGCGGCTTGTGGGAGAAATTCGCCGGCCCGGGACATCCCGCATGGAAGCTCGGCGCGCTGGCCGCGCTCGCGGTGGCCGGGTTCTTCGCCGTGGCCTCGGGGGACTTCCGCGTCTCCGCCAACGCAACCGTGGAAGGCGCGGTGCAGCGCGCGATCACGGCGCCGATCAACGGCTTCGTCAAGGAGGCGCCGCTGCGCGCCGGCGACATCGTCAAGCGGGGCCAGGTGATCGGGCAGCTGGACGACCGCGACCTGCGCCTGGAGCGCGTCAAGCTGCTCAGCCAGCGCGACCAGTACGTGCGCCAGTTCCGCGAAGCGATGGGCAAGCGCGAGCGCGCGCAGACGCAGATCGTCAGCGCGCAGGTCGAACAGAGCGAGGCGCAACTCGCGCTCATCGAGGAACAGCTCGCCCGCACCACGCTGGTATCGCCGTACGAAGGCGTCATCGTGAGCGGCGACCTGTCGCAGAGCCTGGGCTCGCCGGTGGAGCGCGGGCAGGTGCTGTTCGAGGTCGCGCCGCTCGACGATTACCGCGTCGTGCTGCAGGTCGACGAGCGCGACATCGCCTACATCGTCAATCGGCAGGGCGGCGAGCTCACGGTGTCCTCCATGCCGGGAACGCGCTTCTCCTTCAAGGTGAGCAAGATCACGCCGGTCAACACGGCCAAGGAGGGGCGCAATTTCTTCCGCGTCGAGGCGGCGGTCGATTCCGCGCCGGGCGGCCCGCGCCTGCGGCCGGGCATGGAAGGGGTGGGCAAGATCTACGTCGAGGAGCGCAAGCTGGTCTGGATCTGGACGCGCAGCCTGGTCGACTGGGTGCGCCTGTGGATCTGGTCGTGGCTGCCCTGAGGCGCCGGCGCTAGGCGATGTCGTCCGACCTGCTCAGTCCCTCCTGGTACCGGGTCGCCGATCTCAGGCCGCGGCTGCGCAGCCACGTCCGCATCCACCGCCATCACTACCGGGGCGAGTTGTGGTACGTGCTCGATGACCGCGTCTCGCGCCGCATGCACCGCTTCAACCCGGTGGCGCACTACATCATCGGGCTCATGGACGGCCGGCGCAGCGTGCAGGAGATCTGGATCAGCGCCTGCAACCGCTTCGGCGACGACGCGCCCACCCAGGACGAGACCATCCGGCTGCTGGGACAGCTGCACGCTGCCGAGGTGCTGCAATCGGAGGTGACCCCCGACGTCGCCGAGCTGCTGCGGCGCGCGCGCAAGGGCAAGCCGAAGACCTGGGTGCAGAACCTGCGCTCGCCGCTGGCGATGCGCTTCCCGCTGTTCGACCCGGACCGCTTCCTCGAGCGCTGGCTGCCATGGTACCGGCCGCTGTTCGGGTGGATCGGCGCACTGCTCTGGCTGGCGGTGGTCGGCGCCGCGCTGTTCGCCACCGCCGCGCACTGGCCGGAATTGAGCAAGGACTTCTCCGACCGCGTGCTCGCGCCGCAGAACCTGGTGCTCATGTGGCTGATCTTCCCGGTGCTGAAACTGTTCCACGAATTCGGCCACGCCTGCGCCACCAAGGCCTGGGGCGGGGAGGTGCACGAAATGGGGGTGATGCTCCTCGTGCTCATGCCGATCCCTTACGTCGACGCGTCCGCGGCGAGCGCCATCCGCGAGACGCGGCGCCGCGTCACGGTCGGCGCTGCCGGCATGCTGGTGGAGCTGTTCCTCGCCTCGCTGGCGCTGTTCGTGTGGCTCGAGGTGCAGCCCGGCCTGTTCCGGGCGGTGCTCTACAACATCATGCTCATCGCCGGCATCTCGACGGTGGTGTTCAACGGCAACCCGCTGCTGCGCTACGACGGCTACTACATGCTGGCCGACCTGATCCAGATCCAGAACCTGCGCAATCGCGGCCAGCAGTACCTGGCCCAGCTGGTGGAGTCGCGATGGTTCGGCCTGAAGGTGCCGGAGATCGAGGCGAGCCGCGGCGAGAAGCGCTGGTTCGTGTTCTACACCGTCGCCTCTTTCGCGTACCGCGTGTTCGTCATGCTGGCGATCGCCCTGTTCATCGCCAGCCAATACATGATCGTGGGCGTGCTGCTCGCGCTCTGGGCGCTGGTCGCCTCGTTCTTCGTTCCCGTGGCGCGCGGCGTGGCGTACCTGCTGTTCCACGCCAAGCTGCGGCGGCACCGCGTGCGCGCGCTCGCGGCGAGCGCGGCGGCGGTGGGCGCGCTCGCCGCGCTCCTGTTCGCCATGCCGGTGCCCCTGTGGACGCGCGCCGAGGGCGTGATCTGGGTGCCGCGCGAAGCCCGGCTGCGTACGGGGGCCGACGGCTTCATCCGCGAGGTGGTGGCGCGTCCCGGCAGCATCGTGAGCCGCGGCGCCGCGCTCGTCGTCGCCGACAACCCGGAGCTCGAGCCCAAGATCCGCGTGCTCGAGGCGCAGCTGCGGCTGCTGGAGACGCGCTCGAACGTCGAGATGCTCAACGACCGCGTGAAGTGGGAGCTGACGCGCGAGGAGATGGGCGCGGCCCGCGAGGAGCTCGAGCACCTGCGCCAGCTGCACCGGGACCTCACCGTGCGCAGCCCGACCAGCGGCACTTTCGTCCTGTCGGCGCCCGCGCAGGACCTGCCCGACCGCTTCCTGCGCAAGGGCCAGGACATCGGCTTCGTGGTGCCGGCCGAGACGGTGACGGCGCGCGTGCTGGTGTCGCAGGACGACATCGACCTGGTGCGCACGGCCACCGAGCGCGTGCGCATCAAGCTCGCCGGCCGCATGTACGAGACCTTCGATGCGCAGATCCTCAGGGTCGTCCCCGCGGCGAGCAACCGCATCGAAAACCTGGCCATGTCGAGCGTGGGCGGCGGCCTGGCGCCGCTCGATCCCCAGGAGACGCAGAAGCCGCGGACCTTGAGCACCTGGTTCGAGTTCGAGCTGGCGCTGCCGGCAACGCGCACCTTCGTCCTCGGCGAGCACGTGTACGCCCGCTTCGAGCATCAGGCCGAGCCGGTGGCGTGGCGCATCTACCGGTCGGCGCGACAGCTGTTCCTGCGGCGCTTCGCGGTCTGAGGTGGCGGCGGCGAATCCGGCGCTGTCCGGCGCCGCCTATCCGGAGCGCGACGAACCGCGCGAGGGCAAGCTCGAGCGCGCGCTGACCGCGCTGCAGTTCTTCACCGGGGGGCTGCGGGCCGGCACCGGCCGGCTCGAGCGCATCGTCGCCGCGACACGCCAGGCCTCCGACGCGCTCGAGGTGCCGGGGGACGCCGATCTGCTGGAGCGCGCGACGCAGCTGAGGGCGAGGCTGCGCCGCGAAGGCTTCGACCAGCTCGAGCTGGCGGCCTGCACTTTCGCGCTGGTGCGCGAGGCGGCCGGGCGCACGCTGGGCGTGCGCCATTTCGACGTGCAGCTGATCGGCGGCTGGGCGATGCTGAACGGCATGCTCGCCGAGATGGAGACGGGCGAGGGCAAGACCCTCACGGCAACGCTCACCGCCGCGACCGCCGCCCTGGCGGGGCGCGCCGTGCATGTCATCACCGTCAACGACTACCTCGCGGAGCGCGATTCCGAATGGACGCGCCCGATCTACGAGGCCCTGGGCCTCTCGGTCGGCTGCGTCAAGCAGGGCATGGATCCGCAGTCGCGCAGCGCCGCGTACCGCTGCGACGTCGTCTACTGCAGCAACAAGGAGATCGCTTTCGACTACCTGCGCGACCGGCGCGTGCTCGGGGGCAAGCCGCGCTCGATCGCCATGAAGATCGACGCGCTGGGCGGCGCCGGCGCCGGCGGGCGGCTGCTGCTGCGCGGCCTGCAGTTCGCCATCGTCGACGAGGCCGACAGCGTCCTGGTCGACGAGGCGCGCACCCCGCTGATCCTGTCGGCCGAGGCAAGCCACGGACAGGCGGAGGCGCTGCACGGCGAGGCGCTCGAGCTGGCGCAACAGCTCGGCGAGGGGGACTTCGAGATCCGCGAGCAGGGCGTGCAGATCACGGAGCAGGGCCTGGACCGTCTCGAGGCGCTGGGGGAATCCTTGAGCGGGGTGTGGCGCGGGCCGCGGCGCCGCGAGCAGCTGGTGCGGCAGGCGCTGAGCGCCCTGCACATGTTCCAGCGCGACAAGCACTACCTGGTGCGCGAGGGCAAGGTGGTGATCATCGACGAGAACACCGGCCGTCTGATGCCGGACCGCTCCTGGGAGCAGGGCCTGCACCAGCTGATCGAGATCAAGGAGGGCTGCGAGGTCACCGGGCACCGCGAGACCCTGGCGCGCATCAGCTACCAGCGCTTCTTCCGCCGCTACCTGCACCTTGCCGGGATGACCGGCACGGCGCGCGAAGTGGCGGGCGAGCTGTGGGCCGTGTACCGCCTGCGCGTGGCCACCGTTCCGACCAACCGCGCGTGCCGGCGGCTGCACCACGCCGACCACGTCTTCGGCCGCTCCGGGCGCAAATGGCGCGCGGTGGTGGAGAGCATCGCGCGCCACCGGGCGCAGGGGCGGCCGGTGCTGATCGGCACGCGCTCCGTGGCGGCCTCGGAAACCCTCGCCGAGCTGCTGCAGGAGGCGGGCATCCCGTACCGGCTCCTCAACGCGCGCCAGGACCGCGACGAGGCGGAGATCGTGGCGCGCGCGGGAGAGCCGGGCTGCGTCACGGTGGCGACGAACATGGCGGGGCGAGGCACCGACATCAAGCTCGCGGCCGGGGTGGCCGAAGGGGGCGGACTGCACGTGATCGCCACCGAACTGAACGACTCGGGACGCATCGATCGGCAACTCTATGGACGCTGCGCGCGCCAGGGCGATCCGGGGAGCTGCGAGGCGATCCTCGCCATCGAGGAGGACCTGGTGGCCTCCTACCTGCCGTCCGCGGCGGAGCGCCTGCGCGGGCTCGAGCACCTCCCGCTGCGGCTCGGCCGGGCGGTCTTCGCGCTCGCTCAGTGGCGCGCCGAGCGCGCGCACTCGCGGGCCCGGCGCGACCTGCTGGACCTGGACGAGTACCTGGGCGACATGCTGGCGTTCTCCGGGCGCGGCGAGTAGGCGCTCAGGCCGGCGACGGCGCGGCGGCGGCGCGCGTCTCGTTCAGATTGCCGCCCTTGCGCGGCGGCGCCTGGCGCGGGCTCGCGGCGCCTTTCTCGGCGCGGATGGTCGCCGTGGTCTTCACCGGTTCGGCGCCGCGCCGGTTGTCGAGCACCAGGTAGTAGTCGCTGGTCTCCGGTATCACCACCTTGAAGGACATCCGGCTGTCGACCTCGCCGCGGAACAGCGGCTCGGGCTTGGGCGACTTGAGCTGCACCGCGCTGACCAGTGCGACCAGCAACTTGCCCGAGGCGCTGATCGCCACGGCGAGCACTGTGCCGCGCGGCAGCTTGCGCAGGCGCACCGTCTTGGTCTTGCCCTGCGGCACCTCGATCGAAACCTGCGCGCTGGCGGCAACGCAAGGCGGGGCGGCGCAGGCCATCAGCGCCGCGCAGCCCAGCGCGAGCAGCCGGCTCAGAAGCGCGCCTTGCACTTCACGCCAGCCGGGATGCGGTTGCCGGGATTGGGCAATCGCAGGCGCACGCCGAAGGTGCCGCTCGCTGCGTCCACCATGCGGTCGACGATCTCGACCCGCGCGGAATGATTGCCGCCCACCGGCTCTTCGGGGAACACCTCGGCGCGCTGACCGACCTTGATCTTGTTGAACTGGCTCAGCGGCAGCACCAGCTCGACGTTCAGCGGATCGATCTCGACCAGCTTCATGATCGGATCTTTCTGGTTCGAGCTCATCAGCTCGCCCGGCCGCAGCATGACCTCCACCACCATGCCGTTCACCGGGCTCTTGATCGAGCGCTGCGCGAGCACTTCGCGCGCGCGATTCATGTCGAGCTCCGCCAGGCGGCGGTTCTCGTTGGCGGCGCGCAACTGCTCGATCGCCAGCCGGTACTCGGCCTGCGCCTCGTCGCGCGCGTTCGCCGAGACGAAGTTCTTCTTCTGCAGCTCGTCGGCGCGCTCCCACTTCTTGCGCGACAGCTCGACGCGCGCCTCGGCCGACTTGATCTCGCCCTCCATGCCGGCGCGCGACAACGCCATGTCGAGCGCCGCGCGCTCCGGGCCGGAGGACAGGGTGGCGAGCAGGGTTCCCTTCTTCACCGAGTCGCCGCGTTGCACGCGGATCGACTCGATCACGCCCTCCACCGGCGAACGCACGTCGATGCTCTGCCGCGCTTCGATCAGGCAGTCGTGGTCGTGCCGCGGGCCCGTTGTCTCATCGGCCGCAGCGGCGGGCGCCGCCGGCAGCAATGCCGCGCAGGAAACCAACACGATCAGGGATGTGCGCAAGATGGGGCCCGGCTCGAAAACAGGCTGCGAGTTTATCGGATTGGCGCGCACCGCGCGCGG
>JBGPPD010000071.1:0-12674 GCA_041488375.1 Gammaproteobacteria bacterium | reverse complement strand
CTGGGGCGAACGCTCGCGATTCGCGAGGTGGATGCGGGCTCCTGCAACGGCTGCGAGCTCGAGATCCACGCGCTTAGCAACGTGCTCTACGATTTGGAGCGGTTCGGCCTGCGCTTTGTCGCCTCGCCGCGCCACGCCGACGTGCTGCTGGTGACCGGTCCCGTCACGCACAACATGCGGGAAGCGCTCGAACGCACCTATCAGGCGACGCCCGACCCGAAGTGGGTGGTGGCGGTCGGCGATTGCGGCCGCGACGGCGGAATGTTCGCCGGCAGCTACGCCTGCGTCGGGGGCATCTCGGCGGTGGTGCCTGTCGACCTGCATATCCCGGGTTGCCCGCCATCGCCGCTCGCCCTGCTCAAGGGACTGCTTGCGCTGTTGGAAGTGGTGTCCGCAGACGTGACGGTTGCTCGAACCGACAAGAGGGAGGAGCCATGAACGGAGAGCAGGAGCCACGGTCGACGTTTCTTGCGCGTTTTTCTCCTACGCAGATCGCGATCGCCGTGATGGTCGGCGCGGTGATCCTGGTGGTCCTGTTGATCGCCTCCGCCAGTATCACCTGAGCGCCGTCAACAGCCGCGCAAGGGCCATGCCGCGGTGGCTGACGCGGTTCTTCTCTTCTGGCGCCAGCTCGGCCGCCGTCCGTCCCCGCCCGGGCAGCAGGAACAGCGGATCGTAGCCGAAGCCGTTCGCGCCGCGCGGCGCGCGCGCAATCTCCCCGCGCCAGAGGCCCTCGGCGACCAGCGGCGCGGGATCGTCCGCGCTCCTCACCAGCGCCATCACGCAAGCATAGTGCGCTTTGCGTTCATCGCCGAGATTGGCCAGCAGCTTCGCGTTGTTGCGCGCGTCGCGCTCCTCGCGGCTGCCCTCGCGCCCCGCGTAGTACGCCGAGTGCACCCCCGGCGCCCCGCCCAGCGCCTCCACGCAAAGTCCCGAATCGTCGGCCAGCGCCGGCAGACCGCTCTCGCGGCTTGCGTGGCGCGCCTTGGCGAGAGCGTTCTCGAGGAAGCTGTCGTGCGGCTCTTCAGCTTCGGTGATGCCCAGGCGTGCCTGGGGGATCACCTCGATGGCGAGCGGCCCGAGCAGCGCGGCGATCTCGCGCAGCTTGCCCGGATTGTTCGAGGCGAGCACCAGCTGCTTCATCGCGGCGGATTGCGCTTCAGCGCCGCCCTGATCTCGGCGATCGCGCGCTCGATGTCCTCGTCGGTCATGCGCAGGAAATCCGGGTCGGTGGCGCCGAAGTCCTGCACCGCGGTGGTCATCTCGGCCAGCGGCACCGTGCGCGGCCCTTCGCGCCCCGCCGCCATCGCCTCGCCCCAGGCGAGCGCGAGCGCCGTTATATTGTCCGCGCCCTGCCCGCCCTGCGTCTCCGCGAGCGCGGCGAGGCGCGGCAGCGCCTCGGCAAGCGGCGCGCCCGCCAACCCTTCGAGGATCTGGCGCTCGGTCAGCGGCCCCCACAAGCCGTCCGAGCAGAGCAGCAGCACGTCGTGCTTGTCGAGGAGGGCGTGCGCGGTGGGCTGGATGCGCGGCGTTTGCACGCCGCCCAGGCACTGCAGCAGGCGGTTGCGCTCCGGATGGGAACTCATGTCGTCGGACTGCAGCCGCCCCTGGTCCACCAGCTGCTGCACCAGCGTGTGGTCGCGCGTGCGCACCAGCACCTCGCCCTTGCGAAGAAGGTACAGGCGCGAGTCGCCGACGTGCGACCAGTAGGCGCGCCCATCCTGCACCACACAGGCGACCACCGTGGTGCGCGGCGTGTCCGCCAGGCCGAGATTCATCGCCTCGCGCAGCAGCATGCCGTGCGAACGGCCGACCGCACGGAACAGGAACAGGTCGGGATCGGCGAGGCGCGGGCGGGCGTCGCGCCGGAAGGCGGCGGCGATGTGGCGCATGACCAGCTCGGCCGCAACCTCGCCGTGCGCGTGGCCGCCCATGCCGTCGGCCAGCACGAGGAGCACGGCCTCGGCGGTGCTCCAGTGGCCGGCGCGGTCCTGGTTGTAGGGGCGCTTGCCGACCCGCGTGTCCTGGGCGATGGTGCATTTCATCGGCCGGCCATCCTGCGCAGCGCGCCCGTGATCTGCTCGAGCATCGACGCCTCGCCGTGGTATTCGGGCTGCTTCTCGCCGAGCAGCGCCTTTTGCAGCGCGAAACCGCTTTGCGGGCGCTCCAGGTGGTCCAGGCGCATGCACCAGTCCACCGTGTCGAGCAGCTCGCTGGTGTATTTGCCGGCGCCCGCCTTGCGCGCGCTCAGCATGCGGTCCTTCTCCAGGCGCTCCTCCGCCGAGGGCGGCGCGCCCGCCGTGATGCAGGCGTACAGGGTCGCGCCCACCGAATAGATGTCGCTCCACGGACCGAGCTTGGAGCGGTCGGTGTGGTGCTCGGGCGAGGCAAAACCCGGCGTGTACATCGGCGGCAGCGTGGGCGCCTCGCCCGAGAGCATCTGGCGCGCGGCGCCGAAGTCGATGAGCAGCGGCGTGCCGTCGCTCCTCAGGTACACGTTGCCCGGCTTGATGTCCAGGTGCAGCAGCTTGTTGGTATGCACTTCGCGCAGGCCGTTCATCAGCGTGGCGAAGGTGTTGCGGATCCAGGTCTCGCGCAGGCTGCCGCGCCTGGCATGGATGTGCTCCTGCAGCGTGCGGCCGCGTTCGTAGCGCATCACCAGGTACACGGTGTCGTTGGCGCGAAAGAAATTGAGCACGCGCACCACGTTCGGGTGCCCGAGGCTGGCCAGCGCGCGGCCTTCCTCGAAGAAGCATTTCATGCCGTAACGGAAAGCGGCGGACTGGTCCTCCGGGACCTTGGGCGTGAGCGCATCGCCGGTGCGCAGCGCCAGCGACGCCGGGAGGTACTCCTTGATCGCCACCGGCGTGTCGTTCTCGTCGTGCGCCAGGTAAACGAAGGAAAAGCCGCCGGAAGCCAGCACGCGCAGGATGCGGTAGTTCTGAAGCTGATGCCCTTCCGGCAGCGGCTGGTTGGCTTGGGCCGGCATCTCCCCTATGATACCTGCTTCGAATCGCGCGCTTCCCCGCGGCCCGTCCCCTTGATCCACAGCATGACCGGATATGCGCTTGCCGCCGCCGAACATCCGCGCGGCGCGCTCAGCCTCGAACTGAAATCGGTCAACTCGCGCTTTCTCGACCTGCAGTTCCGCGTCGCCGACGAGCTGCGCGCGCTCGAGCCGCTGCTGCGCGAGGCGATCACGGCGCGCGTGGCGCGCGGCAAGGTGGACTGCCGGCTGTCGTTCGCGCCGGGCGCCGCAGGGGTGCAATCGCTCGACGCCGCCGCGCTGGAAACGCTGCGCCGGGTCGCCGGTCAGGCGCAGCAGGCCTTTCCGCAGGCCGGGCCCCTGCGGCTGGGCGACGTGCTGCGCTGGCCCGGCGTGCTGGCCGGCAGTGCGCTCGACGCCGAGGAGTTGCGCGCCGCCGTCGCCGCGCTGGCCAGGCGCGTGGTGGACGAGCTGTGCACCGTGCGGGCGCGCGAAGGCGCCAAGCTCGCGGCGATCGTCGCCGGCCGCGTCGCCGAGATGCGCGCGCGCCTGGCGCAGATCGCGCCGCTGGTGCCGGAGGCGAACGCCGCCTACCAGGCGCGGCTCGCCGAGCGCCTGCGCGAGGCGGTGGGCACGGCGGACGACGAGCGCATCCGCGCGGAGCTGGCGGTATTCGCGGTGAAGACCGACGTGGAGGAGGAGCTGCAGCGCCTCGCGGCGCACGCGGGCGAGGTCGAGCGCACCCTCGCCAAGGACGGCGCCGCCGGCAAACGGCTGGATTTCCTCGCGCAGGAGCTCAACCGCGAGGCCAACACGCTCGCCTCCAAGGCGGCCACGCAGAAAATCGCCGACTGCGCCCTCGAACTGAAGCTGCTCATCGAACAGATCCGCGAACAGGTGCAGAACATCGAATGAAGGGCCTGCTCTACGTCATCACCGCGCCCTCGGGCGCCGGCAAGAGTTCGCTCATCGCCAAGCTGCTGCTCGACGAGCCCGGGCTCACGCTGTCGGTGTCCTACACCACCCGGCCACCGCGCCCGGGGGAGAAGGACGGGCGCGAGTACCACTTCGTCGACCTGCCCGCCTTTGAGGCGATGCTCGAGCGCGGCGAGTTCCTGGAGAGCGCGGAAGTGCATGGCCATCACTACGGCACCTCGCAGAAAGTGATCGACGAGGTCCTCTCCCGCGGGCGCGACCTGATCCTGGAGATCGACTGGCAGGGCGCCGAGCAGGTGCGGCGCCTTTATCCGGAGAGCATCGGCATCTTCATCCTGCCGCCCTCGATGGCGGAACTCGAGCGCCGCCTGCGCGCGCGCGCGCAGGACAAGGACGAGGTCATCCGGCGGCGCCTCAACAATGCCAGGGCCGAAATGAGCCACTCCGTGGAGTTCAAATACGCTATAATTAACAATAACTTCGACGACGCCCGGCAGGACCTGCGGTCGGTCGTGCGGGCGGAGCGCCTGGCCACCGGCCGGCAGCTCGAGCGCCACCCCGAAGTGTTCAAACCAGAAGGCTGACCATGGCTCGCATTACCGTTGACGATTGCCTTGCCCGCATCCCCAACCGCTTCCAGCTGACGCTGGCGGCGACTTACCGCGCGCGCCAACTCGGCGCCGGCGCCTCGCCGCTGGTCGAGCCCAACCGCGACAAGGCCACCGTGATCGCGCTGCGCGAAATCGCCAGCGGCAAAATCGGCACCGACGTGCTCAAGCGCAACCCCTCGGCGCCGACGCCTCCGCACACCCCCTGAGCACCTGAGACGCAGCCCCCCGAGGGGGGCGGGCCTGCGGTAATCTCTCCGCATGGCCGCAGTCCACGCGCTGGATGAGAGCCGCTTCGGCTACCTGAAGCAGGCGGATGTCGCGCGCCTGGCGGACGCCTATCGTTTCTCCGAAGCGGCGCACAAGGGCCAGACGCGCCAATCCGGCGACCCCTATATCTCTCATCCGCTGGCGGTGGCGGAGATCCTCGCTGACTGGCACCTGGACGGCCAGGCGCTGGTGGCGGCGCTGCTGCACGACGTGATGGAGGACACCTCGGTCACCAAGGCCGAGATCTCCGACACTTTCGGCAAGCCGGTGGCCGAGCTGGTGGACGGCCTCTCGAAGCTCGACAAGATCGAATTCCAGTCCGCCGAGGACGCGCAGGCGGAGAATTTCCGCAAGATGCTGCTGGCGATGGCGCGCGACGTGCGCGTCATCCTGATCAAGCTCGCGGACAGGCTGCACAACATGCGAACGCTCGACGCCGTGCCGCCGGCCAAGCGCCGGCGCGTGGCGCGCGAGACCATGGAGATCTACGCGCCGATCGCCAACCGGCTCGGGCTCAACACGCTGTTCCACGAGCTGCAGGAGCTCGCGTTCGCCCACCTGTATCCGCTGCGCTTCCGGGTGCTGTCCAAGGCGACGCGCGCGGCGCGCGGCAACCGGCGCGAGGTGGTGGGCAAGATCGAGGTGGCGATCAAGGCCAGGCTCGCCGAGGCGGGCATCGCCGCCACCGTGTTCGGCCGCGAGAAGCACCTGTACTCGATCTACCGCAAGATGATCGAGAAGCACCTGTCGTTTTCCGAAGTGCACGACATCTACGGCTTTCGCGTCATCGTCAAGGACGTGCCCACCTGCTATTTCGCGCTCGGCACGCTGCACGGCCTGTACAAGCCGGTGCCGGGCAAGTTCAAGGACTACATCGCGATTCCCAAGGGCAACGGCTACCGCTCGCTGCATACCGCGCTGATCGGGCCTTACGGCGTGCCGGTGGAGGCGCAGATCCGCACCGAGCAGATGCACCGCCTGGCGGAGGCGGGCGTCGCCTCGCACTGGATGTACAAGGACGACGCCGAGTCGCTGACCGAGCTGCAGAAGCAGACGCACCAGTGGCTGCAGTCGCTGCTGGAGATCCAGAACCAGTCGGGCGACCCGCACGAATTCCTCGAGCACGTGAAAGTGGACCTGTTCCCCGACGAGGTCTACGTGTTCACGCCCAAGGGCAAGATCCTGTCGCTGCCGCGCGGCGCGACCGCGGTGGACTTCGCCTATCTCGTGCACACGGACGTCGGCAACCGCTGCGTCGCGGCGAAGGTGAACGGGGAGCTGGTGCCGCTGCGCACGGAACTGCGCAACGGCGAGCGCGTCGAGATCATCACTGCCAGCCATGCCAAGCCGAATCCCGCGTGGCTGCAGTACGTGCGCACGGGCAAGGCGCGCGCCAACATCCGCCATTTCCTCAAGACCATGCAGTACAACGAGTCCGCGAGCCTGGGCGAGCGCATCCTGGAGCAGGCGCTCAAGGGGTTGGGCTCGTCGCTGGCCGAGGTCGACGACGCGAACTGGGAACGCGTGATCCGCGAAACCGTGGGTCACACGAAGCAGGAACTGCTGGCCGACATCGGGCTGGGCAAGCAGCTGGCCGCCGTGGTGGCGCGCCGGCTGCTCAAGCGCGCCGAAGCGACGCTGGAATCCAGGGGCAAGGCCGCCCAGGTCGTGATCCGCGGCACCGAAGGCATGGCGGTGCAGCTCGCCACCTGCTGCCGGCCGATCCCGGGCGACGCCATCGTCGGCTCGATGAAAAAGGGCCAGGGGCTGGTGGTGCACAACGCCGAGTGCAAACACATCGAGCGCTCGCGCAGGAACGAGCCCGACCAGTGGATCGACGTGGAGTGGGACCCCGCCAGCAGCCGGCTCTACCAGACCGCGATCAAGGTGATGGTCACCAACCAGCGCGGCGTGCTGGCGAAAGTCGCTTCCGAGATCGCCGATTCGAGGTCGAACATCGACTCGATCAGCATGGACGAGGACCGGACGGTCTACACCACCATGCTGCTGATCCTCGAGGTGTCCAACCGGCAGCACCTGGCGCGCGTGATGCGCGCGCTGCGCCGGCTGCCGGATGTGAAGAAGCTGGCACGGGTACGGGAGTGACCGCGGGCGTGCTGGCGGCAGGGCTGCGGCGCAGCTTCCTCGCCGCGCTTCTGCCATTGGCGCTGGTCTGGTTCGGCGGCCTGGAATACCGCGGGCTGTTTCATCCCGACGAAGGGCGCTACGCCGAGATCCCGCGCGAGATGCTGGCTTCGGGCGACTGGGTGACGCCACGCCTGAACAACCTGAAGTATTTCGAGAAGCCGCCGCTGCAGTATTGGGCAACCGCGCTCGCTCTGGCCGCCTTCGGCGAAGACGAATGGAGCGCACGGCTTTGGCCGGCAGTGACCGGGTTTCTCGGCATCCTGCTGCTCGCATTCGCCGGCAACCGCACAGGACCGCCCGGTTCCGGCTACGTCGCCGGCCTGGTGCTGGCAAGCTCCGTCGGCTATTTCGTCGCGAGCCAGTACCTCACGCTGGACATGGGCCTGACATTCTTTCTGTGCGCCGCGATGTGCGCGATGCTGATGGCGTTGCGCGGGCTTGCCCCGCTGCCCGGCCGCCGCGCCTGGATGCTGCTTGCCTGGACAGGCATGGCGTGCGCAGTGCTCTCCAAGGGGCTGGTGGGCATCGTACTGCCGGGCGCCGCGGTTCTGGCCTACGTCCTCCTGCAGAGAGATTGGCACCTCCTGCGCCGGCTCGAATGGAAATGGGGGGGCGCGCTCTTCGCGCTGATCGTCCTGCCCTGGCACCTGCTGGCGCAATGGCGCAATCCGGAGTTTTTCCATTTCTACATCGTGCACGAACACTTGGAGCGTTTCCTGCTCCCGGGGCACGGCCGGCCCGGCGCCTGGTGGTATTTCATCCTGATTTTGCTGCTCGCGATGATTCCCTGGACCATCGTCTTGCCCGGTGCGATCAGGCGCTCGCTCGCCGCTCGCGTCCCGGTGCCGGAATTCGACGTCGATCGTTTCCTGCTCCTCTGGGTTGGCGTGATCCTGCTGTTCTTCAGCGCGTCGAGCTCGAAGCTGCCCGCCTACATCGTGCCGGCCTTGCCGGCGCTCGCGCTCCTCGTCGGCCGCGACGCCGTGCGCCACGGTGGACCGGAGGCCAAGTGGCCGGGACTGTTTCTCGCATTTTGCGGAGCTGCCACGCTGGCGATCGGATTGCCGGCGCTCACCCGCGCGAAGGTCATCGACGACCTGGTCTACGCCTATTTCCCGTGGTTTGCGGCAGGCGCAGGCGTGTTCGTGGCCGGCGGACTGATGGCCTGGGGCTTGCGGCACGCCCTGGGTGCGCGATCCCTCCTGGGTCTGGCCTTCTCCGCCATCGCAGGCGTCCAATTCATCCTCTCGGGCTTGCACCAGGTGGATGAGAACTACTCGACGGAGCGGTTCGTCGAACAGATGCTCGGGGAGCACAACACTTTTGCGCCCGACGTGCCGTTCTACAGCGTCGGCTTTTTCGACGAGAGCCTTCCCTACTACCTCGGCCGCACCCTCACCCTGGTCTCCTACCGTGGCGAGCTGGCGCCGGGAATCGTCGCGGAACCCGGCAAGTATGTCGAATCATTGGACGAGTTCGAGCGGCGCTGGGTCGACACAAAGGAGGCCTACGCGGCGATGCAACCCCGGCAATACGCCGCCTTCAGGTCGCAAGGCCTGCCGATGCGCGTACTCGCGATCGATTCCAGGCGAGTCATCGTATCCCGCGACCGCCCGGATCCGCCGCTACGCACGAAAAAGGCTGGCAGGCTGATTTCGCACTTGCACCTGCCGACGTAGCAGGGTTTCGCCAACATTGGAGGAGGGGGAGGACATGCAATCGTTCAAGCTTCTGCGGCAGACGGCCTGCGGCATGGCCTTCGCGCTTGCCGCGCTTGCGGCGCAGGCGCAGGGCTATACCGCCGCGAAGGAAGGCGACTGGATCGCGCGCGACTTCCACTTCCATACCGGCGAACGGATGCCGGAGTTGCGCATCCACTACACCGCCGTCGGCGCACCCACCGGCGAGCCGGTGCTGATCCTGCACGGCACCACCGGTTCCGGCGCGGGCCTCCTCGGGCCCGGGTTTGGCGGAGAGCTGTTCGGTCCCGGCCAACCGCTGGACGCGGCCAAGTACTACATCCTCCTTCCGGACTCGATCGGCCACGGTAAATCGAGCAAGCCTTCGGACGGCCTGCGCGCGAAGTTCCCGCGCTACAACTACGAAGACATGGTGCTGGCGCAATACCGGCTGGTGACCGAAGGGCTCGGGATCAAGCACCTGCGCCTGATCCTGGGCAATTCGATGGGCGGCATGCAGGTCTGGCTCTGGGGCGTGAATTACCCGGACTTCATGGACGCGCTGGTGCCCATGGCCTCGATGCCGACGCAGATGTCCAGCCGCAACTGGATGATGCGGCGCCTGATCACGGATTCGATCCGCAACGACCCGGAGTGGATGAACGGCGAGTACGCCAAGCAACCGCGCAGCGCGCAGTTCGCCTCGGTGTTCTTCGGCATCGCCACCAACGGCGGCGACCAGGCGTATTTCAGGGTGGCGCCGACGCGCGAGAAGGCGGATGCGCTGCTCGACCAGCGCCTGAAAGCGCCGTTCCGCGGCGATGCCAACGACATTCTCTATCAGTGGGATTCATCGCGGGACTACAACGCCTCGCCGGGCCTGGAGAAGGTCCGTGCCGCGCTGCTTGCCATCAATTCGGCGGACGACGAACGCAACCCGCCGGAGCTCGGCGTCATGGAGCGCGAGTTGAAGCGCATGCAGAATGCGCGCCTCTACCTCATTCCGGCGAGCGAGTACACCGCAGGGCACGGCACCACCGGGCAGGCGAAGTGGTGGAAGCAGGAAGTGGGCGCGCTGCTGCAAAGCGCGCCGCGACGAACGCGTTGAGGGTTCATCCGCGCAGTTCAGCAAGCCGGCGCTGCAGGAAGTTGCGCACGGCCGGCTCCGCTTCCAAGCCGATCGCCCGCAGGTACGCCGCCGCAGCGGCCTTGGTGTCGCCGCTGCGAGCCAGCAGCGCGGCCCGCGCCGCCCAGTAAGGCTGGTAGTCGGCAAGGCGCGCGTCCCCGGCCAGCTCCTCCAGTACGGCGAGCCCGGGATCCGGTCCGCGCGTTTCGGCCACCGCGATCGCGCGGTTGACCGCCACCACCGGCGATCCGGTAAGCGCGTACAGCTCGTCGTAAATCCGCTCGATCGCCGCCCAGTCGGTGCATCCGGTCAGGCGCCGGGCCGCGTGCGCCGACTGTACCGCCGCTTCCAGCTGAAAGCGGCCGATCGCGCCGAGGCGGCTGGCGCGAAAAAGCAAAGCCTCGGCCTCCTCGACCAGATCGAGCTTCCAGGACCCCGGATCCTGCTCATGCAGCGGGACATATTCGCCTGCCGCGCCGCGGCGCGCGTCGCGCCGCGCCTCGGCGTGCAGCATGAGCGCGAGCAGGCCGAGCGCCTCGGGCTCCTCGGGCAGAAGCGACGCGACCAGCCGGCCCAGCCAGATTCCCTCCGCCGAGAGGTTGCGCCGGTGGGCCTCGGTGCCCGCCGGATCGGACCAGCCCTCGGCGAAGGCCGCATAGATCGCCTCAAGTACCGCCTGCAGGCGCTCGCGCAGCTCCTCGTCTTCCGGCACGCGGAAGGGGATGCCGGCCTGCCGGATGCGGTTCTTCGCGCGCACCAGCCGCTGGCTCATGGTGGCGGGCGAGACCAGGAAGGCCGAGGCGATCGTGCCGGCATCGAAGCCGAGAATCGTCTGCAGGATGAGCGGCGCGCGCACGCCGGCTTCGATCGCCGGATGCGCGCAAGCGAACATCAGCCGCAGCCGGTCATCCGGGATCGCAGACTCGGCCGCAACCGTGACCTCCAGCTGCTCGGCAATGAGCAACAGGTTGGCGCTCGCCTCCTCGCCGGTGCGCCGCCGCCGGGCGGCGTCGATCATCTTCCGGCGCGCAACCGTGAGCAGCCACGCCTCGGGCGTGCGAGGAATGCCGCGCGCCGGCCAATCCTCGAGGGCCGCCGCAAAGGCGTCGGACAAAGCGTCCTCCGCCCCTGCGACGTCGCCGGTGCGTGCGGCGAGGAAGGCGACCAGCTTGCCGTAGCTGCGGCGCGCGACCGCCTCCGCGGTGTCGCGTGCCGGCTGCTGCGTTACATCGCCCAAATCGGGCGCACTTCCACAGTGCCGTGGCTGGCGCCGGGACAGCGCGCGGCCCAGGAAATCGCGGAGTCCAGGTCGGGGGCCTCGATCATGTAGTAGCCGCCGAGCTGCTCCTTGGTTTCCGCATACGGCCCGTTCAGCACCTGCGTCTTGCCGTTGGCCATGCGTACCGTCGTCGCCGTCTCGGTCGGCTTCAGGCGGTTGCCGCCCAGGATGACGCCGCCCTTTTTCAGCGCTTCGCCGTACGCCCCATAGGCGGCCATCGATTTTTCGCCATCGGCCTTGCTCAGGCCCTGCATCTGCTTTTCACTCGTGTAAATCAGCAGCATGTATTGCATGAAAGCCTCCTTGCAACGTTGTAGCGGGCATTATGCGCCGCTGCACAATGACGTTCGGGAAGCCGGCAATTCGACAGGCTCCCGGCTAGAATCTGCCGGAATGAAGAAGCTCGGGGTAGCCCTTTGCGTGGTTGTGACTCTCTGCCTTGCAGGAGCCAGTCTGGCGTTCGCCGTGCCTCCCGGCAGCGTCTCCTGGACCGCCGAGGCGGTTTGCGAGTTCCGCGCCATCGCCGCGCAGCACCCCGATCCGAAGCTGAGGAACAAGGACAACCTTGCAGGAAAACTGTGCGGCCAGGTGCTGCTGCCGCGCAAATATGCGTCGGCCAGAGAAATGATCGACGGCAATCCGGAAGCCTACGCGGGATACTTCTACGTCAATGCCAGAACGCGCCATATCGACGCGCGGCTGGTACAAGCTGCCGCCGCAGGCGTGTCGCAGGTCGTCGTGCTGGGAGCGGGATTCGACAGCCGCGCCTACCGCTTCCACCGGGCTTATCCCAAGCTCGCATTCTTCGAGGTCGACCTGCCGGCGACGAGCAGCGCGAAGCAGGCGGCGGTGAAGCGCCTGTTCGGCGCGCTGCCTGCGTACGTCCACTACGCGCCGATCGATTTCAACACGCAGACACTCGAAGGGGTGCTCGGCGCCGCGGGCTACGACCCTGCGAAGAAGACCTTCTTCATCCTCGAGGGCGTGGCGATGTACGTCGCCGAGCCGGGCAATGTCGCCACCTTCGGGTTCATGCACAAGCACGCGGCCTCCGGAAGCATGGTCGTATACGACTATGTGCTGCGCCGGGTCGTCGAGGGCGAGTACGAGGGGCTGTATGGCGCGGGGTCCGCAGCCACGGGCGTCGCCTACCGGGGAGAGCCCTTTGTCACCGGCTGGAATCCGCAGGAGGCCGCCGATTTTGCGAACCGGCTTGGCCTGACGGTGCTCAACGACCTCGACGCGTCGGAATTGACCCGCCGCTACCTGACAGGCTCGAACGGCAAGCCGGACGGAAAGATGACCGATTGGCAGCGCATCATCGACGCCAAAGTGCGGTAACTGGGCCCTACAACACCGCTGCGGGAACGCGCCACCTGAGCAGCGCAACCTTTGCGGCGTCGTTCAGGACCAGGCACGCGATCATCGCGTAGCCGAGTATTGCGAGCACTTCCGACCAGGGCAATGGTGCGAGTCCCGGCAGCCCGACCGTCGCGATGATTGTTCCGGCAAGCGCGTCCAAGGCGAGGGCCGCGGCAAGCGTCCGGCTGGGCCTCGTCGTCCAGAACCGCCGGCGCTCCCGGGCGGATACGATCGAGAACACCCCGAAGTAGAGCAGGGTCAGAAAGCTGAAGCTGGCGAG
>JBGPPD010000070.1:0-13089 GCA_041488375.1 Gammaproteobacteria bacterium | reverse complement strand
GGCCAGGTCCGCGCGCGGCTGGGTGCGGCGAAAGTACACCTCCGACACGATGGCCAGGACGGGAATCTCGTACAGGATCGTGTGCAGCCAGGGGCCGCGGATGGTGATCTCCAGTTCCCCGGGCGCAGCGCCGCGCGCGACACGGATGTATTTGTCGTTGAAATGGAACAGGCCCAGGAAGTCGACGAAGTCCGATTTCATGAAGCGCAGGCCGCGCAGGTAGGCCAGCTCGTCGTCCGGGAAGCGCAACTGGCACAGGTCCGACACCTCGCGCCCGATCTCCTCCACATAGGGCGTGAGGTTCGCCCCCTCGGTGCGGCACTTGAACTGGTACTCGACCTGCGCGCCGGGGAAATGGTGCAGCACCACCTGCATCATGGTGAACTTGTACAGGTCGGTGTCGAGCAGCGAGCGGACGATCATGCCGGGATTCTACCGGCGGCGAAGTGCGCCGTGACCGCGGGTTCGCCGCTGCGTCGCCAGGCGTGCGGCATGGCCTCGGTGCCGTGCACCGCCCCCAGGTTGCCGTGCGCATCGAGAGCGATCGCGCCGATCGGCTCGCCGAAGCGCCGCGCCATGGCCTCGAGCACCTCGCCCAGCGCCATTGCCGGGGCGGCGCCACGGGCGATGCGCTCCGCGATTTCCTTCGCCGTCACGCAGCGCAGCATCTGTTCGCCCCAGCCGGTCGCCGAGACTGCGGCCTGTGCGCTGGCGTAATTGCCGGCGCCGGGAATCGGCGAATCGCCGACCCGGCCGGGACGCTTGCCTTCGCGCCCGCCGGTCGAGGTGGCGGCGGCAAGGTGCCCCACGGCGTCGAGCGCCACCGCACCCACCGTGCCGACCCCCCTCGCCCGGCGCAACGCGCGCGGCAGGCCGGGGTCGTGGTCGGCGAATCCCTGCTCGCGCGCGAAGGCGCTCGCGGCCGCGCCGGCCAGCAGCACGCAGTCGGTCGCTTCCATCACGCGCCGCGCCACCAGCACTGGATTGCGCACGCGGCGGATACAGGCCACGCCGCCCGCGGCCAGCGTGTCGCCGGCCATCACGCTGGCGTCCATTTCGACATCCCCCTCGGCGTTGAGGACGGACCCCGTTCCGGCGTTGAACAGCGGATCGTCCTCAAGCGCCACCACCGCCTCGGCCACTGCGTCCAGCGCGCTGCCGCCGTCCGCCAGCACGCGCCAGCCCACCGCCGCGGCGCGCGCCACGCCCGCCACGGCCAGGCCGCGGTCCGCGCTCGCCCAGCGCCCAGCTCCGCCGTGTACCAGGATCGCCGCCACAGCGCATTGTACCGGCGTGCCGGCGCGTACTTGCACGGCCGCCGATACTGGATATAATCCCAGCACTGTAAGGACCGACAGTAAGGACCCTGCGCATGTCGCTGCCCGAACCCCTGACCGACCGCCAGAGCGAGATCCTGAAGCTGATCCGCGACCTGACCGAGTCCTCCGGTTTCCCGCCGACGCGCGCGGAAATCGCCGAGAAGATGGGCTTTCGCTCGGTCAACGCCGCGGAGCAGCACCTGCGCGCGCTGGAAAGAAAGGGCGCGCTCGACATCCTGCAGGGCGCCTCGCGCGGCCTGCGCGTGCGCGACAAGGCGCCGGCTCGAGTGGGCCGCCTGATGGAGCTGCCGGTGGTGGGACGGGTCGCGGCGGGCAGCCCGATGCTGGCCGAGGAGCACCTGCAAGGCCGTTTCCAGGTGGACACCAACCTGTTCACGCCGCGCGCGGATTACCTGCTGCGGGTGCGCGGCATGTCGATGCGCGACGCCGGGATCCTGGAGGGCGACCTGCTCGCGGTGCACCGCACGCCGGAAGCGCGCAGCGGTCAGGTGGTGGTGGCGCGGCTCGCGGACGAAGTCACCGTCAAGCGCTTCCGGCGGCGCGGCCACAGCGTGCAGCTGCTGCCCGAAAATCCCGCTTTCCAGCCGATCGAGATCGACCTGCGCCGCGATCCCCTGACCATCGAGGGCGTCGCCGTCGGCGTGATCCGCAACGGCAAGGGCCTCTAAGCGGCAATCGGCGACTCCGGCGCGCGCCGGACCAACCGATATAATAGGGGCGGACTCCCGCCCCAAGATGATTCCCAGCAGCGCAGCGCCTTCCCCCGCCGTTCCGGCTCGCGGCGCGGATGCGCGCGACAGCGCGGACCCGCGGCGCGTCCTCGCGGACCGCGTCGAGCAGCTCTACAGCCAGATGCCGCTGGGCATCGTGGCGACGCTCGCCATCGGTGGCATCGCGACCTACGAACTGTGGGACCAGCGCACCCGGGAGCTGGTGCTGTTCTGGTGGGGTCTCGTGCTGCTGATCGCGGCGGCCCGCGCCGCGCTGTATTTAGGCTACCGCAGCAGCAAGGACAAGCTGGCCGAGGCCGGCCAGTGGCTGCGCTGGCTCGGCATCAGCGCGCTGGCCAACGGCGTCAACTGGGGATTCGCCGGCGCGGTGTTCTTTCCTTCCCACACCGACGAGCAGCAGGTGTTCCTCGCCTTTCTGCTGGCCGGTATCGCATCCGCCGGGATCCCGACTTACGCGGCTTCGTGGCCGATGTTCGCAATCTATGCGGGCGCCATCGTTCTGCCGTTCACCTATGTCCTGGCGACCTTCGGCAACCGCCTGTTCAGCGAAATCGCCTTGCTGGTCCCGTTGTTCTACCTGACCAACGTTGGCATCGCCTACCGGCTCAACCAGGTGTTCTATTCGGGCTACCGCCTGCGGCACGCTTACAACCGCTTGACCAAGGACTACTCGGCGCTCAACACGCAGCTTGAGCAGCAAATCGAGGACCTGCTCGAAGCACGGCAGGAGGTCGAAGCCTCGGGGCGAAAATTGGCGCTGTTTGCGGAGCGTGCGCCCATTTCGGTCATCGAATTGGACCCGAATTCGACCATCCTCGAAATGAACCCTGCCGCCGAGCATATGCTCGGCTATCCCGCGTTCGAGCTGATCGGCCGCAGTGCATTGCATTCCCTGTTTCCGCCTGACGAAAACACGCTCACCCCCGCCTGGTGGGCCGGCTTCGTCGCTGACAAGGCGCCGGTCGCGCGGGTGCGCGCGCGCTGCCTGCGCCGCGATGGTCTGGAAATCTCGTGCGAGTTCACGCTTACGCCCCTGGTGAACGACACCGGGGACCTGCTGTCGATCATCGTCCAATGCCAGGACATCACGCAGCAGTTGGAGGCGGAACGCCTGAAAAAGGAGTTCACCTCGACGCTGTCGCACGAGCTGCGCACCCCGCTCACGTCAATTATCGGCGCCCTGCAGTTGATCGAAAGCGGCGCGACTGGCGAAGTGAACGGCGAAATTGCCGAATTGGTCTCGGTAGCGGCGCGAAACGCTCAGCGGCTGCTCGATTTGATCAATGATATTCTGGACATCGACAAGATCGAGTCCGGCAAATTCACCTTGGCGCCTGAGGACCTCGCTCTGGACGAACTGGTGCGCGAGTCGTTGATTCTGAACAAATCCTTTGCCGAGCGATTCAACGTCGGGCTCCAGGTGCGCGGCGAATTGGGCGCGGCGCTCGTGCACGCCGACCGCAAGCGGCTGATGCAGGTGCTGACCAATCTGCTGTCGAATGCCGCCAAGTTCTCCCCGGTACAATCCACAGTAGAGGTGCGCATGCAGCAGGCAAGCGGCACGGTTCGCGTCGAGGTGAGCGACCGTGGTCCGGGCATACCGGAAAACTTCCGTGACCGGATGTTCATGCGGTTTGCGCAAGCCGACTCTACCGTCACGCGGCAAAAGGGTGGCACCGGGCTTGGGCTGGCGATCAGCAAACGACTCGTCGAGATGATGGGCGGCCGCATCGGCTTCGAGGACCGCGACGGCGGCGGCTCGACATTCTATTTCGAACTCCCCTTGCGCCGGCTAACGCTGGCCGCGACGAAGTGAGCGCCGCATGCCCGACACGCCGCTAAACAAGGTCTGCTACGTCGAGGACGACGAAGACATTCAGCGCATCGTGCGCATGTCGCTCGAGCGCATCGGCAAGATGCAGGTCGAAATCGTCGCCGATCCGACCGCGGCAATCGATGCGATTCTCGCCTTCCAGCCCGATCTGGTGCTGCTCGACTGGATGATGCCGATTCTCGACGGTCCGGCGCTGTTCAGGCGAATGCGCGAGCGCCCCGAGTTGCGCAGCCTGCCGGTCGTTTTCATTACCGCCAAAGCCTCGCAGCGCGAGCTTGACGAATTGCGCAAGATGGGCGCAGCCGGGGTTCTCTCCAAGCCATTTTCCCCGAAGGACCTGCCGGAACAATTGCGCACGATCTGGCGCGCGCTCGCCTAGCCGCTGCCGGCGTCGCGGCCACCTCAGGCGCTCATGACGATCTCGTTCAGCGTCACGCCGTCGTGCCCGTACTCCAGGGTGCGCCGGATGCGATAGGGCTCATCGGCCGACATTTTGGGCAGCTTCACCAGATTGAGAAGTTTCTGCGGTCGCAGCCGCTGCCCCCTTGCATCGCGCACCACCATGACCCTTGGCTGCAAGCGCTGCTCCGCGTTCTGCGATACGACGACGCCGATCTCGCCGCTGTTCAGCTCGACGATGCTGCCCACCGGAAAATATCCGATGCAGCGGATGAATTGCTCGACCAGGACGGGGTGGAAAATCTTGCCGCGCATCCTGAACAGCAGATTGAGCGCGTTCGAGGGCGACATCGCCTCCGCGTACGGGCGCTTCACGGTCACTGCGGCGAAAGTGTCCACGATTCCGGCCATGCCGCCGATCACGCCGATGGCGTCGCCGCGCAAGCCCTCCGGGTAGCCGGTACCGTCGTAGCGCTCATGATGCAGCACGGCCGCTTGCGCCACCTCCGGCGGCAGGCCGGAGGTGGCGGCGAGCGCTTTCATCGTGTGCGCGACGTGGCCCTTGACGATCTTGTACTCGGCCGGATCGAGCCGGCCGTTCTTCTGCAGCATCTCCTGAGGCAGCTGCAGCATGCCGATATCCTGCAGAAGTCCGACCAGGCCGGCGCGCTCGACAAGCTGTTCCTCCACGCCGAGAAACCGCGCGAAGGCGGTCATATAGATCGACACATCCATCGACCGTTCGAGCTGATACCCGCCGCGTTCCCGCATCGCGGAAAACAGCATCAGCGCGTCGGGATTGCGCAGCATGCTTTCTGTCATGTTGCTGACCGCGGTCCTCGCTTCGCCGGCCTGCAGCATCTTCCCGACGCGCACCACCTCGAAGAGGTCGGCGACGGCGGATCGCGTTTCGTCAAGCGCCGCGCGCGCTTGCGGCCATTCGCTTTCCAGACTGGAGCGCTCGACATGAATCACCTTGCCAGTGCCCAGAAGGTCCGCGGCAAGCGGGCCGGCGCCCGGCCGCAGCTCTGGTCGCGACGCGCTGCCGCCGGCTCCGTCCGTATCGATGAAGACGTGACGGCAGAGCTTGGTCAATTCCTCGAGCTCTTGCGGCGTCTTCACCACGAATCCCTGGTAGACAAACGGCGTGCCGAGCCAGGGGCGATCCAACTCCCAGACATACATGCCGATCTGCAGCGCGCCGACTGGAATCTTCTTTTTCATGCCGGCAAACGCAGTGTTGCCTAGTTTCCTTGGTAGAACTTCCGCGACAGGTAGCCGATGACCTCGTCGGCGTTGCGGAAGCGCGCGTCGCGGTCCTTCTCCAGCAGCTTGTCGAACAACCGCTGGTAGCGCTCCAGGCGCTGGGGCAGCGCCGGCGGCGGCGTGTTCAGGTGGTGCAGCGCCACCTCCACGGCCGTATCGCCGCTGAACAGGTGCTCGCCGAGGATCATCTGGTACAGCAGCACGCCCGCGCTGTAGATGTCGGTGCGCAGGTCGAGCGCCCGGCCCTGCACCTGCTCCGGGCTCATGTAGCGCGGCGTGCCGAGGATCTCGCCCTTGTTGGTCTGGTCGATCGAATCGATGTGCTTGGCGATGCCGAAATCGACGATCGCCAGGCTGCCGTCGGCGCGGAACATCAGGTTCTGCGGCTTCAGGTCGCGGTGCAGGATGCCCTGCTCGTGGATGTCGCCGAGCGCGAACATCAGCTCGCGGAACAGGCGCAGCGCCTCCTCGGGCGGCAGCGGCTTGTCGGCCAGCCGCTTGTTCAGGTCGCCGCCGTCGAAGAACTCCATCACCAGGTAGGCGTTGTCCTCGGACACGCCGTGGCCGTAGATGCGCGCCACGTGGCGGCTGCGGATGCGCTCGACCAGGTTGTATTCCTCGATGAAGCGCGCCAGCGAGCGCTTGTCCTGGGTCACTTCGCTGCGCAGGATCTTCACCACCAGCGGCTCGTCGTCTTTCTCGCGCGAGGCGAGGTAGACGCGCGACATGCCGCCTTCGCCGATCAGCCGGAGCACCTTGATGCCGGGGATCTTGATGCGAGCGCCGAGTATGTGGCCTTCCATGCGCGCGGCGATCTCCGGCGGCACGGTTTTCTCGATCTTGTCGTGCGCGACGTCGCGGATCGCCGTGATCAGGCGTTCCTTGGTGAGTTCCTGCTTGCGCTGGTACTCGTCCGCGCCCGCCTTCATGGCGCGCACGGCGATGATCTCGTTGCCGGCGCCGGTGAGGAAGATGATCGGCGGGCAGTCGCCGCGCTTCTTGAATTCCGCCAGCCACTGCAGCCCATCGCCGCGCCCGAGCATGTAGTCGAGGATGATGACGTCGTAGGCCGCGAGGGAGAAGCTCGCGTCCGGCATGGCGCGCTCCAGCGGATCGAATTCCTCGATGTCCCCCGCGGGCCACTGCTGCCGGATGTAGTGCACCAGCAGGTTGCGCAGGTCGGGATCGTCGTCGATGATCAGCACTCTCATGCGTGCTCCGGCGCCGCGGCCTTGACCGCGAACACGGGAATCGACTCGGACTTGCCGCGCAGCGTGACGTCGCCCCGGGTCGCCACGCGTGCGGCCGGCACCAGGTGGCGGATGCGCTCGTACAGCGGTCCGCACACCAGCACCTCGCCGGCGGCCGCCATCTGCATCAGGCGCGCGGCGGTGTTCACCGGGTTGCCGATGATGGTGTAGCTGGCATAGTGCGCCGAGCCGACGTTGCCGATGATCGCCTCGCCGGCGCACATGCCGATGCCGACCCCCACCGCGAGGCCGTGCCGCTCCCGCCAGGCGGCGGCCACCGGCTCGAAGCGCGCCACCATCTCCAGCGCGGTGCGCCAAGCGCGTTCCGCGGCGTCCGGTTGCGGGAAAGGCACGTTGAAGCCGACCAGCAGGCTGTCGCCGGCCATGTTGAAAATCGTGCCGTCGTGCTGGTATGCCGCCTCGGTGAGCACGGCGAAGTATTCGTTGAGCATCGCCACCACCGCGCCCACCTCGTTTTGTTCGGTGAGGCGCGTAAAGCCGCGCAAGTCCGCGAACAGCGCCACCAGGCTGGTGCGCTGCGCCCGGCCCTGGAACGGGTCGCCCTGCTCGCCCGCGTCCGCGATGCGATCGGCCAGTCGCGGCGAGATGTAGCGCGAGAACGCCTTGCGGATCGCCTCCTTGCGCTGCACCTCGGCGGCGAGCCGGCGGCTCTCCAGCTCCTTGCGGGTGTCGTGCAGGCGGCGCAGGGTCTTCACGCGCGCGATCAGTTCCTCGCGCTTGACCGGCTTGGAGAGGAAGTCGTCGGCACCCGCCTCGATGCCGCGCACGCGGCTCTCGCTGTCCTCGAGCGCGGTCACCAGCACGATCGGGATCAGCGCGGTGGTCTCGTCGCCCTTGAGCTTGCGGCAGACGTCGAAGCCGCTGCTGCCGGGCAGCATCACGTCGAGCAACACCAGGTCGGGCGGCGCCGTCATCACCTGCATCAGCGCGGATTCGCCGTCCGAGGCGGTTTCGACCGCCAGGCCCTCGCGCCGCAGCAGGCGCGCGAGAAACGACACCATGTCCGGATCGTCGTCGACCACCAGCACGCGGTAGAGCGCTTGCGCCTCCGGGGTGCTGTCGGGGACCGCCCGGTCATTCATACACGACCTGCACCTTCGACAGGTATTCGGCGTATTCGCCGATGCAGGCGTCGATGCCCGCCTTGTCGGCGCTCCTGGCGTTGTCCTCCACGCGCTTGCCGATCTCCGACACCTTGGCGAAGCCGTAGGAGTTGCCGACACCCTTCATGCGGTGCCCGAGCTGGCGCAGCTGCTCGAAGTCCGCCGCGGCGAGCGCGCTGCGCAGCGTTTCGATTTCCTTCTGGCGATTGCGGAAAAACACCGGGATCAGGTCCGCAAGGTCTTTTGCGACGGTGACGGTGTGGATGTTGTCGGCCATTTCGGTCGCGATTATAGGGGGTTTGCCGCTGGCCGACCCGCCGGTTTGTCAAAGGCGGTCAGGGGGTTAGCGGCTTTGCGGCTCAGTGGAAGTCGCGCGAGCGCGCCAGCAGATCGCCCAGCAGGCGGCTGTGGTCGGTGAGGCGCCGGGCGATCAGATGCACCACCTCGCCGTCGCGCTCGATCGTGCCCTCCACCGCGAGCAGCCGCGCGCCGAGCAGCTCGCGGCGCTGGCGCTCGATCAGGTCGCGCCAGACCACCACGTTGACCGTGCCGGTTTCGTCCTCCAGGGTGACGAACACCACGCCGCTCGCCGTATCGGGCCGCTGGCGGCAGGTCACCAGTCCGGCAGCGCGCGCCGTGCTGCCGTGCGCACGCCCGCGCAGCACCTCGGCCGGCAGCAGCGCCAGGCGTTGCAGGCGCTCGCGCAGCAGCGCGAGCGGATGCCGGCCGAGGGTCAGCCCGAGACTGGCGTAGTCGGCGACGATCTCCTCGCCTTCCCCGGGCGCGGGCAGTCGCAGCTGCGGCTCGTCGAGCGGCGCTGCGCGCAGGATGCCGCCCGGCGGGCCCAGGCCGGCCACCGCCCAATGCGCCTGGCGCCGGTGACCGGCGAGCGCGGCGAGCGCGCCGCCTTCCGCCAGGCACCGCAGGTCGCGCCGCTCGAGCGCCGCGCGGCGCGCCAGGTCCTCCACCGAAGCGAACGGTCCTGCTGCGCGCGCGGCGACGATCCTCCCCGCCGCCGCTTCACCGAGTCCGTCCAGCATGCGCAGCCCGAGCCGCAGGGCGCCCGCTTCCAGCGTGCAGTCCCATCGGCTCTGCGCCACGTCGGGCGGGCGCACCTCGACGCCGTGGCGCCGTGCGTCCTGCACCAGCTGCGAGGGCGCGTAGAAGCCCATCGGCTGGCTGTTCAGCAGCGCGGCGCAGAACGCCGCCGGGTGGTGGCATTTGAGCCAGGCCGAGACGTACACCAGCAGCGCGAAGCTGGCCGAATGCGACTCGGGGAAACCGTATTCGCCGAAACCGAGGATCTGGCGGTAGATGCCCTCGGCGAACTCGCGCCGGTAGCCGCGCTCGAGCATGCCCTGCACCAGCCGCTGCTCGAACGGTTCGAGCCCGCCCTTGCGCTTCCACGCCGCCATCGAGCGGCGCAGCCGGTCGGCTTCGCCCGGCGTGAATCCGGCGGCGAGCACTGCGAGCTGCATCACCTGCTCCTGGAAGATCGGCACGCCGAGGGTGCGCTCGAGCACGCTCTTCACCGCCTCGCTCGGATAGAGGACCGGTTCCAGCCCGCGGCGGCGGCGCAGGTAGGGATGCACCATGCCGCCCTGGATCGGGCCCGGGCGCACGATCGCCACTTCGATCACCAGGTCGTAGAAACTCCCCGGGCGCAGTCGCGGCAGCATGCTCATCTGCGCGCGCGATTCGATCTGGAACACGCCGATGGTGTCCGCCTGCTGGATCATGGCGTAGACCGCGGGATCCTCCGCCGGGATGTCCTGCATCTTCATTCCCAGGGAGTCGAGCGCGCGGCGGATCGCCGAGAGCATGCCCAGGGCGAGCACGTCCACCTTGAGCAGGCCGAGCGCCTCCAGGTCGTCCTTGTCCCACTGGATCACGGTGCGCCCGGGCATCGCCGCGTTTTCGATCGGCACCAGCTCGGCCAGCGGCCCGCGCGAGATGACGAAGCCGCCGACGTGCTGCGACAGGTGGCGCGGAAACCCCACCAGCTCGGCCAGCAGTTGCGCGAGGTGCCCGGTCACCGGGGCGGTCGGATCGAGGCCGGCTTCGGCGAGGCGTCCGGGGAGCACTTGGCCGCCGTCCCACCAGGCGAGCGAGCGCGTCACGCGCTCGAGCTGCTCCGGCGCCAGGCCGAGCGCCTTGCCCAGGTCGCGCACCGCGCTCCTCGGGCGATAGCAGATCACGGTGGCGGCGAGCGCGGCGCGCTCGCGGCCGTACTTCCGGTAGAGGTACTGGATCACCTCCTCGCGCCGCTGGTGTTCGAAATCGACGTCGATGTCGGGCGGTTCGTTCCGCTCCCTCGACACGAAGCGCTCGAACAGCGTCGCCATGCGCGCCGGATCCACCTCGGTGATGCCGAGCGCGTAGCACACGGCGGAATTGGCCGCCGAGCCGCGCCCCTGGCACAGGATGCCTTGCGAGCGGGCGAAGCGCACCACGTCGTGCACCGTGAGGAAAAAGGCTTCGTAGCGCAGTTCGGCGAGCAGCTTCAGCTCGTGCTCGATCAGTCCCTGCACCCTCGGCGGCACGCCGCCGGGAAAGCGCCAGGCGAGACCTTGCGCGGTGAGCTTCGCCAGCCAGCTGGCCGGGGTCTCCCCCGGCGGTACCAGTTCCTCGGGATACTCGTAGCGCAGCTCGTCGAGCGAGAACGCGCAGCGCTCGGCGATCGCCAGGGTCTGCGCCAGCAGTTCCGGCGGGTAGAGTTGCGCCAGGCGCACGCGCGCACGCAGGTGCCGTTCGGCGTTCGGGAACAGTGCCCGGCCGCAGCGCTCGAGCGGCGTGCCGAGCCGGATCGCGGTGAGCGCGTCCTGCAGGCGCCGGCGAGAGCGCAGGTGCATGTGTACGTCGCCCGCGGCGGCCAGCGGCAGGCCGCTGGCGCGCGACTGCTCGCGCAGTGCGTCGAGCCGGGCGCGGTCGTTCGGCCCGCAGTGCAGTTCCGCCGCAATCCACGCGCGCCGCGGAAAATGCGCGGCGAGCCAGCGCCCGTCCCCTGCCACCAGCAGCGCGAGCAGCCCGCTCGCCGCGCAGGCTTCGATGTCGGTTCGCGCCAGGCGGTAAGCCCCTTTCTTCCCGCGCCTGCGCCCCGCCGTGATCAGGGTGGAAAGCGCGCCGTAGGAACGCCGGTCCGGCGCCAGCAGCACCAGTTGCGTGCCATCCTCGAGGCGCAGCTCGCTGCCCACGATCAGCTTGAGCGCGCGCTCCCTGGCGGCGAGGTGCGCGCGCACCATGCCCGCCAACGAGCACTCGTCGGTGAGCGCAAGCGCCGCGTAGCCGAGTGCCGCCGCGCGCTCCACCAGCTCCTCCGGGTGCGAGGCGCCGCGCAGGAAGGAAAAATTCGACAGGCAGTGCAGCTCGGCGTAGTCAGGCAAACAGGCCATGCAGGAACCAGCCCTCCGGGGCGCGGTAAATCCACGAGAGCGCACCTGCCTGCGTGCGGGCGACGAAGTAGTCGCGCACCACATCTCCGCCGTCCCACCAGCCCGATTCGATGCGCTCGGGCCCCGCCAGCAGCGTGAACTCGCCTTCTCCCAAGCGGCGCGGCGACTCCAGCAGCCACAGCGGGCGCGGGTCCGCCGCCGCTGCCGGGTCGCCGTCGCCCGCCACGCGCCAGGCACGCTCGGGACGATGATCGGCCTGCAGTGCGAGCCCGTGCACCAGTGCGCTGCCAAGACGCGCCTGCAGGCGCTCGAGCAGCCGCTCCCAGCCCTCGGCCTCGCTGTGCGCATCGCGGAACAGGCCCGGGGCGGTCCCGGCCAGCGGCACCGGCTCGCCGGCCTCCAGCCGCAGCGTCTCGGCCGGATTGGCGAGGGTCAGTGCGCCGAGACGCTCGCGCAAAAGGCGCAGGCCGTGTTCCGCATCGCGGCGCGGCGCGGCAAAACCGATCTCGATGCGCGTGGACTGGACGCCGCGATGCAGCAGGCTCAGCGCGAAGCCGCGCACGCCGGCCTGGCGCGCGACGAGAAAGCCCTCGAGCTGCAGCAGCAGGCGCCGCGCCGCGAACAGCAGGCTCTCGGCCTGCGTCACGGGCGCCGGCAATTCGAGCCGCGCGCTGAAACGCTCGGGCGGCACGAAGAAGCCGCGTGCCTCCGGGATCTTCCCCAGGGCGCGGTCCAGCTCATCGAGCAGCTCCTGGCCGAAGCGCGGCGCGACGCCGGCGCGCGGCAGCCGCATCAGCTCGCCCAGCGTCCTGACGCCGATTCTGTGCAGAAGCGCGAGGGCCGTCGGGGGCGGCGCGATGGCCCAGACCGGCAGCGTTTCGAGGGTTTCGCTCGCGCCGCGCGCCAGCCACAGCGCGGCGCGCGCTGTCGGACCCGCCGCCAGGCGGGTCTCGAAGCCGATCCCGGCGAGGCCGCTGCGCAAGCGCGCCATCAGGCGGCCTGCGCCGCCGAACAGCCGCAGGCTGCCTTCGACCTCGAGCAGCACGGCCTGCGGCGGCTCGAGGGAAACCCTGGAAGTGAATTGGCATGCCCAGTTGGCGACCGTCTCGAGCGCCGCGGTTTCCGCGGCGACGTCGCGCGGCAGTACCCGCAAGCGCGGTGCCAGCGCCCAGGCCGCCGCCGGCGCACTGCCCGGGCGTACGCCGGCCGCCGCCGCGGCCGCATTGCAGACCAGCACCGAGCGGTTCTCGATGACCGCCCAGGGATCGTCTGCGCCCTCAGACGGGGCACGGCCGCGCAGCAGGGCTTCGAGCGCGAGATGCGGAAAGCAAAGCGCCACCCACAGCATGGACGGGTCTCTGGATTGGAATGCGCAGCGGAGCGGCAAGCAGGGCCCCGCGGCGCTTGAGGATGCGCACGGCGAGCCGCTCGCCGTCGGGTTCGAGCCCCAGCCTGAGGGAAGCGGGCGAGGATTCCCTCGCCGCCTGCGGGGGCCGGAACAGCGCCATGAAAACCCTGCCCGCCTCCGCGGCCACTGCCAGGCGTTTCAGTTCGGTGTAGCTGGTGTGCGGCAGCCATGCGAGCAGCGCGCGGCAGGCGCCGGTGCGCAGCACCTGCTCCGCCGCCCATAGCGCGTCGCGCCTGCCCGGGGCCCTGATCACCGTGAGGAACTCCAGGCGCACGCCGGCGGCAGCCAGGGCCGGTGCATAAGGCAGGTGCGGCGGCGCCAGCCAGGCGACGCGGTTGCCGGCGC
>JBGPPD010000069.1:0-13271 GCA_041488375.1 Gammaproteobacteria bacterium | reverse complement strand
GCCCATCACCACCAGCACCAGTGGATAGGTCTCCGCCAGCGCCCGCGTGATCTCCCCGGCCAGGCGCTCGATGGCCGCCCGCACCTCGCCCGCGCCTGCGACCAGGTCCGAATTCTCCAGGAAATCCCAGGCAGCCTTCAGTTCAGGCATCCTGGCGCCCCGCCAGGTAGCGCGCGAAGTCGGCCCCCACCTCCGCGTGCCGCGCGCCGAGTTCCACCGTGGCCTGCAGATAGCCGAGCTTCGAGCCGCAGTCGTAGCGCCGCCCCGCGAAGCGGTAGGCCATCACCTTTTCCTCCGCCAGCAGCGCGGCGATCGCGTCGGTGAGCTGGATCTCGCCGCCGCGGCCCGGTTTCACGCCGGCCAGCTTGCCGAATATGCCGGGCGTCAGCACGTAGCGGCCGACCACCGCCAGGGTGGACGGCGCCTGCGCGGGTGCGGGCTTCTCGACGATTGCCCGGATGGCGCTCAACTCGGCGCCGGGACGCTCGGGGCTGACGATGCCGTAGCTGCCGGTCTGGTCGCGCGCGATCTCCTCCACGCCGAGGATCGAGCAGCGTTCCCTGGCAAACTGCTGCGCCATCTGCGCCAGCGCCGGCGGCCTGGCGTCGATCAGGTCGTCGGCCAGCAGCACCGCGAACGGCTCCTCGCCGACCACGGATTGCGCGCACAGCACGGCGTGCCCCAGCCCCAGCGGCTCCGCCTGGCGGATGTAGATGCAGCGGCAGCCCGTGGGCAGCACGCCTCGCACCGCCTCCAGCAAGGCGCGCTTGCCCTGCGTCGCGAGCGTGCTCTCCAGCTCGTAGGCGGTGTCGAAATGGTCCTCGATGGCGCGCTTGTTGCGGCCGGTGATGAAGATCAGGTCGGTGATGCCGGCGGCGGCGGCTTCCTCGACCGCGTACTGGATCAGCGGCTTGTCCACCACCGGCAGCATCTCCTTCGGGCTCGCCTTGGTGGCGGGCAGGAAGCGGCTGCCGAGGCCGGCCACCGGGAACACCGCTTTGCGCAGTTGCTGTGCCATGCGCTTCAGGATTTTCCGAGCAATCGCTTCAAGCCGTCCTCGTCGAGCACTTCGACGCCCAGCGCGCGCGCGCGCTCGAGCTTGCTGCCGGCATCCGCGCCACTGACGACGTAATCGGTGTGTTTCGACACGGAGCCGGCCACCTTGTGTCCCCGGGACTCTATCAGCGATTTCGCTTCGTCGCGCGTCATGCCGGCGAGGGTCCCCGTCAGCACGAAGGTCTTCGCCGGCGCGCCCGCGGCGACCCCCCGCGGCTCCGGGCGGATACGCACGCCGTTGCGCGCATCCACCAGGCGCTGGATCACTTTGCGGTTGTGCGGCTCGTGCAGGAATTGGCGGATGCTGTCCATGATCTCCGGGCCGATGCCCTCCAGTGGCACCGATTGGGCGTCTTCGCCGCGGCGCTTGCGCTTCGCGTTTTCCTTGCGCACCGCCTCCTTCGCCGCCGCCAGCGCCTCCCAGTCCGCGGCGAGCAGCGCCCCGAGCGTGCCGAAATGCCGCGCCAGGATCTTGGCGACCTCCTCGCCGACGCCGGGGATGCCGAGGGCGAACACGAAGCGCGCGAGCGTTGCATCCCGCGAGCGCTCGATGCTGGCGATGACATGCGCCGCCGATTTCTCGCCCATGCGCTCGAGCGCAGCCAGGCGCGCGGCGTCCAGCGAGTACAGGTCGGCGGGATTCTCCACCAGATCCTGCTCCACCAGCTGCTCGGCGAGCTTGTCGCCCAGCCCTTCGATGTCCATCGCGCGCCGCCCCTTGAAGTGCAGCAGGGCTTCCTTGCGCTGCGCGCTGCAATACAGGCCGCCGGTGCAGCGTGTCACCGACTCGCCCGGCAGGCGCACCACCGGCGAACCGCACACGGGGCAGCGAAGCGGCATGCGGAACTCGCGCGCCTGCGCCGGGCGCGCGCCCAGCCGCACGGAAACCACTTCCGGGATTACGTCGCCCGCGCGCCGCACGACCACCGTGTCGCCGACGCGCACGTCCTTGCGCCGCAGCTCGTCTTCGTTGTGCAAGGTCGCGTTGGTGACCGTGACGCCGCCGACGAACACCGGCTTGAGGCGCGCCACCGGGGTCAGCGCGCCGGTGCGGCCGACCTGCACCTCGATGGCGAGAACCTCGGTCTCCTGCTCCTCGGCCGGATACTTGTGCGCCAAGGCATAGCGGGGCGCGCGCGATACGTAGCCCAGCTGCTCCTGCCAGTCCAGCCGGTCGACCTTGTAGACCACGCCGTCGATCGCGTAAGGCAGGCGGTCGCGCTGGGCGCCGATGCGCTCGTAGTAGCGCAGCAATCCCTCCACGCCGCTGGCGACATCGCGTTCCTTGGCCACCGGAAAGCCGAGCTCCGCGAGCCGCTGGAGCAACTTGGAATGGCTGCCGGGCGCGCCGGCCGGCAGCAGGCCGACGCCGTAGGCGAAAAAGCGCAGCGGCCGCTGCGCGCTGACGCGCGAGTCGAGCTGCCGTAAGCCGCCGGCCGCGGCATTGCGCGGGTTGACGAACTCCTTCTCGCCCGCCGCGCGCTGGCGCTCGTTCAGCGCCGCGAACTCCCGCTTGGTGATCAGCACCTCGCCGCGCACTTCGAGGTCGCGGGTATCCCCGGCGCGCGGCAGCCGCAGGGGGATCGAGCGCACGGTGCGCAGGTTGGGCGTCACTTCCTCGCCGCGCTCGCCGTCGCCCCGCGTGGCGCCCCGCACCAGCACGCCGTCGCGGTAGGACAGGCTGACGGCCAGCCCGTCGAACTTGGGCTCGACGGAGTACTCGACGCTTGGCACTGCCAGCGCCTCGCACACACGCTTGTCGAAGGCGCGGACCGCCGCCTCGTCAAACGCGTTCGCCAGGGAGAGCATCGGCGTGCGGTGCCGCACTTCCGGGAAATCCGCCAGGGGCGCCGCGCCCACGCGCTGGGTGGGCGAGTCGGGGCCCGCCAGCTCGGGGTGCTCGCTTTCCAGCTGCACCAGTTCGGCGAACAGCCGGTCGAAGGCCGCGTCCGTGATCTCCGGCGCGTCCTCTACGTAGTAGAGGTGGTTGTGCCGCTCGATCTCGCGGCGCAACGCTTCAGCGAGTGCGCGCAGGGCCTTGGCGGCCGCCATGCCTCAGGCGAACAGGCGCTGCGCCGCCGGGCCGCCCGGCTCGATGCCGTGCGCCGCCAGCGCCGCGCACACCGCGTCGAGCTGCTCGCCGATCGCCGCCAGCGCGCGCTCGTCGAGCGCGCGGCCGTTGTCGTCCACGATCATGCCGCCGAGGGCCACGCACAGGTCGCGCCCGCGGACCACCATCGCGTCGTAATTGCGCCGCACTTGCGCCGTGCGCGGCACGTCCAGCGACAGGCTGAGGGCGCCGTCCTCGCGGCGGCTGAGGGCGAATTCCCCCTGCTGCCCTTCGGCCGCGGCGAGCGCGGCGGCCCCGAAAGCGCCGCCGGGCTGCGGCACGACGTGCAGCACGACCTGGATGTCGGCGTCGGCGCACAACTGGTCGAGCGCGCGCGCCGCCTCGACGGCGTGCTTCACCTCCGGTGCCTGCACCGTGGCCCCGATGCTGGCGGCCAGCGTATCCGCCGCGGCGCGAAACTCGATCAGTTCCGCTTCGCCGGTCGGACCGGCGCGGCTGGCCAGTTGCAGCGCCGCCCGCACCGCCGCGCAGCTGCCCGCCGCCGCCAGCGGCCGCCAGGCGCTGCGGTCCGGGCTGGCTGCCAGCAGGGCCAGCCCGGCGAAGCGGTGCTCGAACGGCGCCCAATGCTCGGCGACTGCCGCCGCCGACATCAGCTGCCGCAGGCTCAGCTCGATGATGTAGTCCAGGCGGGCATCGGGCAGCGCCGCCCCTTCGAGGGAGGACTCGCGCCGCGCGGGTCCTTCGAAGCCGGGCTCGCGGCGCTGCGCCGCGCCGTCCGCCATCAGCGCGTCGGCATGGCCGGAGCGGAACGCGCGCTCGGCCGTGTGGCGCGCGCGCCGCTCCTGCAGCGAGTTGTAGGCGAGGATGCCCGCCACGACCAGCACCCCTGCCGCCAGCAGCCCGATTTGCAGGTCGCTCATGGCCGTGGGCTCGCGGGCCGCCCCGCCGCGCTCAGGCGGCGAGCTCCTCGCGAATGCGCAGCGCCTCGTCGATGTCCACCGCGACCACGCGCGACACGCCGGATTCCGGCATGGTCACGCCGATCAGCTGCGCCGCCATCTCCATGGTGATCTTGTTGTGGCTGATGAACAGGAACTGGGTCTGCGCCGACATCTTGCGCACCAGGTCGCAGAAGCGCTGGGTGTTGCTGTCGTCCAACGGGGCGTCCACCTCGTCCAGCAGGCAAAACGGCGCCGGGTTGAGCTGGAACAGCGAGAACACGAGGGCGATGGCGGTCAGCGCCTTTTCGCCGCCGGACAGCAGGTGGATGCTGCTGTTGCGCTTGCCGGGCGGATGCGCCATCACCTGCACCCCGGCGTCGAGGATCTCCTCGCCGGTCATGATCAGTTTGGCCTCGCCGCCGCCGAACAGCACCGGGAACAGCGAGCCGAAGTGCCGGTTGACGCTGGCGAAGGTCTCGCGCAGCAGCTCGCGCGTCTCGCGGTCGATGCGCCGGATGGCGTCTTCGAGCGTGCCCATCGCCTCTTCCAGGTCCGCCGACTGCGCATCGAGGAAGCCCTTGCGCTCCTGGCTGGTCTTGAGCTCCTCGAGCGCCGCCAGATTGACGGCGCCGAGCTCGGCGATCGACTGCGTCAGCCGCGTGATCTCCCCCTGCAGCGAGGACGGACGCGGCGCCTCGGCAGCCTCGGCGTGCAGGCGCGCCTCGTCGGCGCCGGCCTCGCGCAGCTGGTCGGCGTGCTGGTCCTGATTGATCTGCGCCGCCTGTTCCTTCAAGCGCAGCTCGCCGATGCGCTCGCGCAGCGGCGCCAGCGCAGCCTCGGCCTGCAGGCGCTCCTCTTCCAGCCCGCGCAGTGTGGCCGCCGCCGCTTCGACCGCGCTGCGCGCGCCCGCCAGCGTCTTCTCGCGCGCGATGCGCTCCTCCACCGCGCCATCCAGCGCGGCGCGCACCGCCGGCACCGGGTCGACCGACAGCTCCTCGGTCAGCTTGGCCACTTCGGCGTCCGCGCGCTCGATCTGCTGGTCGATGAGGCGCACCGAACTGTCGATCTCGGCGATCTTCGAGGAACACTCGCGCTCGCCGAACAAGGCATCCTGCGCCTCGCGCTCCGCCTGCTGCCCGGCGAGGCGCTGCGCCGCCAGCGCGGTCTCCGCGCCGACATAGGCTTCGCGCACGGCATCCACCTGGGAGCGCGCCGCGGCGATGTCCTGGTCCGCGCGCTGCGCCGCCAGCCTGCACTCGGCGCGCCGCGCCCCGTCGCGCTCGGCCTCGAGCGCGATCTCCGCCAATTCCCCCGCGATCTGCCCGCTGCGCTCCCGGTAGCGCTCCTGTGCCTGCTGCAGCTTGAGCAGCTCGATCTGCACCTCATGGCGCCGCTGCTGGCGCTCGGCCAGCGCATCGCGCGCCGCCTCGAGATCGCCGAGGCGCGCCTCCAGCGAGGCGCCGGCGCGCTCGCTGCGCAGGCGCGCCGCGGCGACCCGCTGCGCCAGCTCGGCGACCTTCGCCTGCAGCGCTTCGATCTCGGCCTGGCGCGCCAGCAGCCCGGCGTCGGCCGGGTCCGGCGCATGGAAAGCCACGGTATGGCGCGTGAACTGGTGGCCTGCACGGTTCACCAGCAGCGCCCCCGGCGGCAGCCGGTCGCGCTCCGCAGCGCTGGGCGTGCCGTCGCAGGCGTAGGCGTGCGCGAACCAGTCGGCGAGCGCCCCGCCGAGCTCCGCGCTGCCGGCCTGCACCTTGGCGCCGAGCGACGGGTACCCGGGGAGGGGCGTGTGCGCGCCCGGCGCGCCATGCCGGAAGGCTCCGGCCTTGACCGGGGGGACATCCGCCAGCAAGGCATCGAAGCGTGCGCCCTCGGCGAGATCGAGGGCATGCAGACGTTCGCGAAGCACCGACTCGACCGCCACTTCCCAGCCGGGCTCGATGCGCACGCGCTGCCAGAAGCGCGGCAGCGCGCTCAGCCCGTTGCGCTCCAGCCAGTCGCGCAAGGGTGCGTTGTCTTCGGCCGCCGCCTGGATCTGCTGCAGCGTGGAGAGCTGCGCCTCGGCGGCCGCATGCTCCTGCGAGGCGCCCGACAGGTTCTCGGCGGTGCTCGCCCGTGCCGCATCCAGCGCGTCGCATTCCTGCTGCAGGGCGTTGAGGCCCTCTTCGGCCGCGGCGATCGCCGCGTCGCTGTCCCCGCGCCGCGCTTCCTGGGCCGCCAGCGCGGCTGCATCGGGTTGCAGCAGCGCCTGCAGTTCGCCCTCCAGCCGCTCGTGACGCTGCGCCAGCGTCTGCAGGCCGCGCTCCAGGTGCGCCAGGTTGGATTGCTCGAGTTGCGCCCGGCTCTCGGCACGCAGCTGCTGGCTGCGCGCCTCGTTCAGCTGCTCCTGCGTGGCGCGGAACGCCCGCTCCGCCTCGGGAAGCCTGGCGCTTTCGGCCGCCAGGCGCGCCTGCGCCTCGGCGAGGCGCCGGCGCGCTCCCTCGGCGCGGCCAACCCACAGGTGCAGCGCCTGGGTCAACTGGGCTCGCTGCTCGCGCCAGGAATCGAGTTGCGTGCGGCGCTCGGCGTGCTGGAATTCGAGGCGCTGGCGGGTCTCCTCGAGGTGGCGCAGCTCGGACTCCAGGCGCGCCACCTCGGCGTTGGCCGCGTACAGCGCCGCCTGGGCGGCGTTCATCGCGTCGCCGTCGCGATAATGCGCCGCCCGCGCGCTTTCCACGCGGTTCTCGATCTCGCGCAGCGTCGCCGTGCGCGCTTCGAGCTCGTTGGCCTGCCTGGCGATGTCCTGCGCATGGCGCTCGCGCTCGGCGGCCGCGTCGCGGCGCCGCAGGAACCACAGCAACTGCTGCTTGAGCTGCCATTCGGCCTGCAATTCCTGGTAGCGCGTGGCCACCTTCGCCTGCGCGTCGAGCTTGTCGATCTGCGCGCTCAGCTCCAGGCGGATGTCGGTGACGCGCGCCAGGTTCTCGCGCGTATCGGCCAGGCGGTGCTCGGTATCCTTGCGCCGCTCCTTGTAGCGCGAGATGCCCGCGGCCTCCTCCAGGAACACCCGCAGCTCGTCGGGCTTGGCCTCGATGACCCGCGAGATCATGCCCTGCTCGATGATCGCGTAGGCGCGCGGGCCGAGGCCGGTGCCGAGGAAGATGTCGGTGATGTCGCGGCGCCGCACGTGCTGGCCGTTGATGAAGTAGGACGACTCGCCGTCGCGCTGCAGGACGCGCCGCACCGCGATCTCGCCGTACTGGCTCCACTGCCCGCCGGCGCGGCCGAGCGTGTTGTCGAACAGCAGCTCGACGCTGGCGCGCGCCTGCGGCTTGCGGTTGCCCGAGCCGTTGAAGATCACGTCCTGCATCGAATCGCCGCGCAGCGCCGAGGCGCGCGACTCGCCCAGCACCCAGCGCACCGCGTCGATGACGTTGGACTTGCCGCAGCCGTTCGGTCCGACGATGCCGACCAGCTGGCCGGGAAAGTGGATCGAGGTGGGGTCGACGAAGGACTTGAAGCCTGAAAGCTTGATCTGGGTGAGGCGCACGGAGCGTTTTCTCGTTTCGAAAATGATACCATCTGCGCGCTCGCTTTCCGCCGAGATCCGACGCATTTCCGATGCCTTCGCGCCCCAGCAAGCGCCTGCAGACTTTCCGCAATCCGTCGCCGGAGCGCGACTACCGCATCCAGATGGCGATGCCGGAGTTCACCTGCCTGTGCCCGCTTACCGGCCAGCCGGATTTCGCCGCGCTGGAACTGGACTACGTGCCCGACCGGCTGTGCGTGGAACTGAAGTCGCTCAAGCTGTACCTGTGGTCGTTCCGCGACCAGGGCGCGTTCCACGAGGCGGTCACCAACCGCATCCTCGACGACCTAGTGCGGGCGACGAAGCCGCGCACCATGCGGCTCACGGCGCGCTTCAACGTGCGCGGCGGCATTGCCACCGCCATCGTGGCCGAGCACCGCAAGCGCGGCTGGAAAACGCCCGTTTGAATCCGCTGCTCGGGCGCCTGCAGCCCTATCCGTTCGAGAAGCTGCGCGCCCTGCTCGCCGGCGTGACGCCGAATCCGGCGCTGCGGCCGATCAACCTGTCGATCGGCGAGCCCAAGCACCCCACCCCGGAGCTGGTGAAGGCGGCGCTGGCCGGGTCGCTGGAGGGTCTGTCGGGCTATCCCGCCACGGCGGGCACCCCGGCGCTGCGCGAAGCGATCGCGGCCTGGCTTGGCCGCCGCTACGCCCTGCCGGCCGTCGATCCGGCCACGCAGGTGCTGCCCGTGAACGGTTCGCGCGAAGCCCTGTTCGCCTTCGCGCAGACCGTCATCGACCCGACGGGCGGCGCGGCGCGCGTCGCCTGCCCGAATCCCTTCTACCAGATCTACGAAGGCGCGGCGCTGCTCGCCGGCGCCCAGCCGGCATACCTGAACGACGGCATGAGCTTCTCGGAGCTCGACTGGCGCGGCGTGCAGCTGGCCTACGTCTGCTCGCCGGCCAACCCCACCGGTCGCGTGCTGCGCCTCGCGGACTGGAAGTCGCTGTTCGAGCTGTCGGATCGCCACGGCTTCACGGTCGCCTCCGACGAGTGCTACTCGGAGCTCTACTACGACGAGGCGCAGCCTCCCCTGGGGGCGCTGCAGGCGGCGCAGCAGCTCGGTCGCGCCGGCTTTCCGCGCCTGGTGTCCTTTTCCAGCCTGTCCAAGCGCTCCAACGCGCCGGGCATGCGCTCGGGTTTCGTGGCCGGCGACGCCGCGATCCTGCAGCGCTTCCTGCTGTACCGCACCTATCACGGCTCGGCGATGAGCCTGCCGGTGCAGCAGGCGTCGATCGCCGCCTGGGGCGACGAAGCGCACGTGCGCGCCAACCGCCAGCGGTATGCGGAGAAATACCGCGCGGTGCTGCCGCTGATCGCCGCGCCGCTCGGTACCTCGATGCCCGAGGGCGGCTTCTACCTGTGGCTGCGCACGCCGGTGGACGATGCGACGTTCGCGCGCGAACTGCAGCGCCAATATAATGTGCTGGTGCTGCCCGGCAGCTACCTCGCGCGCGACGCGCATGGGGCCAACCCGGGGCGCAACCACGTGCGCCTCGCGCTGGTCGCGCCGCTGGCGGAATGCGTGGAGGCCGCCCAGCGGATCGGCCAGCTGGCGCGCAGCCTGTAGAGGAGCCATGGAGAAACAGCAAAGCGTCATCGACCGGGCCTGGGACCACCGGGCCTCGCTCAATCCCGCCGCGGCGCCGCGCGAACTGCGCGACGCCGTCGAATTCGCCCTCGCCGGCCTGGACGCGGGAACCTTGCGCGTCGCCGAGAAGCGCGGCGGCGAGTGGATCACGCATCAGTGGCTGAAAAAGGCAGTGCTGCTGTCTTTCCGGCTGGAGGACAACCGCCTGATCGCCGGCGCCTCCACCAATTACTACGACAAGGTGCCGGGCAAGTTCGCCGCCTACGACGCGGCGGCGTTCGCACGCGGCGGCTTCCGGGTGGTGCCGCCGGCGATGGCGCGGCGCGGCGCCTTCGTGGGGAAGAACGTGGTGCTGATGCCCTCCTACGTCAACGTCGGCGCCTTCGTGGACGAAGGCGCCATGGTGGACACCTGGGCCACGGTGGGCTCCTGCGCGCAGATCGGCAAGAACGTCCACCTGTCGGGGGGCGTCGGCATCGGCGGGGTGCTCGAGCCGGTGCAGGCCAATCCCGTGATCATCGAGGACAACTGCTTCATCGGCGCGCGCTCGGAGGTGGTCGAAGGCGTGATCGTCGAGGAGAACAGCGTCCTGTCGATGGGCGTGTTCCTCGGCCAGAGCACCAAGATCTTCGACCGCGAATCCGGCCAGGTGCACTACGGCCGCGTGCCCGCCGGCTCGGTGGTGGTGGCCGGCACCCTGCCCTCGGCGGATCGCAGCTGCGCCCTGTATTGCGCGGTCATCGTCAAGCGGGTGGACGCCAGGACGCGCGCGAAAACTAGCCTCAACGAACTGCTGCGCGGGGATTAAACTAGCGGGGGTGCGCTAAACGTCACCCTTGGAGGTGTGCGATGTCGGCAATGAAACGCCTGTTCCAGCTGATGGCCGATAAGAAGGCCTCGGACATCTTCCTGTCCATCGGCGCGCCGATCAACATCAAGATCAACGGCAACGCCATGCCGGTGAACCAGACCATCCTCACCTCCAGCGCCGTGCAGTCGCTGCTGTACGAAGTGCTGAACGAGCACCAGGTGCGCGAGTTCGAGGAGGAGCTGGAGCTGAACACGGCCTACACGCTGGAGGGAGTGGGCACCTTCCGCATCAGCGCCTTCCGGCAAAAGGGCACCCCCGCGGTGGTGGTGCGCTTCATCCCCGGGGCGGTGCCGCCGCTCGACTCGCTCGGCCTGCCCCCGGTGCTCAAGGAAATCGTGATGCAGAAGCGCGGGCTGATCCTGATGGTCGGCGCCACCGGCTCGGGCAAGTCCACCTCGCTCGCCGCGATGATCGATTTCCGCAACGCCGAGAAATCGGGCCACATCCTGACGCTGGAGGACCCGGTCGAGTTCATTTTCAAGAACCGCAAGTCGATCATCAACCAGCGCGAGGTCGGCACCGACACCAAGGCCTTCCAGACCGCCCTGAAGAACGCGCTGCGCCAGGCGCCCGACGTGATCCTGATCGGCGAGATCCGCGACCGCGAGACCATGTCGATGGCGCTGCAGTACGCCCAGTCGGGCCACCTGGCGATGGCCACGCTGCACGCCAACAACAGCTACCACGCCATGAACCGGATCATCAGCTTCTACCCGCTGGAGAACCGGCCGACCCTGCTGCTCGACCTGTCGGCGTCGCTGCAGGCGGTGGTGTCGCAGCGCCTGGTGCGCACCAAGGCGGGCCAGCGCAAGGCGGCCTGCGAAGTGCTGCTGAACACGCGCCACATTTCCGAGCTGATCGAGAAGGGCATGATCAACGAGATCAAGGAAGCGATGGAAAAGAGCATGGCGCCCGGCTCGCAGACCTTCGAGCAGGCGCTGTTCAAGCTGTTCCTCGCCGGCGACATCACGCAGGACGAGGCGATGCTGAACGCGGATTCGGCCACCAACATGCTGTGGCTGATCAACCAGGCCACGGCGGGCCAGATCACCTCCGGGCAGGTTTCCATCCCGGTGCCCGCGGACAAGAAGGAAGGCGACAAGAAGGAAGGCCTGCTGGCCGGCGGCCAGGGCGGCGCCTCGTTCAGCGACTTCAAGATCGACGCGACCACTTGAGGTGAATTCAGCCCTCGACCTTTCCCGGGAGCTGATCGCCCGCAAATCCGTCACGCCCGCCGACGCGGGCTGCCAGGCGCTGCTGGCCGCGCGCCTCGCCAAGTCGGGCTTCCAGTGCGAAGACGCCAGCGTCAACGGCGTCACCAATCTTTGGGCGCGGCGCGGCCGGGGCCGGCCCCTGTTCTGCTTCGCGGGGCACACCGACGTGGTGCCGACCGGCCCGCTGGAGCAGTGGCAGTCCGATCCCTTCGTCCCTACCGTGCGCGAGGGCAGGCTTTACGGGCGGGGCGCCGCCGACATGAAGTCCTCCATTGCGGCGTTCGTGGTCGCCCTGGAGCAGTTCATCGCCGAGCGCCCCGGGCATGCGGGATCGATCGCCCTGCTCATCACCTCCGACGAGGAAGGCCCGTCGGTCGACGGCACGGCGCGCGTCGTCGAAAAGCTCAAACAGCGCGGCGAGGCGATCGACTTCTGCCTCGTCGGCGAGCCTTCGTCCGCCAAGACGCTCGGCGACATGGTGCGCGTCGGGCGGCGCGGCTCGCTCTCGGCCAAACTGACGGTGCGCGGCGTGCAGGGCCACGTCGCCTATCCCGATCAGGTGAAGAACCCGATCCACCTCCTCGCCCCTGCGCTGGCCGAGCTCGCGGCCATCGAATGGGATCGCGGCAACGAGTCGTTTCCGCCCACCAGCTTCCAGGTCTCCAACCTCCACGCGGGCGCGGGCGTGGAGAACATCGTGCCGGGCAGCGTGGAGATGCTCTGCAATTTTCGCTTCTCGAGCGCCAGCCGGCAAGAGTCGCTGCGCTCGCGCTTCGAGGACGTGCTGCGCAAGCACCGCCTCGACTACAGCGTGGCGTGGACGCTCGGCGGCAAGCCGTTTCTCAGCGGCAAGGGCCGCCTGATCGAGGCGGTGCAGCGCTCGGTGCAGGCGCACGCGGGCCACGCGCCGCAGCTGTCGACGGCCGGAGGCACCTCCGACGGCCGCTTCATCATCGACATCTGTCCCGAGGTCGTCGAGTTCGGCCCGGTCAATGCCAGCATCCACAAGCTGAACGAGCACATCGAGCTGCAGGCGCTCGAACAGCTGCCGCGCATCTACCTCGACACATTGCGCGCGCTGCTGCCTTGAGGCTGCGCGAGTTGGTGCGGGACGTGGCGCGGCGCTTGCGCGCGGCGCCATTGCACTACGGCCACGGCACGTCGAACGCCCGCGACGAAGCCGCCTTCCTGGTATTGCGCGGGCTCGGCCTGCCGTTCGACGCGCCCGTTGAGCGCGCGGTTGCTCCGGCGGAGCGTGCGCGCGTCGAGCGCCTGGTGCGGCGTCGCATCCGCGATCGAGTCCCCGCGGCTTACCTGCTCAACGAAGCCTGGCTGGCGGACCAGCCGTTTTACGTCGACCGCCGCGTCATCGTTCCGCGCTCGCATATCGCCTTCCTGCTCAAGGATCTGGGGAGGCCAAAGCGCGTGCTGGATCTGTGTACCGGCTCGGGCTGCCTCGCCATCCTTGCCGCGCGGGCCTTCCCGCGTGCCCGTGTCGATGGATCCGATGTTTCCGCAGGCGCATTGGCGGTGGCGAGACGCAATGTGACGATGCATCGGCTGTGCAGCCGGGTGCGGCTCGTGAAGTCGGACCTGATGTCGAACCTGGGGAAACGCCGCTACGATCTGATCCTCTGCAACCCACCTTACGTCGACGCGCGATCGATGCAGACGCTGCCGCGCGAGTATCGGCATGAGCCGAAGATGGCGCTGGCCGGCGGCGGCGATGGCCTCGAATTGGTGCATCGGATCCTCGAGCAGGCGCGCGAGCACCTGCGGCGCGAGGGCCTGCTGGTGTGCGAAATCGGGCGCCATCGCAGGGCGCTGCAGCGCGCGTTTGCGCGCACGCCGTTCCGCTGGCCTTCGGATCAGGTGTTCCTGCTGCCGCGCGAGGACCTGCCGCGCCGGGAAAATGTGGGGTGACCGATGGGACTCGAACCCACAACAACTGGAATCACAATC
>JBGPPD010000068.1:0-13556 GCA_041488375.1 Gammaproteobacteria bacterium | reverse complement strand
GAGATGGCGCGCACGCCCACGCCCTGTTCGATGGAGAAACTGCCCGACTTGACGATGCCCTCCTCCAGGCTCCAGCCCTCGGCGCGGGTGTACTGGAAATACAGGTCGGCGTGCTCGACGCGGCGGCGCGCAAGCGCGGCGAACACCGCGTCCAGCCGGCGCGCCTCCAGGTCATAGGGCGCCAGCAGGCAGGCGTCGGCGGTGGCGAGCAGGGTATCGGTGTCCATGGACTGTCCTTCAGTTGCCCGACGGCGGCGAGGGGACTTCGGTGGAAACGGCCGGGCTCAGCTTGGCGACCTTCGGGTCGGCCCAGCTGCCGGTGATGCCGTATTCGAAAGCGAAGATCTGGCCCAGCGGGTCCTTCAGCGCCCGCTGCACGATGAAGGTGCCCAGGCCGATGACCGGATTGATGACGCCGACCACCGTCGCGGCGGAGTCGCCGAGTTTCGGCGTGACGCGCACGTGCAGGTCCTGCGTCTCGTGCGCGAGGTCGGCCTGGCCCTTCAGCACCACGTCGGCCGCCGAACCCCGCATGCGGAAATCCTGGGTGTCGAGCACGCCGCGGGTGATCTGCGCCGTGGCGTCGATGCGCTCCCACTTGAATCCCTTGGAGAACACGTCACGGAAATCGAGCGTGATGCGCCGCGGCAGCATCTGCAGGCTCATCAGCGACACCAGCTTGCCCAGTCCGGGATCGATCTCCAGGAATTGCCCGTCGGCGGCATGCATTTCGACGCGCCCGCTGAGGCTGGCGTAGTCGATCGCCGTCGGGTCGCCGTTCCAGGCCACGGCCAACTGCGCCTTGGCGTTGCCGCCTTTCACCAGCCCGGGCTGGCCGAAGCGCTCGAGCATGCGGCCGACGTCGCTCGCCTCCACGTCCACCTTGAGCGTGGTGCTGGCTCCCGCCCCCGTGCGCCAGACGCCGCTGGCGATCAGCGAGCTGTCCAGGTTGCGCATCGCCACGCGCTCGAGGAGCCAGCCCGTGCCCTCATGGCGCGCCACGATCTGCATGCTGCCGAACTCCTTGCCGCGCAGGCTGAAACTGTCGGCGATCAGGTCCAGTGCCGGGAGGTCCGCGAGCTCGTGCGCCGCCTGCACCCCGGGGCTGTCGGGCGGCTCGACGAAGCGCGACAGCCGCGCCACCAGCTTGCCGCCATCCCCGCTCCGGTAGGACAGGTCGCCGTTGACTTGCGCGCACTCCAGGCTCGCGGTCCAGCCTTCCTCCTGCGTGGCGGCCCTGACCACGATGTCGTTCAGGCGCTTGCCGAACGCGTCGAGCGTGCCGATGCGCAGATCGGTGCGCAGCTGCAATCCGTCGCCGCTCCCGCCCGCCAGCAACGGCAGCCAGCGCTCCAGGTCCACGCTCTCCAGCGCCCCGTACACCAGGACGGCGCGGCGCTCCGGCGGCATGCGCAGCCGCCCGCCGGCGGGCGGCGCGAAGGCCAGCGTCGCGCGCTCCAACAACTTCTCGCCCTCGGCCTGGTGCAGCAACTCCGCGCGCAGCACCCGGCCGAGCGTGATGAAGCTGCGCTGGCCGGCCTCGCCCGTCACCACCGAGACGCGCAGCGGCAGCGCGACGCCCACCGGCTTGGCGAGCGGCGGGGGCAACTCGCTGGACACGCCTTTCAGGTCGGACTCGAAGGTGAAGCGCGGCGTGCGCTTGCCGCGCGCGCTGACCGTCGCGGTGTAGGCCGCGGACCCCTTGAGCACGCCGCGCCATTGGCGGCCGAGCAGCGGCTCCAGCGCCGCGGCGGAGAACGAGCCGCGCGCCAGGAAGTTCAGGTCGCCGCCGCGGCTGCTGCGGCCGTTGAGCGCGATCGGACCGCCGAAGATGCGGCCGCTCGCCTCGCGAACGGTGACGGAGCGCTCGGTGAACGACAGCGTGCCGCTGGCGCGCTCCAGGGGCGGCAGGCCCGGCGCCAGGTGCAAGGTGTTGCCGGCCAACCGGACCTCGCCCTCCACCCGGCTGGCGTCCAGCCGCTGCAGCGGCAGGGCCAGCTTGAGGCGCAGCCGCGCATTGCCGCTCGCGCTCAGCTCGTCGGTGGCGCCGACGACCATGCCGCGCACCGGGCTGCGCCGGATGAAATCGAGGAAATCGGCGGTACGGCCTTCGGCATTGCCCTGGATCAGCAGCTCGGCGCCGGGATTGCCGAGTTGCGCGATCGCCACGCGCACGCTGGACACGCCGGCGCCGAGGATGCGCGCCCGGCGCGCGCTGATCTCCATCCGGTTGCGTTCGAACAGCAACTCGCCGTCGATGTCCTCCGCCAGCGGCCAGCCCGTGGCGTATTCGAGGTTCGCCTCGCGCAGCTGCGCCTCGATGCGGAATTGTCCCTTCGCCGGATCGACGAACGGGAAGTCGCGCAGGTCGCCCAGCAGGCGCAGCCGCGCGTCACTCGATTTCCCGCCGCGGATCGCGCCGACCAGCCAGGCGCGGCTTTTCTCGCCCATGATCGTGCTCAGCGGCAGGTAGCGGGGCAGGTTGCCCGCGTTGAGGCGCGTCAGCTGCGCGATGAGATCGATCACCCCGGGCCCCTCGCCCGTGTAGCGGTAGCTTCCCGACGCGTTGCCGGCGAAATCCTCGTTGGCGTAGCTCAGCCCGGCGAGGGTCACGTTGACGCCCGCGGCCGGCGTGCGCTCCCAGCGCAGTTCGCCCTCCAGGGCGTCCAGCCGCACGCGCGGCTCGGGGAACACCTTCGGCAGGCCGATCTCGGCGTTGCGCGCGGCGAGCTGCAGTTCGCCGCGCGACTCGGTCGCGTGCACGCGGCCCGACAGGTTGGCGAAGCCGGGGATCGCGCGCCAGGGCGTCATGGTGAGGGCGTCGAAGCGCGCGCGCCCCTCGAAGCGGGCGCGATCGGGCAGCTCCCCGGTCCAGCGGAAATCCACCTCCTGCAAGCGCCCCTGCGGCGCGAGTTCGGACAGCAGCGAGCGCAAGTCGCGCGGGAACGGCAGGAAATCGGCGAGCTGCGCCAGCGGCCCGAGCTCGATCAGGTCCGCGCTCACGGCGCCGCTTGCCGCCTGCGCGCCCTCGGCCGCCTGCCAGCTCGCCGTGAAGCTGGTGCCGCGCAGCGGCGCGCCCTGCACCGGCACCAGCGCCAGGCGGCGCGCGCCGAATTGGTAGCCGCGCGCGGTCTGGCGCCCCTGCACGCGCCCGGTCACGCTGGTGACCGCCAGCACCGGCAGGTCGGGGTCCAGCCGCACCATGACGCCGGTCAGCGCGAGGTCCGCCGTCGCATCCACCAGCTTGCCGGCGCCAAACGTCGCCCACAGCCGCAGCGCGCCCTGGCCGGCGCTCAGGTCCACCGGGTAATCGAGCCAGGCGCGCCAGCCGGCGAGGTCGGTGTAGCCCAGCTCGGCGTAGACGCGGCCCTGCCAGGCGCCGGGCTGCAAGCTGAGGTCGCCCGACAGGGAGGCGCGCAGTTCCACGCTGGCGCCGAGCTCGCTCGGCGGGCGCGCCGACAGGCCGATCTGGTGCACGTCGCCGCGGTTGCGCAGGCGCAATTGCAGGGCGTGCAGCGCGAGCGGCGGCGCCCCGCGCAACTCGTCCAGCCACTCGATCTCCGCGTTGCGCACCACGATCTCGCGCTGCTCCAGCAACCACCCGGCGAGCCGGCCGTCGCCCTGCGCGGCTTGCTGCGCCGCCTGCAGCGTCACGCCCGCGACGTGGATCGCACCGCCCGCATCGCGTCTCACGGTGAGCCGGGGCCCTTCGATCGCCAGTGTTTGCAGGCGCAGGTCGCGCGCCAGCAGCGTGCTCCAGGCCACCACCGGCTCGACCGACGGCAGCACCAGCGCCTCGCGCCCCTCGCGGTCGTATACGCGCAGGTCGGACACCACCAGGCGCGGCCGCAAGCCGTCCCAGTCGGCCTGCAGGCCGCCGATCTTCACCGCCAGCCCGACCGCGCGCGTCAACGCCGCCTCGACGTCGCCGCGGTAATTCCCGACCTGCGGCAGCAGCCAGAAGCGCAGCGCGAGGAACACGGCGGCGAACGCGAAAAACAGCGTCCACGCCAGCGCTTCCAGCGCGCGCAGCAGCGTGCGCTTGAGGCTGGATTGATCCGTGGTTTGCATCGCGCTTGGCCTTGCCCCTATAGTCGTATGGGTATCAGGTGGAAATAACGCTCGACCAGCAGGTTTGGGGCACGGCGGCGCATAAAGTTCTTGCGGCGTCCGGCGCTCGCGGTCCATTCTAACCGTAAATGCCCGATCCGATTGGCAAAATCGCCCTGTCGCGCCACGCCGAGCGCGCGCTGCGAGCCGATCCCGAGCTGGCCGCCGAATTGGCCGCGCCCACGGCATTTGCGCGCGCCGAGATGGTCGCCGCGCTGCGCGGCAGCGCCGGCGACGACGAGGCGGCGCTCAAGCGCCGCCTGCGGCGACTGCGCGCCCGTGTCCTGTTGCGCGTCATGCGGCGCGATCTCGAGGGCAGCGCGGACCTGTCCGAGGTCTGCTCGACGATGAGCGATCTCGCCGAGCTGGAGATCGCCGCTGCGCTGGACTGGACCGGGGAGCGCGAGCTGGTGGTGGTCGCGATGGGCAAGCTCGGCGGCCGTGAGCTGAACGTTTCTTCCGACGTCGACCTCATCTTCCTGCACCCGGAAGCGGCTGGCGCGCGGATGCCCGCATTGGAGCGCGCCGGCCGCAAGCTGATCGCGCTGCTGTCGGACCTCACCGGGGACGGCTTCGCGTTCCGCGTCGACATGCGCCTGCGTCCCTACGGCGATTCCGGCCCGCTGGTGGCCGACTTCGGCGCCCTGGAAGACTATTTCGTCACCCAGGGGCGCGAATGGGAGCGTTACGCCTGGATCAAGGCGCGGCCGATCACCGGCAGCGGTCACGAGGAGCTGGCGGCGATCGTGCGCCCGTTCGTGTTCCGCAAGTACCTGGACTACGCCACGCTCGCGGCCATGCGGCGGCTGCATGCGGAAGTGCGGCGCGAGGTCGCGCGCCGCGACCTCGCCGAGCACGTCAAGCTCGGGCCCGGCGGCATCCGCGAGATCGAGTTCGTCGCGCAGGCGCTGCAGCTGGTGCGCGCCGGCCGCGACCCGGCGCTGGCGGTGCGTCCGACGCTGCAAGTGCTAGCGCTCCTGGGCGAGCGCGCCCTGCTGCCGCCTGAGGCGGTGCGCGAGCTCTCCGAGGCCTACGTCTTCCTGCGCAATACCGAGCACCGCCTGCAGTACCTGGACGACCTGCAGACGCACACGCTGCCGCAGGACCCCGAGGACCGCGTGCGCATCGCCCGCATGTCCGGCTGCGCTACTTGGGAACAGTTCCACGCGCGGCTGCAGCCGCACCGCGACGCGGTCCAGCGCCACTTCCAGCTGGTGTTCGCCGAAGCGCCGGCCGCGGACGCGCCGGACCTATGGCAGGACGACGCCGCGGCAGTGGCGCTGGCGCTTGCCGCGCGCGGCTACCGCAACGTGCAGGCGAGCGCCGAGCGACTGGCCGCGGTGCGGCGCAGCCAGCGCTATGCGCTGTTGCCCGACGAGTCGCGGCGACGGGTGGACACGCTGGTGCCGGCGCTGGCGGCCGCGGCGGCGCGCGGCGGCGACCCCGACGCCACACTGGCGCGCGGCCTCGACCTGATCGAGGCGATCGCGCGCCGCGCCGCCTACCTCGCGCTGCTGGCCGAACACCCGGAGGCACTCGAGCGCGTCACCCGGATCATCGCCGCTTCCAGCTGGGCGGCCGAATTCGTCACGCGCCATCCGCTGCTGCTCGACGAGCTGCTCGACGACCGCGTGCTCTACGCCGCGCCGGACTGGGCGGCCTTCGAGCGCGCGCTGCGCGCCGCCCTCGAGGCCGCGGGCGGCGACGCCGAGCGGCAGATGAACGTGCTGCGCGAACAGCACCAGTCGCAGCTGTTCCGCCTGCTGGCGCAGGACATCGGCGGCCTGCTGAGCATGGAAAAGCTCGCCGACCATCTCTCGGAGCTCGCCGACCGCGTGCTCGGCGTGGCGCTGGAGCTATGCTGGTCGCAGTTGCGCACCGGGCACCGGGAGCAGCCGCGCTTCGCGGTGGTCGCCTACGGCAAGCTCGGCGGCAAGGAACTGGGTTACGCCTCGGACCTCGACCTGATCTTCGTCTACGACGACGCCGACGAACGCGCCCCGGAGAACTACGCGCGCCTGGCGCAGCGCCTCAACCTCTGGCTCACCACGCGGACCTCGAGCGGCGTGCTGTTCGAGACCGACCTGCGCCTGCGGCCTTCGGGCGAGGCCGGCCTGCTGGTGTCCTCCATCGAGGCCTTCGCCAAATACCAGGAGGAATCGGCGTGGGTCTGGGAGCACCAGGCGCTGACCAGGGCGCGCGCCTGCGCCGGCGACGCGCGCGTCGGCGCCGCTTTCGAGGACATCCGCCGGCGCATCCTGGTCAGGCCGCGCGACGCCGCGGCGCTGGCGAAGGAAGTGCTGGCGATGCGCGAGCGCCTGCACGCGGCGCACCCGAACGCCTCGGGGCTGTTCGACGTCAAGCACGACCGCGGCGGGATGATCGACCTGGAGTTCATCGTGCAGTTTCTGGTTCTCTCGCATGCCGCGCGCCATCCCGGGCTCACCGAAAACCTGGGCAATATCGCGCTGCTCGGCATTGCGGCGGGGCTGCGGTTGATCCCGCCGGAGCTGGCCGAGCAGTGCCGCGGAGCCTACCGCGAGTTCCGGCGCCTCCAGCACGCGCTGCGCATGAGCGGCGCGCGTTACGCGCGCATCCCGACAGAGCAGGTCGGCGCCCACGCTGCCGCAGTGCGCGCGCTGTGGCGTACCGTGTTCGGCTAGGGCGCGCGCAGCGTGATGTCGCCGTAATAGCCGTGCGCGACGTGCTGGCTGTTGTCCGAGTCGGTCAGCACCCCGATCGAGACGATGTCGCCGGGATCCTCGCCGAACGCCCGGCGGAAGTCCTCCAGCACGTTCCTGCGGTAATGCAGCCATTGCCCGAGGCGCGCCTCGCCGCTTTCCACCACGATCATGCGGATGCGGTCGAAATGGGGATTCGGCACTACGCTGTCGACCGGCAGCTCGTTGGCCCACACGTACATGAGCATCGCGTAGGGCAGCCCTTCGCCGGTGACCGCCTTGATCAGGCGCAGCTTGGCGCGCTGCTCGAAATCCAGCTTCCCGGCGTCGCCGTGGAAGGAGACCACCAGGCGCGCGGCCGAATCGTCCCGGTAGGCGTAACTGTTGTCGGCGCCGGGAATCAGGCTATCGACCCGCCAGGTCCAGTCCAGGAACGGCTGGCGGCGCGGGTCGACGCGGATCTCGCGGTGCAGCCCGGTCGCTGCGCGCTCCGCGCTGGCCTCGAGCACCGTGCCGCGCGTCGAGCGCACCAGGCGGTACTCGGTCGGCAGCTTGCCCGAGCGCAGGCCCCAGGCAAGCCAGTCCTCGGGCAGCGGCGCGCCCGCCGCGAGCCGCGAGAAACGCGCCACTTCGATGACGTCGCCCGATTCGCGCCGCAACTCGCGCACGATGGACGTGGACGCGAGCAGGCCGTCGTCCGGCACGCCGGCGCAGCCGCCGAGCGCCACCAGTCCCGAGAGCATCAGAATGGATCGCATCCGCCTCATCGCCAGGTGCGTTGCGCGGCAGAGCCTAGCATCAGATCGCTTCGCGCGGCGCGCGCGCAAACTGCGTTCCGCGGCGCAGCGGGCCGTCCACCAGCGAGGCGAAGCCGGCGAGCGCGTTGAGCAGCGCCTCCCGCTCCAGCCGGTAGAGCACGCGCTGGCCCTGCCGTTCCGCCGATACCAGTCCGGCGCGCTGCAGCACCGACAAGTGGCGCGACACCGCCGGCGCGCTCATGCCGAAGCGCTCCGCGAGGTCGCTGGTGGACAGCGCGGTCTGCGCCAGAAAGGCCAGCACCCGGCGCCGCGGCATCGAGGCCAGCGCGGCGAACACCCGCTCCTGAGGATTAACAGCCATGTTAATAGTATGGCGGATTTTGCGCCGCTGTGGTTAGAATGGCGCCTCTTTCACGGAGAACCCGCGACATGGCGAAAGCAAAGACCGCCCCCAAGGCGCCGCTCTCGATGGCCGACCGCGACGGCTGGATCTGGTACGACGGCAAGCTCGTGCCCTGGCGGTCCGCCACCACCCACGTGCTCACGCATTCGCTGCACTATGGCCTGGCGGTGTTCGAGGGCGTGCGGGCGTACAAGACCGCCCAGGGCACCGCGATCTACCGCCTGCCGGAGCACACGCAGCGCCTGATCAACTCCGGGCACATCTACCTGATGAAGATCCCGTACTCGAAGGCTCAGCTGATGCAGGCGCAGATCGACGTGGTGCGCGCCAACGGCCACGAGGCCTGCTACGTGCGGCCGATCGCCTTCTACGGCTCGGAGAAGATGGGCGTGTCGCCGGTCGGCGCCAAAGTGCACGTGGCGATCGCGGCGTGGCCCTGGGGCGCCTACCTCGGGCCGGAGGCGCTCGAGAAAGGCATCCGCGTGAAGACCTCGTCCTACGCGCGCCACCACGTCAACGTCACCATGGCGCGCTCCAAGATGTCGGGCACCTACCCGAACTCGGTGCTGGCGACCCTCGAAGCCACCATGCACGGCTACGACGAGGGGCTGCTGCTCGACGTGGACGGCTTCGTCGCCGAGGGCGCGGGGGAGAATATTTTCATCGTCAAGGACGGCGTGATCGTCGAGCCGGAGCTCACCTCCGCGCTCACCGGCATCACGCGCTCCTCCGTCATCGAGCTGGCCGAGGGCCTCGGTTACCAGGTGAAAGCCAAGCGCCTGACGCGCGACGACATCTACATCGCCGACGAGTGTTTCTTCACCGGCACCGCCGCCGAAGTCACGCCGATCCGCGAGCTCGACAGCCGGGTGATCGGCGCCGGCAAGGCCGGGCCGGTGACCAAGAAGCTGCAGAAGGCGTTCTTCGACGTGGTCACCGGCAAGGACCGCAGGCACAAGCACTGGCTCACGCCCGTGCCGATGAAGCCGAAAGGCAAGGCGTGAGCACGGACGCCGCGCGGCAGGTGGAGGTCGGCGAGAAGGACCTGCCGCTGCACTGCCCGATGCCGGGCGCGCCGCTCTGGTCGCGCCACCCGCGCGTGTTCCTCGACGTGGTGCAGCAGGGCGAGGCGCTGTGCCCGTACTGCGGCACCCGCTACGTGTTCAAGGGAGCGGCCCCGAAAGGGCACTAGCGTGCCCCGCCTCCTGGTCGTCGCCCCGAACTGGATCGGCGACGCGCTGATGGCGCAGCCGCTGCTCGCGCGGCTGCGCGAACGGCTGCCGCAGGCTCGCCTCGATGTCCTGGCCCCGAGCTGGGTGGCACCGGTGGTGCGCCGCATGCCCGAGGTTTCCGGCGTGATCGAGACCGCGTTCGAGCACGGCAAGCTGAGGCTGCGCGAACGTTGGCGACTGGGCCGCACGCTCAAGGCGCTGGGTTACGACCAGGCGATCGTGCTGCCCAACACCTGGAAATCGGCGCTGCTGCCGTTCTTCGCGGATATCCCCATCCGCAGCGGCTACGTCGGCGAGTCGCGCTACGGCCTGCTGAACCTGCGGTACCAGGAACAGCGCGAACGCGAGCCGATGGCGCTGCACTATGCGCGGCTGGCCGCAGCCCCAGGGGCCGAGATCCCGTTGCCCCTGCCGGAGCCGCAACTGGCGGTGGACGCGCAGGCGGCGCAGCGCACGCGCGAGCGCCTCGGCATCGCCGGGCCCTACGCCGCGTTCTGCCCGGGCGCGGAGTACGGGCCCGCCAAGCGCTGGCCGTATTTCAGGGAACTCGCCGAGCGCATGCCATTGCCGGTGCTGCTGCTCGGCTCCGCCAGGGAACGCGAACAGGCCGCCGGCATCCGGGGCCGCAACCTCGCCGGCGAGACCACGCTCGAGGAGGTCATCGAACTGCTCGCCGGCGCGCAACTGGTGGTGTCGAACGACTCCGGCCTGATGCACGTGGCGGCGGCGCTCGGCCGGCCGCAGGTGGCCCTCTTCGGCTCCTCCAGCCCCAGGCACACGCCGCCGCTGTCGGCGAAGGCGCGGGTCGTGTGGCTCGGCATCGACTGCAGCCCCTGCTACGCCCGCGTATGCCCGCTGGGCCACTTCCGCTGCATGCAGGAACTCAGCGTCGAGCGCGTGCTCGGCGAGATCGCGCAGCTGGCGTGAGCCTGCGGATATTCCCGACGGCGCAGGACGCGGAAACCGCCTTTTACGAGGCGCTGGAGCGCGCCGACCTCGAGCTGATGATGGCGGTGTGGTCGGAGGACGAGGAGATCCTCTGCGTGCATCCGGGCGGCACGCGCCTCACCGGCCAGGACCAGGTGCGCGACAGCTGGCGGCAGATCTTCGCCGGCGGCGCGCGCGCGCGCGTGCAGCTCAGCCAGCAGGTGGCGATCGACGGCCCGGTGGTGGCGGTGCGCAGCGTGCACGAGAATTTCACGGTGCCCGGCGAGCAGCGCCCGCTGCAGGCGGTAGTCGCCACCAACGTCTACCTGCGCACCGCCTCCGGCTGGCGCATGATCGTGCACCACGGCTCGCCGGCGCCGGGCCGGGCGGAGCCGCCGCGCGAAGCGCCGAAGATCCTGCATTGAACGGCTACCGCGCGCCGTGGTGGCTGCCGGGCGGGCACTTGCAGACGATCCTGCCGGCGCTTGCCCCGGGACCGCGCATCGCGTGGCGGCGCGAGCGCTGGGACACGCCGGACGGCGACTTCATCGACCTGGACTGGGCGGGCGGCGGCGAGCCGCTGCTCGCCTTGTTCCACGGCCTGGAAGGAAGTACGGCGAGCCACTACGCGCGCGCGATCGCGGCAAGTGCACTGGCGCGCGGATGGCGCTGCGTGGTGCCGCATTTCCGCGGCTGTTCAGGGGAACCGAACCTGAAGGCGCGCGCCTACCATTCCGGCGACAGCGAGGAACTCGACTGGATCCTGCGCCGGCTCAAGCCCGATTTCGCCGTCGGCGTCTCGCTCGGCGGCAACGTGCTGCTCAAGTGGCTCGGCGAGCAGGGCGCGGCGGCGCGGCTGCGGCGCGCGGTCGCGGTGTCCGCGCCGCTCGACCTCGCTGCCGCCGGCCGCGCCCTGGACCGCGGCTTCAACCGGCAGATCTATACGCGCAGCTTCCTGTCGACGATGAAGCGCAATGCCTTCGCCAAGCTGGAGCGCTTCCCGGGCCTGTTTAACGCGACCCGGGTGCGCGCCGCCACGACGCTCTACGAGTTCGACGACGCGGTCACTGCGCCGCTGCACGGTTTTCGCGACGCCGACGACTACTGGGCGCGCGCGTCCAGCGCCCCATGGCTCGAGTACATCCGCGTGCCCACCCTGGTGCTGAACGCGCGCAACGACCCGTTCCTGCCGGAAGCGGCGCTGGAGCGCGCCACGCGCCGCGCGGCGAGCGCCGTGCTGCTAGAATTTCCGCGCGAGGGAGGCCACGTCGGCTTCCCGGGCCGGCGCGGCTGGCTCGCGCGCCGCGTCCTGGAGTTCCTGTCCGCCCCGTGAACCTGCCCGCCGAAATCTTCCGCGCCTACGACATCCGCGGCATTGCCGGGCGCACGCTGACGGCCGAGATCGTGCGCGCCATCGGGCGCGCGCTGGGATCGATGGCGCCGCGTTACGCCATCGGGCGCGACGGGCGGCATTCGGGCCCGCAGCTGGCGCACGCCCTCGCCCAAGGCATGAACGAGGCGGGCGCCGATGTCATCGACATCGGCATGGCGCCGACGCCGGTGACCTACTTCGCCGCGCACCATCTTGGCTGCGGCAGCTGCGTGTCGGTGACCGGCAGCCACAATCCTCCCGACTACAACGGCCTGAAGATGGTGGTCGAAGGGCACACGCTGCAGGGGGACGAAATCCAGGAGTTGCGCCGGCGCATCGAACGCGGCATGTTCCGCGACGGCAACGGCAGGCACAGCAGCGCCAGCGTCCTCGATGCGTATGTGGAGCGCATCGCGGGCGATGTCAAGCTCGCCCGTCCCATGCGTATCGCCGTGGATTGCGGCAACGGGGTCGCCGGGCTGGCGGCCGCGCGCCTGTTCCGCGCCTTGGGATGCCGGGTCGAGGAACTGTACTGCGAAGTCGACGGCTCCTTCCCCAACCACCATCCGGATCCGTCGCAGCCGAAGAATCTCGCCGACCTGATCTCGAGGGTCAAGGCCGCCGGCAGCGAACTGGGCCTCGCCTTCGACGGCGACGGCGACCGGCTCGGCGTGGTGACGCAGGACGGCGAGATCATCTACCCCGACCGCCAATTGATGCTGTTCGCCGCGGACGTGCTGTCGCGCAATCCGGGCGCGCAGATCATCTACGACGTGAAATGCACGCGCCTGCTCGCGCCCTGGATCGAGCGCCACGGCGGCCGGCCGCTGATCTGGAAGACCGGCCACTCGCTCATCAAGGCGAAGCTGCAGGAGACCGGCGCGCCGCTCGCCGGGGAGATGTCCGGGCACACGTTCTTCAGGGAGCGCTGGTACGGTTTCGACGACGCGCTGTACGCCGGCGCCCGGCTGCTGGAGATTCTGGCGCGCGCACCGGACGGCAATGCCGTGCTCAAGGCGCTGCCCAATGCCCCCTCGACGCCGGAACTCAACTGGAAGCTCGCCGAAGGCGAGCCGCATGCACTGGTGGCAAAGCTGCAAGCGTCGAAGCCCTTCCCCGGCGCGAAGAGCATCCTCACCATCGACGGCGTGCGGGCGGAGTACGCCGACGGCTTCGGTCTGGCACGCGCCTCCAATACCACGCCGGTGATCGTGCTACGCTTCGAAGCGGATACGGTTGCCGGCCTGGAACGCATTCAGCGGGAGTTCCGCGCCGCGCTGCAGCCGCTCAAACCCGATGCGCCGCTGCCTTTCTAGCTTCCTACTGCTCGCGAGCTTCGCCGTGCCCGCTGCCGCCGCCTGCCCTGCCCTGCTCGACCGCAGCATGCCCACGATCCTGGACCAGCCGCAGTCGCTGTGCGCGTACGCGGGCAAAGTGGTGCTGGTGGTGAACACCGCCAGCCAGTGCGGCTACACGCCGCAGTACGAAGGGCTGGAAGCGCTTTACCGCAAATACAAGGCGCGCGGCCTGGTAGTGCTCGGCTTCCCGTCCAACGACTTCGGCGCACAGGAACCCGGCAGCAACCAGGAGATCGCCAGCTTCTGCGTCAACCAGTACGCGATCGAATTCCCGATGTTCGGCAAGTCGAGCGTGCGCGGCGCGCAGGTCAACCCCCTGTTCGCCGAGCTGGCGCGCGCCAGCGGCGCCGAGCCGCGCTGGAACTTCCACAAGTACCTGGTGGACCGCGGCGGCAGGCAGGTGATGAGCTTCGACACCAAGGTCGAACCCGGCGACCCGAAGCTGGTGTCCGCCATCGAGCAGCTGCTCGCCGCGCCCTGAGGGCGCGGCGCGCCGGCGGGTTACTGGAAATCCGGCGTGATACGCGCCAGGGCGTCGGTCACCAGGCAGTCCACCCCCCAGCCGAGCAGCTTGCGCGCGCTGCGCCGGTCGTTCACCGTCCAGGCGAGCACGGCGCAGCCGGCCTGGTGCACTTCGCCGGCGAGGCGCGCGTTGAGCGCGCGGTGATTCGCATGCAGGGCGATGCATTCGAGGTCCTGCAGCATTTCGCGCCAG
>JBGPPD010000067.1:0-13592 GCA_041488375.1 Gammaproteobacteria bacterium | reverse complement strand
GCCATGGCCCTGCGAACCGATCGCGTCCAGTTTGTAGCCTTCGGTGCGTTGGCTGCCACGCAGCAAGTCGTCTAGAGAAGCAGGGATCTCGTGATAGTTCGTGGGGTAGTACCGTCCCAGATCCGCAGGCAAGGGCTGCAGGAACACAAGGGTGCAGGCGTCGCAACGGTAGTAGGGAAACTTCTCCTCCGTGATGCAGCGATTCATGTCGCTGGCCTCAAACAGCAGGGTGGCGGCGCCACCGCATTGCGGGCAGGCAGTTTGCTCGGCGGCGGTCATTGCTCTGCCCTGGGCGCTTGCGCACGAAGTGTGCCGTCGGGCCGCCGGCGCCACGCAAAATAGGCGAGCCGCTCGCGTACCGCGCCATTGCCCTCCGCATAGGCCCTCGTCTGGTTGTCCGAGACCAACAGGTTCTCCTGTCGCGAGATCCAGAAGGTCTTTGCCTGCGGCCAATCGGCGGGCGCGTAAGCACGCCCGTCAGCACCGGCCACCAGGGGAATTAGGCCCGCCCCAACTACCTGCCGCGTCATGCTGCCCACGCCGCTCTCGAAGCGATAGGCCGCCCACTTCGTCAGAATCGGCGCGTGCCGCACGTGCAGAAGCACATCCCGGGAAGCGAGAAAACCGTTGGTGCGCACATGGTGGTTCGGAAACTCCGGGAATCGCCGCCATATGCTCAGAACATAGCGCGCACGACGCAGCGCGTTGACCGCCGCTCGTCGCTCGGCCCACAATACAGGTGCGTCGCTGACGATGCTCTGGTGGGAACCGGTTGCGCCTACCAGGCCCACCCGCGGCTTGCCTGCATGCCGGAACAACAAATCGAGCCAGCCCGGTACGAGCACCTGGCTGAAGGAATTCAGGAACATGAAGTACCGGTAGGGCTGCTCGCGCACAACCTTGAGGTAAGGGCGCACGTCGAAGCCATAGTCGCTGACGAAGACGCGCCTGTGCCCCACGCCCGCGAGGCAAGCTTCATAGGGAGCCAGATCGCTTGGGCGCGAGAATCCCTTGAAGATGATGAGCAAATCGTGTGGAACGCCCGACGGGCAACGGGCATAGGAATCGAGAAACGCTTTCAGCGCCGAAATGGGATTCGCGCGCCTCACAAGGTGTGCAACGCATAGCTGCGGATCGGCCACGCTCAGCTGTACTTCTGGCGTACGTACCGTGCAAGGGCATCGCCCCAGGGTGGCATCGTCACCCCTAGCCCACGCGCCTTGGTGTTGGCCAGCACCGAATAGAGCGGCCGGCGCATCGCGCCGGTCCTGCCGCCTCGATCCACGGGGACCACCTCGGCCTTCGCTCCTGCCAAGCGAACAATCTCGCGCGTGAACTCGTACCAGGAGCAGGCGCCCTCGTTGACCAGGTGATAGATCCCCGGCGGCGCAAGCTTCTCCAGCAACTGGTACACCGCGCGGCTCAAGTCGTCGGTCGAGGTGGGCGCGACCACCTGTTCGCTCGCCATCTCGATGCGCTTGCCCGCGCGCGCGTCCGCCACGCGGCCGTCCACGAAATTGCCGCCCTTGGAGCGCGCCCCGGACTGGCCATACAGCCCGCAGGTGCGGATGACCACGGCGTGCCCGGGGGCCGTCGCCAGCGCGGCATGCTCACCGGCCAGCCGGCTGATGCCGTAAACCTGGAGCGGCGCGGGCTTGTCGTCCTCGCGCCAGGGTTCGCTGCGCGGCCCGCCGAACACGTAGTCGCTGCTGAAGGTGACCAGGCGCACGCCCTGCGCCGCGCAGGCCGTCGCCAGGTCGCGTACCGCCACGCAATTGACCAGAAAGGCCTGCGCCGGCTCCTCCTCGCACTTGGGCACATTGTGGAACGCCGCGCAGTTGATCACCGTGTCGGGTCGCAGCTTTCCGATCATGAACGCTGCTTCGCCCGGCCTGGTGAGATCGAGTTCAGTGCGCGGGGGCGCGGAGACTTCGTGCCCCGGGTTGTTGCGCACCAGGTCGCCGCCCAATTGGCCCGTCGCGCCGATCAGCAGGATCTTCATGGCAGCAGCGCGTAGGAGCGATCGCGGGGAGAAAGGACCGGGTCGGGCAGCGGCCAGCGGATGTCGAGCTTCGGGTCGTCCCAGCGCACGCCGCGCGCGCGGTCCGGGAAATAGGACTCCGACATCTGGTAGAGCACTTCGCTGTCGTCGGCGAGGGTCTGGAAGCCGTGCGCGAACCCTGCCGGCACGTAAAAGGCCAGTCGATTGTCCGCGTTCAGTTCGAGGGCATGCCAGCGCCATTGCGTCGGCGAGGTTGGGCGCAGGTCCACAATCACGTCCCAGATCGCGCCGCGCGTGCAGCGCACCACCTTGACCTCCTCGTGGGGCGCGGCCTGGTAGTGCAGTCCGCGCAAGCTGCCGCGCCTGCGGTTCCAGGAGACGTTGCATTGCGCGATGGCCGGATCGAGCCCGTGCTTGCGGAACTCCTCCCGGCAGAAGGAGCGCGCGAAGAAGCCGCGCTCGTCCTCGATGCGCTCGAGCTCGATGAGGAACGCCCCGGCGAGCGGCGTCGGCGCGAATTTCAATCGAGCACCTTCGTCTCGGGGATCGGCACCACGAAGCGCCCGCCCCAGGCGCGGACGCCGGCCATCTGCGCGACGATCTCGTCCTTCAGGTTCCAGGGCAGGATGAGCACGTAGTCCGGTCGTTCCGCCATGATCCTCGCTGGGGCATGGATCGGGATGTGCACCCCGGGAAGGTAGCGGCCCTGCTTGTGCGGGCTGCGGTCCACGGTGTATTCGAGCAGGTCGCCACGCACGCCGCAGTAGTTGAGCAGCGTATTGCCTTTGGCCGGGGCGCCGTAGCCCACGACGCGCTTGCCGGACTCCTTGGCGCCGATAAGGAATTTGAGCAGGCTGCGCTTGGTCGCGCGCACCTGCTCGGCGAACGCGCGGTAGGTGCCGGCGCGCTCCAGGCCCGCCGCCTGCTCGCGCGCGCGCAGCTCGGCCACCTTGTTCGACACCGGCAATGCCGCGTTCGCCGCGTGGCGCGCGTAGATGCGCAGCGAACCGCCGTGGGTGGCGATCTCGTCCACATCGAACAGCGTGAGACCGTGCGCGGCGAACACGCGCTCGGCGACGACGAGGGAGAGGTAGGAGAAATGCTCGTGATAGATGGTGTCGAACTGGCTTTCCTGCATGAGCTTGAGCAGGTGCGGGAACTCCATCGTCACCACGCCGCCGGGCTTGAGCAGCAGGCTCATGCCGCGCACGAAGTCGTTCAGGTCCGGCACGTGCGCCAGCACGTTGTTGCCGAGGATCAGGTCTGCCTGGCGCCCCGCCGCGGCCAGTTCGGTCGCGGTCTTCACGCCGAAGAACTTGACCAGCGTCGGCACGCCCTTCTTCTCGGCCACCGCGGCGACATTGGCCGCGGGTTCGACGCCGAGCACCGGCACCCCCTGCGCAACGAAGTACTGCAGGAGGTAGCCGTCGTTGCTCGCGATCTCGACCACGAAGCTCGAGGCGTTCAGGCCGAAGCGGGCGGTCATCGCTTGCGTGTACGCCTCTGCATGCGCCAGCCACGACTCCGAGTAGGAGGAAAAGTAGGCGTAGTCGCTGAAAATCTGCTCCGGCGTCTCGAATTCCTCCAGCTGCACGAGGAAGCATTTCCCGCACACCCAGGCGTGCAAGGGGTAGAAGCGTTCCATACGGTTCAGCGCCTCCGCCTCGAGGAAGGAATTCGAGGGCGGCGACATCCCCAGGTCGGCGAACGAGAGCTTGAGGAGCGCGCCGCAGAAGCGGCAGGCAGCGGGCTTCATGCGGGCCTGAGCCCCATGTAGCGTTCGATCTGCGCCAGGGTGAGTTGCCTCGCATCGGCACCCTGCGCTTGCGACTGGTACCAGCCGACAGTCCACTCCAGCGCCGTCTGCAGGCCGAGGCGCGGACTCCAGCCCAGGCGGCTGCGCGCCTTGGAACTGTCGAGTTTGAGGAATTGCGCTTCGTGCGGCTGCGCGCCCTTGTCCGCCGCCCAGGAGGCCGGCGGCCCCCACAGGCGCGCAATCGTCGAAACGACCGTTTCTACCGGCACCGCGTCCTTTTCGTCCGGACCGAAATTCCAACCCTCCGCGAACATCGCAGGGGTGGCCCGCAGGCGCTCGGCGAGCTGCAAGTAGCCGGCAAGCGGCTCCAGCACGTGCTGCCAGGGGCGCACGGCGCGCGGGTTGCGCACCTGCACTGCCTTGCCGGCGGCGGCTGCCCGTACGATGTCCGGCACGATGCGGTACTGCGCCCAGTCGCCGCCGCCGATGACGTTCCCGGCGCGTGCCGAGGCGAGCGCCGCACCGCCCGGGAACGAGGCGCGGTAGGCGGTGGTCACCAGTTCGGCGCAGCCCTTGCTGCTGCTGTAGGGATCGCGGCCGCCCATCGCGTCGTTCTCGCGGTAGGCCTGCCCGCTCTCGAGGTTTTCGTAGCACTTGTCGCTGGTGACGTTCACCACCGCTTGTACGCCGCCCGCCTTGCGCACGGCTTCCAGCAAATGCACCGTGCCCATCACGTTGGTCGCATAGGTGCCCACCGGGTCTTCATAGGACGGGCGCACCAGCGATTGCGCCGCGAGGTGAAACACGATCTCGGGCTGGAACTCGCCGATTGCCCGCTGCAGCGCGCCGAGGTCGCGGATGTCGGCGATGGTGCTGGCGATGCCGGACTTGGCCTCGACCAGCGCCCACAGCGAAGGCGAACTCGGGGGCTTGAGCGCGTACCCCGAGACGCGCGCGCCGAGGGAGACAAGCCACAGCGCGAGCCAAGAACCCTTGAAGCCGGTGTGGCCGGTGACGAAGACCTTCTTGCCCGCCCAGAACTTCGGCGTCACCACTTCTTCCACGGCGGATTGCCGCTCGCCCACAGTTCTTCCAGGTGGTTCTTGTCGCGCAGCGTGTCCATCGGCTGCCAGAAGCCGCGATGAAAGTACGCGGCTAGCTGGCGGTCACCGGCCAGCCTCTCGAGGGGGTCGCGCTCCCAAACGGTACCGTCCCCCTGGATCAGGTCGAGGACGGAGGGCGAGCACACGAAGAAGCCGCCGTTGATCCAGCCGCCGTCGCCCTTGGGCTTCTCCTGGAAGCTGGTGACATGGGCGCCGTTCATCACCAGGGAACCGAAGCGGCCCGGCGGCTGCACCGCGGTCAGCGTGCACTTCACCTTCTGCGCCTTGTGGAAGGCAATCAGCGCTTTCAGGTCCACGTCGGCGACGCCATCGCCGTAGGTGAAGCAGAATTCTTCCTTGCCGAGGTATTGCGCCACGCGCTTCAGGCGCCCGCCGGTCTGCGTCGCCTCGCCGGTCTCGACGAGGGTCACCTTCCAGGGCTCGGCGCTCCTCTGGTGCACCTGCATCGAGTTGTCGCGCATGTCGAATGTGATGTCCGACATGTGCAGGAAGTAATTGGCGAAGTACTCCTTGATGACGTAGCCCTTGTAGCCCAGGCACACGATGAACTCGTCCACGCCCTGCGCGGAGTAGATCTTCATGATGTGCCAGATGATCGGCTTGCCGCCGATTTCGATCATCGGCTTGGGCTTGAGGACCGACTCCTCGCTGATGCGGGTGCCGAGGCCTCCGGCAAGGATGACGCATTTCATGGTTTGAAGGTTTGGGGCGGTTCGCCGATCAGATTCTCGTATTTTCGCAGAAAGTCCCTCCCGATCCGATTGACCCCGCCGTAGCCGAAATGCCCCGGCCGGAACAGTCGCGTGAAGCGTGCCTGCCGGGCTTCGTCCGCGGCCGTGTACACGGCGCGCCCTTCGCACCGCTCCAGCATCTCGCCGGCCAGATCGGCGACGTCTTCCGGGGTATTCTGCAGCACGGTGAGACCATGCCGGCGATAAAGCTCCGCGAAGCGGAAATTCGCGATGTCCGAACGCATGATCTCGGCGAATGTGAGGAGGCGCTGCTCGTTTTCCGACCACAGCAGTTTCGGGATGGCGACATCGTTGCCAAAGAAAGCGGTCACGGTCGACAGCGGAGCGTGGTTCGCCGAACCCGTCGGCGTGCCGAAGATGCTCGCCACGAACATCAGCCCGGAGTTGCTGCCGAGGAAGAACCGGCAATAGGCGCACAGGAACACGTCCATCGAGTCGCTGCGCGCATCGAGGTGCGCGTAGTCGATTACCCCTTCCTGCGGCGCGAGGCGATGCATGGACGGGTCGCCCATCCGGATGCACCGGAAGCCCTTCGCCGCCAAGGCGGCGGCGGCGGGAAGATAGTTCTCCACGCTGCAGTTCCTGAAAGCGTGCAGATGCTCGTCGCTGGGCGAGTAGCCCCCTTCGCGGCAGTGGAAACACACGATCGGCGCACCCTGTGGAACGCCCAGCTCGCGCAGTCGCGCCTCGCCCTCCTGGCGGTGCCTGTCGGTCAGCGCGAGCAGGGCGGGCCGGTTTCCCCAAGCGCGCTGCACCGCAATGTACGGGGCGGTTTTGTTGAACGCGACCTGCCTGATGTCCCTCTCGATAAACGGGAAACGGTAGGCGCGCGAAAGCAGGGCGCAGAGGGCTGGCGCCTGCACGATTGTGATGAACGGGCGCCAGTAGTCCAGCAGTGCCCGATTCGCGCCTGCGTCGGGCGCAACGACCATGACGCCGCGAACACCCGCCTCCTCGCCGAGGCGCTGGCGCTTGAGGAACGTGTCGGGTTCGATGGTCAGGTGCCCGATCCTTCCCGGCGCCGTCACGCGCAGGAAGCGGTAGCGCGTAAGGTAGATCGGCAGCGCGACCAGCGCGAGGAACGCGATCGACAGCAGCGCCGTCGCCGCCCTCGCAAGCCGGCGCAGTCCCGGCTCGTCACGCAATCGCCCTGGCTTCGTCACGGTTCCCGGTTCTCCTCTGCGAAGACACGCAACATCTCCGCAATGTGCATCGGCCGGTAGCCGTAGCGCAATCGCGCCCGCTCGCTCGACACCAGGAAGCTCGCCTTGCGGGCGGGATCGACGCGGATCGCGGACCGGTTGCCGAAGGCGCGGACCAAATCCCACACCGCCTCGCCCACCGGGATATCGCCCGCCGCCGCGATCGTCACTGCGTCGTGGCCCTGCCAGGTCCTTTGCAGCAAGGCGGCGATCCAGCGCCCCAGATCGGAGACGTGCACCGCGTTGTTGAAGCGAGCCTCGGGGTTGTAGATGGTGATCTCGGCGCCTTCGCGCGCTGCGGCAAGGACGTTCGCCAGCCAGTTGCGCACCGGCCTGCGGCCGATCACGCCCGGCAGGCGGATCGAGAGGGAATGCAGCGCATCCCCCGTCGCGGCGAGCATCTCCTCGCCCACGCGCTTTGTGATCCCGTATTGATCAGGCTCCGTGACCGGGGTGTCCTCGTCGACGACCGGTGCGTTGATCCGCCCGTATAGGGAAAGGCTGGAGAAGAAGATGACTTTGGGCACGGCCGCGCGCACCGCGTGCTCCACTATCCGCCGCGTCGCAATGACGTTATCCCGTTGCAGGTCCTGCGGCGTCACGCCCGGCGCCGGCGAACGCGCGGCCGCGTGCACGATCGCGTCGAGTCTCGTCGGCAGCGCGAGGTCCGCGGACAGGTCGCCCGGCAGCACCTCCAGCCTGCCTGCCCCTTCGCCGGGCTCCAGGCGCCCGACGCCGCGCCCGACGGCGGCAAAGACGTGATGGCCCTGCGCCAACAGCGTCCGGCTCAGCGCGGAACCGCTGAATCCACTCGCTCCGGTCACCAGGATGCGCACGGGCCGACCGCCAGGTTACGCCGAGATCATTGCCTGATGGCGATGCAGCCACAGGATGAACGCGTCGTAGGGCACAAGCTTCAGTTTGTGCAGGGCCTTTCCCGAATCCACCAGCGCCATTTCCGAGCCTTCGTCAAGGCGCAGCCCGCCGACGGTGGTCGCGTCGATCGTGACCGTGTAGTAATGACGCTGGAGCATCGCGCTGCCGACGGCATCGACGCGGAAGTTGAACTCTCCGAAACGTGCCACCGCCAGGCCGCCGATGTCGAGGGAAAGCTCCTCTAGCAGCTCGCGCCGCAGCGTCTCGAGCGGGGTCTCCCCCGGCTCCATCGCGCCGCCAAAGCAGCCCCAGTGGTCCGGATAGAAGATCGTCGGGATTGCATCCCGGTGCTGCAGCAGATAGCGCCCGTCGGCCGTGCAGATGAGCGCAGCGGCCGCGTTCGCCAACTTCAGCGGGCGTGACGGCGCGAGATCGCGCGCGTCCCTCATGGCGCCGCGGGGGCGCCCGCGGCCGACGTGATCCGCACCAGCCGCTCGTAGGATCGGATCACGCTATCGACCGGGCCGATCTCGAGCAGTCGGCCGTGCTCCAGGAGGATCGCCTTATTGCACCACTGCCGCGCCACATCCGGGCTGTGCGTCGCCACCATGAGCACGCTCGCGCGGTCCACGAAGGCCCGCAGCCGCACTTGCGCGCGTTCGAAGAACGCCGCATCCCCCGCGCCGATGACTTCGTCCATGATCAGGATGTCGGACGCGGCGGCGGTGGTGATGGCAAACGCCAGGCGCACCTGCATGCCGGCAGAGTAAGTGCGCACGGGCATGTGGATGTACTCGCCGAGGTCGCAAAACTCGGCGATCTCGGGAGTCTTCTCCTCGATCTCCGCCGCCGTCATGCCGAGCAACGTTCCGCGCACCTTGACCATCTCGGTACCGGGACCGTCCGGTACCATGCCCTCCAGGATGTTGAACAGCGGCATGACGCGGCCCTGCACCATCACATCGCCGGCAGTGGGCTCGTAGATTCCGGTCGCAACGCGCAGCAGGGTGGTCTTTCCGGCTCCGTTGTGACCGAGTACCGCAACGCGGTCCCCGTCCTGCAGCGCGAAGCTGACGTCGTCGAGCGCCTTCACCGTGATAAGGCCGCGGTTCCTGCGCATGTTCCCGCCGACGCTCGGCGTGCCGCGGCTCACCAGGCCGGGAAGCAAGAGCTGGCGCCGCAGCGAGCGAGCGCTCACGTCGAAGATGGGGAAATCGACGCTGGCGTGGTCGAACACGATGCGGCCTGCGGGCGCGGCCATGGTCGCTACAGCCAGTACGGAATGCGCGCGCGCGCGCGAACGAACAGGCCGAACGCAAACAGCCATCCGAACACCGAAATGCCCAGGCAGCTCAGCCATGTCGACGCGGAGGGGAAAATGTTCAGGTAAGGAGCCCGTGCCAGCTCAAGAAGCGGCGTAAGCGGGTTCAGCTCGATCAGGAACCTCGTACGCGCGCCGAGCATGTCGATCTGGTAGAAGACCGGCGTCAGCCATACGAGCACGTTGAACAGGCTCGAGATCAGCAGCGGGACGTCGCGGTACCGGGTCGACACCAGGCCGGCGGCGAGCGCGATCCAGCCCATGTTCAGCAGCAGGATCCCGAGGACGACCGGCAACACGAGGTAGGTGGCCGATGGGCGGATGCCAAACACGATCGCGACCGCAAAGAAGACGATGATCGTATGGGCATACACGATGGCATTGCGCCACAGCGTCAGCATGACGTACGTCCACAGCGGGCGCTTCACCTGAAGGATGAGGTTGTACATCACGATGAAGGAGTTCGCGCCTTCGTTCACCGCCGAGACAATGAACGTCCATGTGACCAGGCTGACGCAAATGAAGGGCAGATGGCGGTTGACGTCGACCTGAAAGAGGTAGCTAAGCAGATAGCCCATCACCAAGGCCTGCAACCCCACCGCGACGGTGACCCAGAAGGGGCCGAGCCTGGACCTGCGATAGCGCTGGCGCACCTCCGCCAAGCCGAGCACGAACCAGATGCGCCAGGTGCAAGTGCCGCTCCGCAAGTCCTCCACGGCGCGCGCGAACTGCCTGCGGATCACGGGATCCATGCAAAGACTGGGGCCCGCGGTCAAGCGACCTTGCTGAGGATCTGCTGAAGCGACAGCCCGTGCGCCGCGAGCAGCTCGTCGTGGCTGCCGTAGTTGTGGATGAAGCGGTCCTGCAGCGTGAACGTGTCGAGCCGGCAGCGGGCGCCACTGTCCCAGGCGATCTGCTTGCTCTGCGGCGCGAGCCCGCCCTGCGGCGCGTGCTCCTCGATCACGATCACTTGTTTGTGCGCACCCAGCGCGGTCGCGATCCCGTCTCGATCGAGCGGCTTCATGGTATGGCAGGACACCAGCGAGACCGACTTTCCCTTGGCCTCCAGGGCCGCCGCAACATCCGCCGCGAGCTTCATGATCACGCCATAGGACAGAATGCAGACGTCCGTCCCGCGCTTGAGATACCGCAGCTTGCCGAACGCGAAGGGCTCGACAGCGCGCTCCGTGAGCTTCGGTTCACCGGCCTTGCCGATGCGCAGGTAGACAGGGCCCTTGTCCTGCGTCGCGCAGTGGCGGGTCGCATCGATGCATTCCAGCGGGTCGCAGGGCGCGAGGACCTGCATATTGGGGATCGCGCCGGCGATCGCCACGTCCTCCTGGGTGTGGTGCGTCCCGCCGAGCGTCGAGTAGATGACCCCGGCGCCCATGCCGACCACGGTAACGGGAAGGTTTTGGTAGCCGAGGTCGTCGCGCACCATCTCGAAGGGCCGGTACAGCGAGAAGGTGGCGATGGTATAGGCGAACGGCCGGCAGCCCTTGAGCGCGAGACCGGCCGCCATGCCGATCATCACCTGCTCGGCGACGCCCACGTTGATGAAGCGCGCGGGGTACTCCTTCTGGAACTTTGCCATGGAGCCGGCGGGCGAGATGTCCGCCACCACGATGAAGATGCGCGGATCGGCCTTGGCGCATTCGTACAGCGTCTCGGAGAAGGTATTCCTCATTGTTGCGCGCGCTCGAGCTCCTGCAGGGCTTGCTGGTACTCCTGCGGGCTGGGCGAGCGGTAGTGCCAGATCGGAACGTTCTCCATGTAACTTACGCCCCTGCCCTTGGTGGTTTTGCAGACGACCATCAGCGGCCGGTCGCCGGCGCGGCCCGCCACCGCGCTGTGGATGGCCCGGGTGTCGTGGCCGGGGACCTCGACGGACTCCCAGCCGAACGCCGTGTACTTCTCCACCACGGGATAGAAGCTGGGGTGGGTGACGCTGGTGCGCCCCAGGCTCTGGAAGTCGTTATTGTCCATGAACGCGACGAGATTGCCGACACCGAGCGACGAAGCCATCATCGTCGCCTCCCAGGTCGAACCTTCCTGCACCTCGCCGTCGGAGAGCACGCAGTAGACGACCCCGTCCGTGCCGCGCGCCTTCTCCGCGTACGCCATACCGACGGCCATGGAAAGTCCGTGCCCGAGGGCGCCGGTCGACGCGGCAATGCCGGGATTGCCGTAGTCCGGGTGGCAGCCGAGGCGGCCTGCCGCCTTGCAGTACAGGTCAAGGTCGCGCCGCTCGAGAATTCCCAGCGACTCGAGGATCACGTATTGGATCATGCAGCCGTGGCCCTTCGACATGAGGAAGGTGTCGAGGAAGCCGCCCTTGCCATCCCGCCGCATCAGCCCGTAGTAGATGCAATCGACGATCTCGGTGCACGAGTACGCCGAACCGATGTGCAGCGCCTGCACCTGCTGCGAGATCTCCAGGATCCTGCGCCGGAATGCGTTGCAGCGCTTCTGCGCAGCGGCGGCGTCGATCGACTTGGCGCGATCGTTCAAGGCGGCGTTCCCCGTCATCCCAGGATCAGCGTCCAGCTGTAATCCCCCGTGTAGCCGGCTTCGGCGAAGATCCTGCGCCAGCCGTCGGGGTAGTCGTGCGTGTACGCGGTCAGGACCCAGTCCAGGAACATCTCGCGTTCCTCCGGCGTGCGGTAGCTGTCGACCTGGATGTACGCCCTGCCGTCCCTGGCGACGCGCTCGATCTCCCGGATCGCCCGGATGCATTCGACGCGCTCGAGGTTGTGGATGGTGTTGATGCAGACCACCGCGTCGAAGCTCTTGTCCGGAAACACCAGGCGCTCGGCGCTGCCCAAGTGCAGCCTGCCGATCACCTCCGGCTCGCAGTGCGTCAACGCATACTCCGAGACGTCGAGGCCGAATGCCTCGAGGCCGGGGCAGACCTTGAGCAGATCCTTGACCAGGAAGCCCTTGGCGCATCCGATGTCGAGCACGCGCATGCCGGGCTTCAAGTTCCAGTGCGCGATCATGTCCTCGGCAATCGGCACCCAGCGGCCATCGTAGCGGTATCCGCCGTAACCGTACTCGCGCGCGCCGTCGAAGTACTCGGCGCCGTACTGGCGCGAGATGCGGATGTGTTCATCGGTCTTGGCCTGCGCGCGCTTCTGCACGCTGCGCTTGCCGGAGGGATAGCGCCGCAGGAGATTTACTTCGCGCATCAAGGTGGGTTTCGCATCAATTGAGCCGGCCGATTCTATCATTGCAGCATAGTAAGATTCGCCCGTTCCTTCCAGGAGTGTACTTTGGCAAAGAAAGCTCTTGTCATCGGCGGCGGCGCGGCGGGCTGCGCCGCCGCGCACCAGCTGAAGCTGCAGGGCGGCTGGGATGTCCTGCTCGTTGAATCGGCGCCCTTCCTCGGCGCAGGCGTACGCACCTCGTGGTTCGGCGGACACCCCTACACGTTTGGCCCGCGGCACTTCCTCACGCAGAACCGCAAGGTCTACGACTACATGAACGCCATCTGCCCACTGCGTTCGTGCGCCGACCACCAGTTCATCACCTACGTCGAGCAGGACAACGCGTTCTACAACTACCCGATCCACGAGGACGACATCGCGAAGATGCCCGACACCGCCAGGATCGCCGCGGAGCGGAAGGTGGCGGTCGGGGTCGAGAACGCGAAGAACCTCGAGGAATACTGGATCGCTTCGGTCGGCCGCACGCTCTACGAGAAATTCATCGACCAGTACAACAAGAAAATGTGGCAGGTGGAGGACAACCGGCGCATCGACACGTTCAACTGGTCGCCCAAAGGCGTCACCATCAAGAGCGGGCCGCGCGCCGCGTGGGACACGGCGCTGTCCGCCTATCCCTACGCCCCTGACGGCTACAACCGCTTCTTCGACGTCACCGTCGAGGGCGTCACGGTGCTGTTGTCGACGAAGATCGAGCGCTACGACATCCCGGCCCGCATGGTCTGGATCAAGGGCGAGCGGCGGAGCTTCGACATCATCGTCAACACGATCTCGCCCGACATCCTGTTCGGGCATGTGTACGGCGAGCTCAAGTACATCGGGCGGGACTTCCACAAGATCGTATTCCCGACCGAGTTCGTGCTTCCCGAGCACGTCTATTTCCTGTACTACGCCAACGACGAGAAGTTCACGCGGCTCGTCGAGTACAAGAAGTTCACGCATCATCAGTCCCCCACCACGCTGGTCGGGATGGAGATCCCGTCGATGAACGGCAAGCATTACCCGCTGCCGTTCAAGTCCGAGATCGAACTGGCGCGCAAGTATCTCGAGCAGATACCCCAACACGTCTACTCGATGGGCCGCGCCGGCAGCTACCGCTACGGCCTGGACATCGACGACTGCATCGAGCAGGCGATGCTCATGGCCGAGCAGGTCAAGGCGGGCGGGCATGATTATCCGGTGCCCATGCAGGCCTGGCGCTGACCGGAGAGCGACCAAGTGCCGGACAAGGCATACCAGCCCAACGCCCTCGGATCGGACGTCGCGAGAAACCCGCGGCAGTACGTCCTCAGACGCCTGGCGGGCGCCCTTGTGCGCCTCTTCGGGCTCAACCGG
>JBGPPD010000066.1:0-13896 GCA_041488375.1 Gammaproteobacteria bacterium | reverse complement strand
GTCGTGCGCCGCGTGCTGGCCGTGGTGCTGGCGGTGGCCGGGGCCAAGATGGTGCTGGTGTAGCATCGCAAGCCGCATGAAAACCTTCGGCTTCGCCGGCTGGTCGGGCAGCGGCAAGACCACGCTGATCGAAAAGCTCATCCCGCGCTTCGTGAAGCGGGGCTTGCGCGTGTCGCTGATCAAGCACGCGCACCACACTTTCGACGTCGACCAGCCGGGCAAGGATTCCTGGCGCCACCGCCACGCCGGCGCCGCCGAGGTGCTGGTTACCTCTTCGCGCCGCTGGGTGCTGATGCACGAGCTGCGCGGCACGCAGGAGCCTTCCTTCGAGGAGCAGGTGCGGCATCTTTCGCCCTGCGACCTGCTCATCGTCGAGGGCTTCAAGCATGCGCCGATCCCCAAGCTCGAGGTGTGGCGCGCGGTGACGGGCGAGGGGCTGCTGCACCCGCAGGATCCGCACATCGTCGCGGTGGCGAGCGACGCCAAGGTCGAGACGACGCTGCCGCTGCTCGACATCAACGACGACGCCGGCGTTGCGCAGTTCATCGTGCAGCACCTGAAACTCGCGTGAACAAGGGCCTGCTCTCGGTCGACGAAGCGCTCGAAGTGCTGCTCGCAGGCGCGCGCCCGGTGGCCGAGGTGGAGCAGGTGCCGACGCTCCAGGCCACCGGCCGCGTGCTGGCGCGCGCGCAGGGCTCCACGATGGACGTGCCGCCGCTGGACAACAGCGCGATGGACGGCTACGCGGTGCGCACGGCCGACGTGCGGGCTCCCGACACCAAGCTCAAGGTCGCGCAGCGCATCATGGCCGGCGCCGTCGGCCGGACGCTGGAGCCCGGCACCGCGGCGAGGATCTTCACCGGCGCGCCGATCCCGCCGGGGGCGGACGCCATCGTGATGCAGGAATTCTGCGCCGCGGACGGTGATTTCGTCGTCGTGAAGAAAGTGCCGGAAAAGGAAGCCTGGATCCGGCGTCGCGCGAGCGACATCGCCCAGGGGGCGCAGATACTGACCGCGGGGACACGCTTGAGGCCGCAGGACACGGGGTTGGCGGCCTCGGTCGGCATCAAGGCGCTCCCGCTCTACCGGCGCGTGCGCCTCGGCCTGTTCTTCACCGGCGATGAACTGGTGATGCCGGGCGATCCGCTGCCGCCCGGCCGCATCTACAACTCCAACCGCTTCACGCTGAACGGCCTGGCGCAGGTTTTCGGTTGCGAGGTGCGCGACTACGGCATCGTGCCGGATTCGCTGGAGGCCACGCGCGCGGTGCTCAAGCGTGCCGCCGCCGAGTGCGACGTGATCGTCACCTCGGGCGGCGTGTCGGTGGGCGACGCGGATTTCGTCAAGCCCGCGGTCGAGGCCGAAGGCTCGCTCCTGATGTGGAAGATCGCGATGAAGCCGGGCCGGCCGCTCGCTTTCGGCAAGGTCGGCGAGGCCGCGTTCATCGGCCTTCCCGGCAACCCGGTCTCCAGCTTCGTCACCTTCCTGGTCTTCGTGCGGCCGTTCCTGCTGAAGACCCAGGGCGTCGCCGAGGTCGCGCCGCGCGCCATCGCGGCGCGCGCCGATTTCGACTGGATGGATCCCGACGCGCGGCGCGAATTCCTGCGCGTAAAATGGAACGCGCAGGGCGGGCTGGACCTGTTTCCCACCCAGGACTCGGCTGTGCTCACCTCGACCGCCTGGGCCGACGGCCTGCTGGACAATCCGCCGAACCACGGCATCCGCAAGGGGGACCTGGTGCGCTACCTGCCGTTTTCGGAGCTCTACGGGTGAAGGTGAAAGTCCTGTATTTCGCGGCGCTGCGCGAGCAGCTCGGCACCTCGGGCGAGGAGATCGAGCTGCCCGGCGGCATCGCCACTGTGGCGGCGCTGCGCGCCCACCTGCGCGGACGCGGCGGCGCCTGGCAGTCGGCGCTCGCCGACGGCAAACTGGTGCGCATGGCGGTGAACCAGGACATGGCAATGCCCACGGCGCCGATCAAAGCGGGCGACGAGGTGGCGTTCTTCCCCCCGGTGACCGGCGGATGAAGGTTTCCGTCCAGAGCGCGGACTTCGACGCGGGCGCGGAGATGCGCGCGCTCTCGCGCGACCCCAGGGTCGGCGCGGTGGCGAGCTTCGTCGGCGTGGTGCGCGAGGTCGGGATGACGCTCGAGCACTATCCCGGCATGACCGAGCGAGCCCTGCACAAGATCGTCGAGGAGGCACGCGGGCGCTGGCAGGTGATGGACTGCACCTTGATCCACCGCACCGGCGCGCTGAAACCCACCGACCAGATCGTGCTGGTCGCGGTGGCCAGCAGCCATCGCGGCGACGCCTTCGCGGCCTGCGAATTCATCATGGATTACCTGAAGACCCAGGCGCCGTTCTGGAAGAAGGAAGCCGCAGGCTGGGTCGAGGCGCGCGCGAGCGACGACGAGGCGGCCGGGCGCTGGCAGGGGTGATTGCGGTGCGCACGCTTCCCGCGTGGCTGCTGTTTTCACTGGGGTCCGCCTTTTTCGCCGGGCTGACCGCGATTCTCGGCAAGCTCGGGGTGGAAGGGATCAACTCGAACCTCGCCACGCTGATCCGCACGGTGGTGATCTTCTTCATGACGGCGGGCATAGTTTCGCTGCGCGACGAGTGGGCGTGGCCGAGCGGGACGGGGACGCGGTCAATCGGCTTCCTGATTCTGTCCGGCGTCGCGACGGGCCTGTCCTGGCTGTGCTACTACCGGGCGCTGCAGCTTGCGCCCGCATCGATCGTCGCGCCGATCGACAAGCTGAGCGTGGCCTTTGCGATCATGCTGGGAATTCTCGTATTGGGCGAGCCTCTCACCTGGCGCGTCGCGCTTGGCGGCGCGCTGGTCATCGCGGGCGCGCTGGTGATCGCGACCGGCTAGGCTTCGTCTTGCGCGAACGCAGGCGCTTTGGTAATGTCGTGTGACGGGAGATGGCATTCTCCTGATAACAAGAAAACCGCCGCCTTGCGGCTGATGATGCCTACGTGACACGCCCGAGGGCGGCTGCGTAAGCTCATGTCCGGCCGCCCCCGACGAGTTCCGAACAGCGAATTGACGGCGTCGGAGGAATGGAAGTGACTTTTTTCGGTCTGTTGGCTGTAGGCGGCGGCGCGGCCGCGGGCGCGTGGCTGCGCTGGTGGCTCGGCATCCTGCTCAATCCCGTGTTCCCGACGCTGCCGTTCGGCACTCTCGCCGCCAACCTGCTCGGGGGCTACCTGATGGGCCTCGCGCTGGGCGCCATGTCGCATTTCGACGCGCTGCCGCCCGAGATACGGCTGCTGGTGACCACGGGGTTCCTCGGCGGCCTGACGACCTTCTCGACTTTCTCGGCGGAGGCGACCACGCTGTTGTCGCGCGAGCAGTTCGGCTGGGCGGCTGTGCACGTCGCCGTGCACGTCACCGGCTCGCTGCTGATGACCTTCGCGGGGATCGCCACCCTGCGGCTCCTCCTGAGGTGAGCCATGCAAGGCACCTACCTGCGCTTCTACGTGCACGAGAACCGCAAGCACCACGGCATCCTGCTGTACGAGTGGCTGCTTGAAAAGGCGAAGAAGGCGGGCATCCACGGCGGCTCCGCGTTCCGTGCCATCGCGGGCTACGGCCGGCACGGCGTCCTGCATGAGCAGCACTTCTTCGAGCTGGCAGGAGACCTCACTGTCGAGGTCGAATTCCTGCTCAGCGAGGAGCAGGCGCAGATGCTGCTCGCGGCGCTGCGCGACGAGAAGGTGCGGGTCTTCTACGCCAAGGCGCCGGCCGAGTTCGGCATGATCGGCAACGGGGCCCTGCCGTGACGGAAATCTGGGCGCTGGCGGCGCTGTGGCTGGGCCTGGCGCTGGTCGCCACGCTGGTCTCGATCTGGCTGCGCATCGCCACCGCGCTGTCCGAGATCGTGGTCGGCACCATCGCGCAGTTGATCATCGGTGCGCTGGTCGGCACCGCGGTGCTCGGAGCCGACCAGACCTGGATCAAGTTCCTGTCCGGCACCGGGGCCATCGTCCTCACGTTCCTCGCCGGGGCGGAGCTCGACCCCGTGGTCTTCCGGCGCAAGTGGAAGGAGGCGACGGCGATCGGGCTGGTCAGCTTCGCCGCGCCGTTCCTCGGCTGCGCCGCCGCGGCGCGCTGGCTGCTCGGCTGGGATGTCGACGCGAGCTGGCTCGCGGGCATCGCCATGTCCACCACTTCGGTCGCGGTGGTCTACGCGGTCATGATCGAGTTCGGCTTCAATGCGACCGACTACGGCAAGACGGTGCTCGCGGCCTGCTTCATCACGGACCTGGCGACGGTCATCGCGCTCGGGCTGGTATTCGCGCCGTTCACGCTGAAGACGGCAGCCTTCGTGGGCGTCCTGGCAGTGGCAGCGTTTGCGCTGCCGTGGCTGACGCCGCGGTTCTTCAAGCGCTACGGCGGGCGTCCTTCCGAACTGGAGGCGAAATACCTGCTGCTCACGCTGTTCGGGCTGGGCGCGCTCGCGGGCTGGGCCGACAGCGAGGCGGTCCTTCCCGCCTACCTGATCGGCATGGTGCTGGCGGGTACCGTCGGCAAGGATCACGTCCTCATCCGCCGCCTGCGCACCCTCACCTTCGGCTTGCTGACGCCCTTCTACTTCCTGCGCGCCGGCGCCTTCGTGTCCGTGCCGGCGTTGATTGCCGCGCCCGGCGCGTTCCTGCTGATGCTGGTCGTGAAGGTGGCCACCAAGATTGCTGGCGTCTACCCGGTGACCAAGATCTTCAAGTCCCCGGCGAAGGAGGGGATGTACACCACGCTGCTCATGTCCACGGGACTCACGTTCGGCACCATCTCCTCGCTGTTCGGGCTTTCGCACAAGATCATCGACCAGGCGCAGTATTCGGCGCTGGTGGCCGCAGTGATCGCGAGCGCGGTGGTACCGACGCTGATCGCCAACGCGTGGTTCATGCCGCGCCACCTGCTGCCGTCCGCGCGCGCCGACGAGGCGGTGGGGACGGCGGAAGCGGCGGAAGCGAAACGGAGCTGACGATGTACAGGAGAATCCTGGTGGGTTACGACGGCTCGAAGGCGGGAAGAAAAGCCTTCGATTCCGCCCTGGCGCTCGCGCAGCGCGATGCGGCGGAGCTCTACGTCCTTGCCGTGGCGCGTCCGCCCGAGATCGGCGACGACGTGGAATCGGAGGCCATCATCGAGAATTCCCGCAGCTATCACAAGGAGCTGCTGGAACCCCTGCAGCGGGTCGCCGCCGAGGCGAAGGTGAAGGGGCACTTCGAGGTGGCGGTGGGGCATCCTGCCGAGCAGATCATCTATCACGCCGACAGGGAACAAGTCGATCTGATCGTGGTCGGCGACCGCGGCCGCTCGAAGTTCGTCCGCCTGCTGCTCGGTTCGGTGTCGAAGCAGGTGGTGCAATACGCCGGCAGGGCGGTGCTGGTGGTGCGCTGATTGCCCCGTGCTGGCTTGAAATCCCCTCAGGCGCCCACAGGTAAAATAAGAGCATGATGGACATTCTTTGAGAGCAGTTCCCATTCCGCAGCGCCTGAAGCCCGCCTTGTTCGCGGCTGGCGTTCTGGTGCTTGTCGCCACGCTCACGCGGGCGGTACTCGCACTGAGCGGCGAGGCCACCTTGCCCGGGCCGTCGGCGCTCCTGCAGATTTTCGGCCGCGGGCTGTGGTTCGACCTCGCGGCCGCGGCCTTCGCGATCACGCCGATGGTCCTGTGGCTGGCGCTAGCGCCCGGTCGCCTAGCGCGCACTTGGGTATACCGCGGCGTCACGCTCGCCGCCTTCTTCGGTGCCTGCTTCGGCCTACTGGTGCTGGCCGTGGCGGAGTGGCTGTTCTGGGAGGAGTTCGGGGCGCGCTTCAACTTCATCGCGGTGGATTACCTGCTGTACACGCAGGAGGTCATCGGCAACATCTGGGAGAGCTACCCGGTGGGCCGCATCCTTCTGGTGCTTGCACTGGTCGCCGGCGGCGCGACCGCGCTGCTCGCGCGCCGGCTGTGGCACGCGAGCGGCGCGCCGCTCGGCTGGCGCGCCGCGCTGGGCGTGCTGCTGGTGCAGGGCCTGCTGGTCGGCTGCGCGCTGCGCTTCGCCGACAGCGACCAGAAGAACTTCTCCGCGCAGGACACCGCCAACGAGCTCGCCGGCGACGGCCTGTTCGATTTCTTCGCCGCCCTGCGGCGCAATGAGCTGAGCTTCGAGCGCTACTACGCGACGCTGCCGCTCGGCGAGGCGCTGGGCACGGTGCGCGCGGCATTCCCCAACGAAGAGTGGATCGAGCCGGAGCAGGGCGGCATGGAGCGCCCGGTGGTCGCACGTGGCCCGGCCCGGCGCCTGAACGTGGTGCTGGTGAGCATCGAGAGCATGGGTGCGGAGTTCCTCGGCGCCTACGGCGACAAGCGCGGCCTCACGCCCAACATGGACGCCTTGGCGCGGGAAAGCCTGTGGTTCGCCAACGCCTACGCCACCGGCAACCGCACGGTGCGCGGGCTGGAAGCGCTGTCGCTGTCGCTGCCGCCGACCCCCGGCCAGTCCATCGTGCGCCGGCCGAACAACGAGTTGCTGTTTTCGCTGGGCAGCGTGTTCAAGGACAAGGGCTACGCGACGCTGTTCGCCTACGGCGGCTACGGCTACTTCGACAACATGAACGCGTTCTTCGAGGCCAACAATTACCGCGTCGTGGATCGGACCGGCATCCCGGCGCAGAAGATCGAGTTCGAGAACGTGTGGGGCGTCGCCGATGAGCACCTGTTCGACCACGTGCTGGCGGAGATCGACCGCGAGAAGGCCGAGCGGCCGGAGCGCCCGGTGTTCGTGCACATCATGACCACCAGCAACCACCGGCCCTACACCTACCCGCCGGGACGCATCGACATCCCCTCCGGCACCGGGCGCGAGGGCGCGGTCAAGTACAGCGACTACGCCATCGGCCGCCTGCTGGAGGGCGCGCGCCGGCGCGGGTGGTTCAAGGACACGGTGTTCATCATCACTGCCGACCACGGCGCCAACGCGCGCGGCGGCATGCGCATCCCGGTGGACAAGTACCGCATCCCGGTGTTCGTGTATTCGCCGGCGCACGTGCCGGCGCGGCGCGTGGACCGGCTGATGTCGCAGATCGACATCGCGCCCACGCTGCTCGGCCTGCTCGATTTCAGCTACTACACCAAATTCCTCGGGCACGACCTGCTGCACTCCCTGCCCGCCTCCGATCGCGCCTTCGTCGCCAACTTCCAGACCCTGGGCTACCTGAAGGGCGACCGGCTGCTGGTGCTGCGGCCCAAGCGCAAGGTGGACGAGTTCCGCATGGTGGGCGAGCGCCTGGTGCCCATGCGCGACGTGGACCCGACGCTGGCACGCGAGGGGATCGGTTTCTACGAGGTCGCCTCGCATCTGTTCCGCAATGGCCTGTACGGCGACGAGGAGCAGATCCCGCCCGAGGCGCGCAACGCGTCAAACGCGCCGCGCCGGGTCGCGGCGCGCGCCGTGCGCTGACGCACGGCAGGCGCAGGGCGCCGCCTTGAAACCCCGGGCTTAGCCCCCAATTCCCCTGCATGCGCGTCGACAAATTCACCACCAAGCTGCAGGAGGCCCTGGCCGAGGCCCAGAGCCTCGCCGTAGGCCAGGACCACCAGTACATCGAGCCGCAGCACCTGCTCGCCGCCCTGCTCGGCCAGGAGGACGGGGGCGCCTCGTCGCTCATCGCCAAGGCCGGAGGCAACCCGGGGGCGCTGAAGAAGGCCCTCGCCGAGGCCCTCGGCCGCCTGCCCAAGGTGGAAGGCGCGCCGGGCGAGGTGCACGTCTCGCGCGAGCTCGCCGCGCTGCTCAACGTCGCGGACAAGGACGCGCAGAAGCGCGGCGACCAGTACATCGCCTCGGAGTTGTTCCTGCTGGCCGCGGCCGCCGACAAGGGCGAGACCGGCAAGCTGCTCAAGCAGGCGGGCGTGGACCGCAAGGGGCTGGAGAAGGCCATCGAGCAGGTGCGGGGCGGCGCCAACGTCACGGGGCAGGCCGACGAATCCCAGCGCCAGGCGCTGCAGAAATACACCCTGGACCTCACGGATCGCGCGCGCGCCGGCAAGCTCGACCCGGTGATCGGCCGCGACGACGAGATCCGCCGCTGCATCCAGATCCTGCAGCGCCGCACCAAGAACAACCCGGTGCTGATCGGCGAGCCCGGCGTGGGCAAGACCGCCATCGTGGAAGGCCTGGCGCAGCGCATCGTCAACGGCGAGGTGCCCGAGTCGCTGAAAGGCAAGCGCGTGCTGGTGCTCGACATGGCTTCGCTCCTCGCAGGCGCCAAGTACCGCGGCGAATTCGAGGAGCGCCTCAAGTCGGTGCTCAAGGAGCTCGCGCAGGACGAAGGCAGCACCATCGTGTTCATCGACGAGATCCACACCATGGTCGGCGCCGGCAAGGCCGAGGGCGCCATCGACGCCGGCAACATGCTCAAGCCGGCGCTGGCGCGCGGCGAGCTGCACTGCATCGGCGCCACCACCCTGGACGAATACCGCAAGCACGTCGAGAAGGACGCCGCGCTCGAGCGCCGCTTCCAGAAGGTGCTGGTGGCCGAGCCCTCGGTCGAGGCCACCGTCGCCATCCTGCGCGGCCTGCAGGAGAAGTACGAGCTGCACCACGGCGTGGAGATCACCGACCCGGCGATCGTGGCGGCCGCCGAGCTCTCGCACCGCTACATCACCGACCGGTTCCTGCCCGACAAGGCGATCGACCTGATCGACGAGGCCGCCGCGCGCATCAAGATGGAGATCGACTCCAAGCCCGAGTCGATGGACAAGCTCGACCGGCGCCTGATCCAGCTGCGCATCGAGCGCGAGGCGGTGCGCAAGGAAAAGGACGAGGCCTCGAAGAAGCGCTTCGCGCTGATCGAGGCGGAGATCATGCGGCTGGAAAAGGACTACTCCGACCTGGAGGAGGTCTGGAAAGCCGAGAAGGCGCAGGTCGCAGGCAGCCAGCACATCAAGGAACAGATCGAGAAGCTGCGCCTGCAGATGGCGGACCTGCAGCGCAAGGGCCAGTACGACAAGCTCGCCGAGCTGCAGTACGGCAAGCTGCCGCCGCTGGAAGCGCAGCTGAAGAAAGCGGAGAAGGGCGAGGCGCATCCCGCCAAGGCGCGGCTGGTGCGCACCCAGGTCGGCGCGGAGGAGATCGCCGAGGTGGTGTCGCGCGCCACCGGCATCCCGGTGTCGAAGATGATGCAGGGCGAGCGCGACAAGCTGGTGAAGATGGAAGACCGGCTGCACGAGCGCGTGGTCGGCCAGAACGAGGCGGTGCGCCTGGTGGCGGACGCGATCCGGCGTTCGCGCTCGGGCCTCGCGGACCCCAACCGTCCCTACGGATCATTCCTCTTCCTCGGCCCCACGGGCGTGGGCAAGACCGAGCTGTGCAAGGCGCTGGCCGCGTTCCTGTTCGATTCGGAGGAGCACCTGATCCGCATCGACATGTCCGAGTACATGGAAAAGCACTCTGTGTCGCGCCTGATCGGCGCGCCGCCAGGCTACGTCGGCTACGACGAGGGCGGCCAGCTCACCGAGCAGGTGCGGCGCAAGCCCTACGCCGTGATCCTGTTCGACGAGGTGGAGAAGGCGCACCCCGACGTGTTCAACGCGCTATTGCAGGTGCTGGATGAGGGGCGCCTGACCGACGGCCAGGGCCGCACCGTGGACTTCAAGAACACGGTGCTGGTGATGACCTCCAACCTGGGCTCGCACATGATCCAGCAGATGGCCCTCAGTACAGCCGACTACGACTACGAGGTGGTGAAGCTCGCGGTGATGGGCGAGGTGAAGACCCATTTCCGGCCCGAGTTCATCAACCGCATCGACGAGGTGGTGGTGTTCCACGCCCTGGGCGAGGACCAGATCAAGTCGATCGCCAGAATCCAGCTCGGCGTGCTCAAAGCGCGCCTGGCGAAGATGGATTACGGCTTCGACATCTCGGAGGCGGCGGTCACGGAACTGGCCAAGGTGGGCTTCGACCCGGTGTACGGCGCGCGGCCGCTCAAGCGCGCGATCCAGTCCGAGTTGGAGAACCCGCTGGCCAAGGCGATCCTGGAGGGGCGCTTCGCGCCCAAGGACACGATCCGCGCCGACTACCGGGGCGGGAAAATCGCGTTCGAGAAGTCGCCGGCGAAAGCGGCCGCGTAAGGCGCCTCGTCGCCGGCGCGGATGCGCCGGGTCTGCTGCAGCATCTCCTCCCACAGCCCCTCGGTGTCCTTGCGGAACACCACCTCCAGGTCGGCGTCGATCACCGACCACAGGCCGCCGTCGATCTCGGCGCGCAGCTCCCCCGGGCGCCAGCCCACGTAGCCGACGTAGTAGCGCGCGTCGTTCGGGTGCGTCTCGATCACCTGGTCGATGGTCTTGGCGCGAAACGCGAGGTACAGGTTCTTCATCAGGGGCACCGAGCCCGCGCCCGGCGTCACCTTGGACTTCACCAGCGCCACCAGCGCATCGCGCGAGAACGGGCCGCCGTAATACACCGGGTCGATGACCTTCTTGGAAGGCTCGTGCTCGGGGAACAGGCTGCCGAGCGAGCGCTGCGTGGGACGGTTGAGGATCACGCCGACGTGGCCGCCGTTGGGCGCCGGCGCGGCGAGCAGCACCGTCTGGCGGTAGTCCAGGGCGCGGAACATCGGGTGCGCGACCAGGAAAACCGCTTCATCGTCCTGCGCTTGCGCCGGCCAGGAGAGAGCCAGCAGCAAGAGCGCGCCAGCGAGGCTGCGCAGGGCTTTCACTGAAAGATTGTAACGCGATTGCGCGCGGGAGTAGACTGGGCAGGCCACCGCGCGAACCGGGGCCACACGTCCTGGCAAGCGATCGGGCGGCTGCAGTGTGACGAAATTGTGCCGTTCATGCGGCACCGCCCGGCGCTCCCGGGTCCCAGCCCCGCCTCGTGCGGGGCTTTTCGTTGCACAAGCTTAACGGCGCAGGTTCGCGCTCTCCAGCGCCTTGGGATTCACCACGTTGATCGGTTTCCCGTCCGCGTAGGCGACGATCTGGTCGAAGATGTCCGAGAACTGGACTTCATATTCGTCGCGCGTGACATAGCCGATGTGCGGTGTGCACACGACCTGCTCCAAGGCGAAAAGCGGATAGCGGGCGTCGACCACCGGCTCCTGCTCATAGACATCGACGGCGGCCATGCCCGGTCGTCCCTTTTTCAGGGCGGCGAGCAAAGCGCCGGGGGCGACCAGCGGAGCGCGGCTGGTATTGACGAGCAGGGCCGTCGGCTTCATCCGGGCGAGGTCCTCCGCGGTGACGATGCCGCGCGTCGCTTCGACCAGGCGCATGTGCAGCGAGATGACGTCGCACTGCGCAAAGAAGGCGTCCTTGCCGGGGGCCGCGGCATAGCCGTCGCTGCGTGCGCGCTGCAGCGAATCCTCGCGCGCCCACACCAGGACGTTCATGCCGAACGCCCTGCCGTAACCCGCGACCACGCTTCCGATCCTGCCGTAGCCGTAGATGCCCAGCGTCTTGCCGCGCAGGCTGTCGCCGACGCCGACCTGCCACTTGCCCGCCTTGAGCGCGGCCATCTGCCGCGGCAGCTGGCGCACCGCCGCCAGCACCAGCGCCCAGGTCAGTTCCGCGGCGGCATAGGAGGGCGTGCCCGGATGCTGGGTCGACGACACGACGACGCCGAGCCGCGTGCAGGCCTCGATGTCGATGTGCGGGTAGACGCTGCGCTGGCTGATGAGCCTGAGCTTGGCCAGCCGCTCGAGCAGCGGCGCGCGGACCTGGGTCCGCTCGCGGATCAGCACCAGCGCTTCCGTTTCGCGCAGGCGTTCGGCCAGCGCGGCGACGTCCTGGAGGTGGTCGTTCCAGATCGTGACGTCGTGGCCCGACAGCTTCCTGTAGCACTCGAGCGTGCGCAGCGTGTCGTGGTAGTCGTCAAGGATGGAGATCTTCATCAGTGATTGCGGTCCTCCATGTGGAACCTGTGGAGGATGCGATGCGCGATCGGCGCGAGGATGATGCCTGCAACGAGGATCACCGCCAAGCCGCAGTAAAGGGCATACAGGCCCGCGAAGAGCTTGCCGCCGAAGGTGACCGGTATATGCACGGGGCCCATCCCGCCCATGAGCATTGATGCATCCAGGAACGCATCGATCCAGCTCAGGCCCTCGAGCAGGTGGTAGCCGAGCATGCCGATCAATAGCGACAGGGCAATGAGCGCGAGCGCAATGAGGCCGCTGCGGGTCAGCCGGGCAATGAACTGGTGCGCGGGAATTACGGGTTGCGCGCGATGCTCGAACTCCGGGAGCAGCCTCTCAAGGGCAGGGGTCGGCGGCATGCTTTCGGCTCGCGGCTCAGGCGCTCACGCCGAAGAGCGCCCCCACGCCAGCCGTCAATGCCATTGCCAGGGCGCCCCAAAACGTGACGCGCGCGGCTGACGTAAGCACGGAGGCGCCGCCTGCACGCGCCGCCAGGGAACCCAGCAGCGCGAGAAACAGGAGCGAGCCGCCCGAGACAGCCCACGGGAGCGCGGACGGCGGCAGCAGGGCGACAATCAGAAGAGGCAGCACCGCGCCCACCGCAAACGTGCCTGCCGAGGCGAGCGCGGCCTGGACGGGTCGCGCGGTCCATGTCTCCGAAATCCCCAGCTCATCCCGCGCGTGTGCGCCGATCGCATCATGCTGCATCAATTGGGTGGCAACCTGGGAAGCTAGCGCCGTATCCAGCCCGCGCTTGACGTAGATGGCGGTCAGCTCCGCCTGCTCGTGCTCGGGATCCGCGGCCAGCTCCTTGCGCTCCCGCGCCAGGTCTGCGCTTTCGGTATCGGCTTGCGAGCTGACCGATACATACTCGCCGGCCGCCATCGACATGGCGCCGGCGACCAGGCCGGCGACGCCCGCGACCAGGATGGCCTGGGAGTTCGCTCCTGCCGCCGCTACGCCCAGGACGAGGCTGGCAGTGGAAACAATGCCGTCGTTCGCGCCAAGGACAGCCGCGCGGAGCCAGCCGATGCGTTGTGTTCGATGTCTCTCGATGTGCCTCATGGCGCCTACTTTACGATGGGCAGCGCACGCTTGAACAGGCTCGCGAGCATGAAGGCAACGATCGTCAAGTTCAAACCCAGTGCGCCAATGCCTAGCCAGGTAACGCGCGCATGCAGTTCGAAGATCTCAAAGGGGACGTAGATGCCGCCGCTTAGAGCGGCAAGCCATTCGGCCCAGCGGCGCGCATACCAGAGGCCATAGGCCTCGATAAACCGTAACATGGAGTAGAGCGCAGCTCCAGCCGCAACCAGCAAGAGGCGCGGATCCGTCAGTTGGTTCGCCACGTCGACAAAGATGCGGGGATAGCGGGAGCCCGGATTCAGGTGGGCATGAGCCACCAAGCGCTCGGCGAATCGCTGGACGTCGTGATGAACAAGCGAAAGCAAACCGAACCCGATCAACAACACCAGGGCACCCTTGGCTGCCTCGATCAGCGCGATTGTGCGCAATGCGCTAGACAAGTGCATGGGCAATATGGTTTGCCGTCCGGAGTTGCCCCGTGGCTGCGAAGACCGCTCGACACATGATGTCTTCCTTTCAGGGGTTGGGCGTCTCGTGGGCAGGCACGAAGCGGACCTACGAACGCTTGAGTGCCGTGACTTCGATTTCGATCTTGATGCGCGGGTCCGCGAGACCCGCCGAGATCATCGTTGCGGCCGGGCGCACTTCCCCGAAGGCTTTGCGCAGCACCGGCCAGCACTGCTCGAATTCCGCTGCTTTGGGCAGGATATACGTGACGCGAACGACGTCTTTCAGGCTCGAGTCGGCTTGCCGCAGTGCGGATTCGATGTTCTTCAGGCATTTCTCCGTTTGCTCGAGCAGGCTGCTCGAAATGGACATGGTCTGGTAGTCGAAGCCCGTGGTGCCCGAAACGAACACCCAGTCGCCTGCCGCTACGGCGCGGGAAAAGCCGATCTGT
>JBGPPD010000065.1:0-14117 GCA_041488375.1 Gammaproteobacteria bacterium | reverse complement strand
TGGTGGTCGGGCTGGATTGCCAGGAAGGCGCCCCGGTCGCCGAGGGCAGCCACGTTCTGCTCGCGGTGGGCCGGGTACCGAACACGCAGGACCTGGGGCTGGAGGCGGCCGGCATCGCCGCCGACGCGCGCGGCTACATCCAGGTGGACGACCAATGCCGCACCAATGTCGAGGGCGTATGGGCGCTGGGCGACGCCAACGGCCGCGGCGCCTTCACGCACACCTCGTACAACGACTACGAGATCGTCGCCGCCAACCTGTTCGACAGGGATCCGCGGCGCATCGCCGACCGGATTCCCTGCTATGCCTTATTCATCGACCCGCCGCTGGGGCGCATCGGCATGAACCAGGCGCAAGCGCGCGCCAGCGGCCGTCGCGTGCTCGCGGGCAAGATGCCGATGACGCGCGTCGGGCGCGCGCGGGAGGCAGGGGAGACGCAGGGCTTCATGAAGGTGCTGGCCGACGCGGATACGCGGGAGCTGCTCGGCGCGTCGCTGCTCGGGCTGAACGCGGACGAAATCGTGCATTCGCTGCTCGACGTGATGTACGCGAGGCAGCCCTACACCGCCATCCAGCGCGCGGTGCACATCCATCCCACGGTGACCGAACTGATCCCGACGCTGCTCGGCAAACTGTCGCCGCTGGCCGGCCCGGCTACCGGTCAAAGCGCGCATACAGGATCGGCGCCAGCACCATCAGGACGATGAGCAGCGCCGCGCTCTTGGGCGCCAGCTGGGTCAGCAGCACGAGCGGGGCGAGGACGAAGATCGCCGCCAGCACCCAGGGCACGGGCGGCATCCTGCCCAGGTCCGCGCCGAGCTTCTTCTCCGCCCAGGCCGCGAACCTGCCGGGCGCCGGCCCGGTGCGGTGCCCGAGGGCGCGCGCCAGCGCGCGTTCTTCGAGCCAGGCGAAGAACACGGTGAGCTGCACGAACAGGCTGCCGGCCAGGACCAGCGGCGCGAGCAGCAGCCCGAGCAGGGCGAGCAGCGGCTGCGGCCCGAGCAGCAGCATGATGGTGGCCATGGCGCAGGCGAACCCGGTGAGCAGGATCAGCGCCAGCGCCGGCGCCACCAGCGGCAGGCGGCGGCGCACGTAGCGGCGAAAGCCGTCGACTTCGCGGAAGCGCTGCACCAGGGCCAGGGCGTCGTTGAGCGGGCCGAGCATTTGCTGGCCGATGCCGCCTTGCGCGGAGCTGTCATGCTGCCGGGTGGCCATGGCGCGATCTCCTGTGTGCCGGGGAGGCCCAGCATACGAAACTGCGGCGGGAATTGCCGGGCATTAGTGCGCAGTTCCGGCGCACTCGCTTAGACTGCCGCCATGCAGCCCAATTTCATCGTGATCCTGATCGACGACCTGCGGCACGACGAGTTCGGGGCCGGCGGGCACCCGTACATGAAGACGCCGCACGTCGACCGCCTCGCGCACGAGGGGGCGTTGTTCGAGCGCGCCTTCCATACCACGCCGATCTGCTCGCCCAACCGGGCCTCGATGCTCACCGGCCAGTACGCCAGCCGCCACGGCATCATCGACAACGTGGCGCGCGACGCGATGAGCCACCGCCTGCCGAACTACCACCTCGAGCTGCAGCGGCTCGGCTACGAGACGGCGCACGTGGGCAAGTGGCACATGGGCAACGACGGCATGCCGCGGCCGGGCTACCACCACTGGGTGAGCTTCGACGGCCACGGCAGCCTGAACGACCCGAAGCTCAACGTGAACGGCGCCTACGAGCAGCGTTCCGGCTACATGACCGACCTGCTCAACCAGGAGGCGCTGGCCTTCGTCGAGCGCCGGCGCCGCAAGCCTTTCGCGCTGTTCTTCGCGCACAAGGCGGTGCATCCGGATGCGCACCAGGCGGCCGACGGCACGCTCGAGTTGGGCCGCTTCGGCGGCTATATCCCGGCCGAGCGCCACCGCGGCCTGTACGCGGACGGCGTGTTCCCGAAAAAGCCGAACATGCTCTCGCCGCGCGAGCTGGTGAAGCAGATGCCCGCCTGGGCGGAGGCCTTCGAGATGCGCGGCTCGGAGCAGTCGCGCCGGCTGCTGCAGGCGATCCAGGCCGGCACGCAGGAGGAAATCCGCCAGCGCGCGCGCATGATGGCCTCGGTGGACGAGGGCGTAGGCGCCCTTTTCGCGGCGCTGGAGCGGCAAGGGACGCTGGAGGACACGCTGATCCTGTTCCTCGGCGACAACGGCTATTTCTTCGGCGAGCACGGCCTGGGGCCGGAGCGGCGCTTCGCCTACGAGGACGGCATCCGCTCGCCGTTCCTCCTGCGCTATCCGCGCAGGGCGAAGGCGGGCAGCCGGATCCGCGGCCTCACCCTGTGCCAGGACATCGCGCCCACCCTGATCGAGCTGGCCGGCGGCAAGCCCGGCGCGCAGATCCAGGGGAGGTCGCTCTTGCCGCTGCTCGCCGGCAGGCGCGCCGGCTGGCGCAAGTCGTTCCTCGTCGAGTATTGGGCCGAGCAGGCCTTGCCGTGGCTGGTCGGCATGACCTACAAGGCGGTGCGCACCGACCGCCACAAGCTGATCCACTGGGTCAACCGCGGGCGCGCCGCGGAGCTCGACGAGCTCTACGACCTCGAGCGCGATCCCTTCGAGCTGAAGAACCAGGCGCGCAATGCCCGCTATGCGCTCATTCGGGCATCATTGCGGCGGGAAATGCGACGGCTGGTGGCGGACGCCGCCGGTCTGTAACGTTAGCTCGCGAGGGAGGCACCTTGGAACAGATCGATCGCCCCACCATCCAGCGCTCGGCCACCGACATCATCGCGGAGGTCAAGCTGCAGTCGCCGCAGGCGGCAGCCGAAAGGCTGGCGCATTTCGGCGGCGCCGAAGTGGCCGCGGTGCTCACGCGGCTGAGCCCGGGATTCGCGCAGGAGATCCTCACTGCGCTGCCGGCCGAGACGCGCGAGCGCGCGCTGGCCGCCGCGCCGGCGGAATTCGCGCGCCAGTGGCAGCTCAACGGCCTGTACGCGGAGGGCACCATCGGCCGCATGATGGAGCCGGTGTATGCCGAGTTCCCGCCGCAGGCGACGGTGGGCCAGGCGATCGAGGCCCTGCGCGAACTGGTGAAGTCGGCCTTCATCACCTACATCTACGTGGTGGACGGCGACGAGCGGCTGCTCGGCATCGTGACCATGCGCGACCTGCTGTTCAACGACAACGGCCGGCCGCTGCGCGACGTGATGCTGACCGAGGTGTTCTCGCTGCACGCGCCCACCGTGCTCGAGGATGCGATGAAGCAGGTGCTCGACCGCCACTATCCCGTGTACCCGGTGGTGGACGCGGAAAACCGCCTGCGCGGGCTGGTGCGCGGCCAGAGCATGTTCGAGGCGCGCGCCTTCGACATCGCGGCGCAGCCCGGCAGCATGGTGGGCGTCGAGAAGGAAGAGCGCCTCGGCACGCCGTGGCAGAAGAGCCTGTTCATGCGCCACCCCTGGCTGCAGCTGAACCTGTTGACCGCGTTCCTCGCCGCGGCGGTGGTCGGCATTTTCCAGGACACCATCGACCGGCTGGTGATCCTGGCGCTGTTCCTGCCGGTGCTGGCCGGCCAGTCGGGCAATACCGGCTGCCAGGCGCTGGCCGTCACGCTGCGCGGCATGACCATCGGCGAGATGAAGACCGGGGCGGAGAAGATGCTGGTCTACAAGGAGGCGGGACTGGGCCTGCTGAACGGCGCGGGCGTCGGCGTTTGCGCGGCGATCGGCATGTACATCACCGCCAGCAGCCAGCATTCCGCCAGCGCGCTGATGCTGTCCGTCGTGGTGTTCCTGGCGATGGTGGGTTCCTGCATCGCCAGCGGCCTGGCCGGCGCGATGGTGCCCCTGACGCTCAAGCGCCTGGGCTTCGACCCGGCCACCGCGTCGAGCATCTTCCTCACCACCGCCACCGACGTGGTGAGCATGGGCATGTTGCTGGGGCTGGCGACCATCCTGGTGAGGTAATATGTAGCGAGCGGTCCGGCCACGGGAGGTCGACATGCAAGTCAAGGAGATCCTGCGGGTCAAGGGCAACCGTCTGCTCACGATCGAGCCGGCGGGCCGCGCGGTGGACGCGGTGAGGACGATGTCGGAGCAGAACCTCGGTTCGCTGGTGGTGCTCGACCAGGGCCGCATGGTGGGCATGCTCACCTTCCGCGAAATCCTGCAGTCGCTCGCGCAGCGCGGCGGCTCGGTCGGCGACGTGCGGGTGGGCGACATCATGGTGCGCGACCCGGTGACCGCGGCGCCCGACATGGAAGTGAACGATCTGCGCCGCACCATGCTCGAATCGGGGGCGCGCTACCTTCCGGTGATGCAGGACGGCAAGCTGATCGGCGTGATCTCGTTCCGCGACGTCGCCAAGGCGGTGCTCGAAGAGCAGGACTTCGAGAACAAGATGCTCAAGGGCTACATCAAGAACTGGCCGGCGTAGGAAATCGCTCGCAGCTGGCGTGTAGAATCTTTCCGCATGTCCGGCAACACCTTCGGCACCCTGTATTGCGTCACCTCCTTCGGCGAGTCGCACGGGCCCGCCTACGGCGGCGTCGTGGACGGCTGCCCGCCGGGAATGGCACTGGCGGCGGCCGACCTGCAGCAGGAACTGGATCGCAGGAAGCCCGGCAGTTCGCGCCACGTCACGCAGCGGCGCGAGACCGACACGGTGGAAATCCTTTCCGGCACCTTCGAGGGCAAGACCACCGGCACGCCGATCGGCTTCCTCATCAGGAACGAGGACCCGCGCTCCAAGGACTATTCCGCGATCGCGCAGAAGTTCCGCCCCGGGCACGCCGACTACACCTATTGGCAGAAATACGGCATTCGCGATGCACGCGGCGGCGGCCGCGCCTCCGCGCGCGAGACGGTGGTGCGCGTGGCGGCGGGCGCCATCGCGAAGAAGTGGCTGGCGCAGCGCTACGGCGTGGTGGTGCGCGGCTACCTCGCGCAACTCGGCACGCGGAAGATCCCGTTCCAGGATTGGGCGGCGGCGAACGCCAACCCGTTCTTCGCCCCGAACGCCGGCGTGGTCGCGGAACTGGAGAAATTCATGGACCAGCTGCGCGACAGCGGCGACTCCTGCGGCGCGCGCGTCAACGTGGTGGCGAGCGGCGTGCCGGTAGGCTGGGGCGAGCCGGTCTACGGGCGGCTGGACGCCGACATCGCCGCGGCGATGATGTCGATCAATGCGGTGAAGGGCGTGGAGATCGGCGCAGGCTTCGCGGCCATCGAGCAAAAGGGCAGCGAGCACGGCGACGAGATGACGCCGCAGGGCTTCCTGTCCAATAACAATGGCGGCATCCTCGGCGGCATCTCGAGCGGCCAGGACGTCACCGTGTCGATCGCCCTCAAGCCCACCTCGAGCATCCGCCTGCCGAGGCGCACCATCGGCGTCGACGGCAAGGCGACGACGATCGAGACCACCGGGCGCCACGATCCCTGCGTCGGCATCCGCGCCACGCCGATCGCCGAGGCGATGCTCGCCTGCGTGCTGATGGATCACGCGCTGCGCCACCGCGCGCAGTGCGCAGACGTGTCGCCGCCCACCAGGCCGGTATAGAAAAGCGGGGTGGAATCCATTAAAGTAGCCGTCCACCCCACGCAAGTGAGGCAATGACATGAGCAACAAGGGGCAGCTGCTACAAGACCCGTTCCTGAACACCCTGCGCAAGGAACACGTTCCCGTCTCGATCTACCTGGTGAACGGCATCAAGTTGCAGGGGCAGATCGAATCCTTCGACCAGTACGTGGTGCTGTTGCGCAATTCGGTCACGCAGATGGTCTACAAGCACGCCATCTCCACGGTCGTGCCTTCGCGCGCCGTCAGCCTCGGCGTGGAACCAGAAAAGGACGCTTGACCCCCGCGGCGGCGCCTGACAACCAGGCGGCAGTCCTCGTCAGCCTCGATTTCGGCGGGGCGGCCCTGGAGGACGCCGCCGAAGAGCTGGTGCGACTCGCCGAGAGCGCGGGCGTGCGGCGCCACACGCTGGTGCGCGGGCGGCGCCAGCGTCCCGACCCCAAGTTCTACGCCGGCAGCGGCAAGGTGGCCGAGATCGGCCGGGCGGTGGCCGCGTTCAACGCCGGCTGGGTGATCTTCAACCACAATCTCTCGCCGGCGCAGGAGCGCAATCTCGAGACCGAGTTGCGCTGCCGGGTGCTCGACCGCACCGGACTGATCCTCGAGATCTTTTCGCAGCGTGCGCAGACCAGCGAAGGCAAGCTGCAGGTGGAGCTGGCGCAGCTGGAGCACCTGTCGACGCGCCTGGTGCGCGGCTGGACCCACCTGGAACGGCAGCGCGGCGGCCTGGGCAAGACCGGGGGGCCCGGCGAGAAGCAGATCGAGCTGGACCGGCGCTACATCGCCAAGCGGGTGCGCGTCCTGCGCGACAAGCTGGACACGCTGCGCAAGCAAAGGACGGTGCAGCGCCGCGCGCGCGCGCGGCGCGACGTGCTCTCGGTGTCGCTGGTCGGATACACCAACGCGGGCAAGTCCACGCTGTTCAACGCACTCGCCCGCGCCAAGGCTTACGAGGCGGACCAGCTGTTCGCCACCCTCGACACCACCACGCGCCGCGTCTGGCTGCCCGAGGCCGGGCAGGTCGTGGTGTCCGACACCGTCGGCTTCATCCGCGACCTGCCGCACGGCCTGGTGGCGGCTTTTCGCGCCACGCTGGAGGAGACCGTGCACGCCGACCTCCTGCTGCATGTGGTGGACAGCGCCTCCCCCGCGCGCGCGGAACAGGCCGCCGAGGTGGACAAGGTGCTCGCCGAGATCGGCGCCGGCGAGATCCCGCAGATCCTGGTCTGGAACAAGGCCGATCTGTCGGGCCTGGCGCCGGGCGTCGAGCGCGACGAGTATGGTAGGATTCGGCGCGTATTTGTGAGCGCGCGCACCGGCGCCGGCCTCCCCGAACTGCGGGGCGCGATCGCCGAGGCCGCGCGGACGCGGCCCACCCGCAACCCTGTTCCTGAACTGATTTCTCTGTAGTCGGACATCCATGTCGCTGAACGACCCGAATTGGGGACGCCAGGGCGGAAATCGCGGCCCCGGCGGCAACCAGGGCCCGCCCGACCTCGACGAGCTGTGGCGCAGCTTCAACCGCCGGCTGAACGAGCTATTCAGCCGCCGCGGCGGAGGCGGCGGCGACCGCATGCCGCCGACGCCCTCGGGGCGCATGCTGGGCGGCGGCGCGGGCGTGCTGGTGGCGCTGGTGCTGGGCGTCTGGCTGGCGAGCGGCTTCTACATCGTGGACGCCGCGTCGCGCGGCGTGGTGCTGACCTTCGGCCGCTACGCCGAGGAAACCAACCCGGGGCTGCGCTGGCGCATGCCCTATCCGCTGCAGTCGCACGAGGTGGTGAACCTGGCGCAGGTGCGCACCCTGGAGGTGGGCTACCGCAACAGCGTGAAGACCCGGGTGCTCAAGGAATCGCTGATGCTCACCGACGACGAGAACATCGTCGACCTGCAGTTCGCGGTGCAGTACATCGTGCGCGACGCCAAGGACTTCCTGTTCAACAACAAGAAGCCCGACGAGACCGCGATGCAGGCGGCGGAAAGCGCGATGCGCGAGATCATCGGCAAGAGCAGGATGGACGCCATCCTGTACGAGTCGCGCGAGGCGATCCAGATCAGCGCGCAGCAGCTGATGCAGCAGATCCTGGACCGCTACAAGACCGGCATCACGGTCAGCCGCATCACCATCCAGAGCGCGCAGCCGCCCGAGCAGGTGCAGGCCGCGTTCGACGACGCGGTGAAGGCCGGCCAGGACCGCGAGCGGCAGAAAAACGAAGGGCAGGCGTATGCGCGCGACGTGATCCCCAAGGCGAGCGGCACCGCCTCGCGCCTGATCCAGGAGGCCGAAGGCTACAAGCAGCGCGTGATCGCCAACGCCGAGGGCGAAGCGTCGCGCTTCCGCCAGGTGCTGGCCGAATACGCCAAGGCGCCCGCCATCACGCGCGAGCGCATCTACCTCGAGACCATGCAGCAGATCCTGTCGTCGACCTCGAAGATCCTCGTCGACACCAAGGGCAGCGGCAACCTGCTGTACCTGCCGCTCGACAAGCTGCTGCAGCAGGGCGGCGCGGCCTCGCTGTCGGAAGCGCAGCAGTCGCAGCGCGCCGCGCCCGAGCCGCTGCTGCCGGCGGAGTCCGGGCCGCGTTCGCGCGACACGCTGCGCGGCCGCGAGCGGGGAGAACGCTGAGATGCGCGCCCTCGGTCCCGTCGCCGCAATCCTCATCGCCCTGGTGCTGGTCGCCTCCAGCGCGCTGTTCACGGTCGACCAGCGGCAGAACGCGATCGTGTTCCAGCTGGGCGAGGTGAAGGACGTGATCGTCAAGCCTGGCCTGAACTTCAAGTGGCCGCTGATCCAGAACGTGCGCCTGTTCGACATGCGCATCCTGACTTTCGACGACGCCGAGCCGCTGCGCTTCATCACCTCGGAGAAAAAGCCGGTGCTGGTGGATTCCTTCGTCAAGTGGCGCATCGTCGACGTCAGGCAGTACTACGTGTCGTTGCAGGGCGACGAGCTGCGCGCCGCGACGCGCCTCAAGCAGACCATCTCCGGCGGCCTGCAGAACGAATTCAACAAGCGCACCGTGCACGAGGTGGTCTCGGGCGAGCGCGACAGGATCATGGACGAGGTGCGCGAGAAGGCCGACGCCGAGCTGCGCCGCGACCTCGGCGTCGAGCTGGTGGACGTGCGCCTGAAGCGCGTCGACCTGCCGCAGGAAGTGAGCGAGTCGGTATACCGGCGCATGGAAGCCGAGCGCAAGCGCATCGCCAACGACCTGCGCTCCACCGGCGGCGCCGAGGCCGAGGCGATCCGCGCCGACGCCGACCGGCAGCGCGAGGTGATCCTCGCCAACGCCTACCGCGACGCGCAGAAGACCAAGGGCGAGGGCGACGCGCGCTCCGCCGCCACCTACGCCAGGGCGTTCTCCGAGAACGCGGAGTTCTACGCCTTCTACCGCAGCATGGAAGCCTACCGCTCGACGTTCCGCGGCAAGAACGACCTGCTGCTGCTCGATCCGAGCTCGGACTTCTTCCGCTACCTGAGGGATCCCGCCGGCCGGCCCGGCGGCAAGAAATAATGGGCCATGGCGGGCACCTTCCTTCTGGCCTTCGCCCTGATGCTGATCATCGAGGGGGTTCTCCCCTTCCTCGCGCCTAGCCTTTGGCGCGACACCTTCCGGCGCATCACCCAGATGTCGGACGGGCAGATTCGCTTCTTCGGCCTGACCTCGATGTTGATCGGCCTGCTGCTGCTCCTCCTGGTGCGCTGATGCGCTGGCTGCTGCCCGAGTACATCGAGGACATCCTGCCCGCCGAGGCGGCGAGGATCGAGCGGCTGCGCCGCGCGATCCTCGACCTGTTCGCCAGCGCGGGCTACGAACTGGTGATGCCGCCGCTGCTCGAATACATGGATTCGCTGCTGACCGGCACCGGGCACGACCTGGACCTGCGCACCTTCAAGGTGGTGGACCAGCTCTCCGGCCGCATGATGGGCCTGCGCGCCGACATCACGCCGCAGGTGGCGCGCATCGACGCGCACCTGCTGAACCGCAAGGGCGTGACGCGCCTGTGCTACTGCGGCAGCGTGCTGCACACGCGGCCCGCCGGTCCGGCGGCGACGCGCGAGCCGATCCAGATCGGTGCCGAGGTCTACGGCCACGCCGGCGTGCAAAGCGACCTGGAGGTGCAGCGGCTGCTGTGCCGCGCGCTCGCGCTGGCGCGGGTGAAGAAGCTGCGCATGGACATCGGCCACGTGGCGGTGTTCCGCTCGATCGTGCGCGCGGGCAAGGTCGGCGCCGAGCTCGAGGCCGAGCTGTTCGAGGCGCTGCAGAAGAAGGACAAGCCCGCGCTGCGCCAGCTGGCGCGCGGCGTGGATGCGCGCACGCGCGAGGCGCTGCTGCTGCTGCCCGAGCTCTACGGCGGCGCCGAGGTGCTTTCGCTGGCGGAGAAGAAGCTGCCCAGACTGCCCGGACTCACGCGCGCGCTGGCCACGCTGCGCGCGCTGGCCAAGGCCGCGCCGGTGCCGGCGAGCTTCGACCTCGCCGAGCTGCGCGGCTACCATTACCACTCCGGCGTGGTGTTCGATGCCTATTGCGAAGGCGTGGCCGGCGCGGTCGGCCGCGGCGGGCGCTACGACGAGGTCGGCAAGGCCTTCGGCCGCGCGCGGCCGGCGACCGGTTTTTCCATCGATTTGAGGAGCCTGGCCTCGGCGGCCGGCAGCAAAGGAAAACGCTAGTGCAGAAGGCTGCGCGCAATGTCGTCGTCATCGGCACCCAGTGGGGCGACGAGGGCAAGGGCAAGATCGTCGATTGGCTGACCGACCGCGCGCAGGGCGTGGTGCGCTTCCAGGGCGGGCACAACGCCGGCCACACGCTGGTGATCGGCGCGAAGAAGACCGTGCTGCACCTGATCCCCTCGGGCATCCTGCGCGGCAACGTCGATTGCTACATCGGCAACGGCGTGGTGGTGTCGCCGCAGGCGCTGGTGGCGGAGATGGACGAGCTCGAAGCGGCCGGCGCGCGCGGGGTGGAGGCGCGGCTGCTGATCTCGGAAGCCTGTCCGCTGATCCTGCCCTACCACGCGGCGCTCGACCGGGCGCGCGAGCACTCGAAAGGACCGCAGAAGATCGGCACCACCGGCCGGGGCATCGGCCCGGCCTACGAGGACAAGGCGGCGCGCCGCGCGATCCGCCTGCAGGACCTGCTCAAACCGGAGCGCTTCGCCGAGAAATTGAAAGACCTGCTCGAATACCACAACTTCGTCCTGAAGAACTGGCATCACCAGCCGGAAATCGACTTCCGCATAACCCTCGATGAAACCCTGGCGCTCGCGCCACGCCTGGTGCCGCTGGTCGCCGATGTGCCGCGCGCGCTGTACCACGCAAACCGGGCGGGGAAGAACCTGCTGTTCGAAGGCGCGCAGGGCTCGCTGCTCGACATCGACCACGGCTCCTATCCGTTCGTCACTTCGTCCAATTGCGTCGCAGGAGCGGCGGCGGCGGGCGCGGGAATCGGGCCGATGCACCTGCACTACGTACTCGGCATCACCAAGGCCTACAGCACCCGCGTCGGCGAAGGCCCGTTCCCGACCGAACTGTCGGACGACGTCGGCGAGCGCCTGCGCCAGCGCGGCCAGGAGTTCGGCGCCACCACCGGGCGGCCGCGGCGCACCGGCTGGTTCGACGCCGCCGCGCTCAAGCGCTCGATCCAGTTGAACGGCGTCTCGGGCCTGTGCATCACCAAGCTCGACGTGCTCGATGGCGTCGAGGCGGTGAAGATCTGCGTCGGCTACCGGATCGGGGGCCAGCTCTCGGATATCCTGCCGGTGGGCGCCGAGGAGCTGGAACGCTGCGAACCGGTGTACGAAGAGTTGCCCGGCTGGAAGGAGAGCACGGTCGGCATCAAGGCCCACCAGGGGCTGCCCAAGGGAGCGCGCGATTACCTCAAGCGCATCGAGGATCTGGCGGGAGTGCCGATCGACCTGATCTCCACCGGCCCGGAGCGCGACGAGACCATCGTCCTGCGCCATCCGTTTGGTTGAACCTGGTGCCGAGGAAGGGATTCGAACCCCCACAGTGTTGCCACCGCTAGGACCTGAACCTAGTGCGTCTACCAATTCCGCCACCTCGGCAGGGGAGGCGAATTCTAGTGTCTGAGGAAATGCGTGTCAAAGAAACGACAGTCTGAGCGAGGGCGCGGCCGCGTTCACCGGCGCGATGCAGAGCGGGCGCCCGCACCCTCGCTCGGCAAATTCACCGGCCGGGTGGAAGGCCACCCCGACGGCCACGGCTTCCTGCTGCCCGACGGCGGCGAGCCGCGCGTGTTCCTCCCCGCGGCCGAGATGCGCCAGGTGCTGCATGGCGACCGCGCGGTGGTGCGCGTCACCGGCATCGACCAGCGCGAGCGGCCGACGGGCGAGATCCTCGAGGTGCTCGAGCGCGTGCAGCGGCGAATCGTCGGCCGCCTGCACAGCGAGCACGGCGTGCTGTTCCTGGTGCCGGAGGACCGCCGCATCGCGCAGGACATCATCGTGCCACCGGCGGACGCCGCGCGCGCCAAGGCCGGCCAGGTGGTGACCGTCGAGCTGGTGGCGCAGCCCTCGAAGGTCTCGCAGCCCATCGGCCGCGTCGCCGAGGTGCTGGGCAACTACGCGGACCCCGGCATGGAAATCGAGATCGCGCTGCGCAAGTTCGACCTGCCGCGCGAGTTCTCCAAGCGCGCGGAGGCGCAGGCGCGCGCGCTGCCCGAGACGGTGCGCGAGGAGGACGCCCGGGGGCGGCGTGACTTGCGCGAGCTGCACTTCGTCACCATCGACAGCGAGACGGCGCGGGATTTCGACGACGCCGTGGTGGCGGTGCGCGAAGGCAAGGGTTTCCGCCTCTGGGTGGCGATCGCCGACGTCAGCCACTACGTGCGCGACGGCGACGCGCTGGACCAGGATGCGCGTGCCCGCGGCACTTCGGTGTATTTCCCGCGCCGCGTGCTGCCGATGCTGCCGGAGAGAATCTCCAACGGCCTGTGCTCGCTCAACCCCGGCGTGGACCGCCTCGCCATGGTGTGCGAGATGGCGCTCACGCACGCGGGCGCGGTGGCGCGTTACGAGTTCTATCCGGCGGTGTTCCGCTCGCACGCGCGCCTCACCTACACCGAGGTGTGGGCGAAACTGTCGAAGGGCCAGGCGCCGTCGCACCTCGCCACGCTGTACGAACTGTTCAAGGTGCTGCACGCGGCGCGCGGGCTGCGCGGCGCGATCGATTTCGAGACCGTGGAAACCCGCATGGAGTTCGACGCGCTCGGCAAGATCAAGCGCATCGTCGCCGAGCCGCGCAACGACGCGCACCGGCTGATCGAGGAGTGCATGCTGGCGGCCAACGTCTGCGCCGGCGCGTTCCTCGCCGCGCGCGGCCAGCCGGCGCTGTACCGCGTGCACGACGCGCCTGCGCCGGACCGGGTCGGGGCGTTGCGCGAATTCCTCGCCGAGCTGGGTCTGCAGCTGCCGGGCGGCGACAAGCCCAAACCCAAGGACTACGCGCAGTTGATCGAGCGCATCAAGGCGCGGCCTGATTTCGCGCTGCTGCAGACCATCCTGCTGCGCTCGCTCAAGCAGGCCGTGTACACGCCGGAGAACCTCGGCCACTTCGGCCTCGCCTTCGACGCCTACGTGCACTTCACCTCGCCGATCCGGCGCTACCCGGACCTGCTGACCCACCGCGGCATCAAGGCCGCGCTGGCCGGGCGCCGCACCGAGGAGGGCGTGGACTGGGCGGAGCTGGGTCGGCACTGCTCGGAGACCGAGCGGCGCGCCGACGACGCGAGCCGCGACGTGGAGAGCTGGCTCAAGTGCCATTACATGCAGGACCACGTCGGCGGCGTATTCGAGGGGGCCGTCACCGGGGTGACGCCGTTCGGGCTGTTCGTCACGCTGGACGAGTACTTCGTCGACGGCCTGGTGCACATCTCGGAGCTCGGCCGCGACTACTTCCAGTTCGACGGCACGCGCCACATGCTGCTGGGCGAGCGCACCAAGAAGCGCTACCGGCTGGCCGACCGCATGAAGGTGAAGCTGGTGCGGGTGGACCTGGACAGCCGCAAGATCGATTTCGTGCCGGCATGAGCGAGCCGCGCATCCTGTTCGGGTTTCACGCGGTGCAGGCGCGGCTCAGGGCGGACCCGAAGTCCGTGCTCGAGCTGTTCCTCGACGAGGCGCGGCACGACGGGCGCATCAAGGACCTGGCGAAATCCGCGGAGCGTGCCGGCGTCAAGGTGATGAAGGTGCCGGCGAACCGCCTGGACGGGTTCCAGGGCGGCGGGCGGCACCAGGGGGTGGTGGCGCGGGTGGAGGTGAAGAGCCTGAGCCACAGCCTGGACGAGATACTGGAGCAGGTGAAGGGGCCGCCGCTGCTGCTGTTGCTGGACGGGGTGACCGATCCCCACAACCTCGGCGCCTGCCTGCGCGTGGCGAATGCCGCCGGCGTGCACGCAGTGGTGGCGCCCAAGGATCGTGCGGCGGGGATCAGCGCCGTGGTGTCGAAGGTAGCGAGCGGCGCGGCCGAGGCCACGCCCTACCTCATGGTCACCAACCTCGCGCGCACCATCGACGAGATCAAGGAGCGCAACATCTGGGTGATC
>JBGPPD010000064.1:0-14269 GCA_041488375.1 Gammaproteobacteria bacterium | reverse complement strand
GCGTACTGCACCAGGATCGGCGGGAAATACTTCGGCGACCAGCCCGACAGGTCGATGTAAACCTGCGGCTTGTGCGTCGCCACCGACAGCGCCTCCTCCTGCCAGGGAAACGACGGATGCGCGAGGATGATCGGCATGTCCGGGAAATCCGCCGCCACGTCGTCGAGCAGCATCGGGTTGGAGTACTTGAGGCGGATGCCGCCGCCGCCGGGCGTGCCCGCGCCGACGCCGGTCTGCCCGGTGTGGAACAGCGCGGGGAGCTTGGCCTCCGCGATCGCCTCGTACAGCGGGTAGGCCATGCGGTCGTTCGGCATGAAATCCTGCACCGAGGGGTGGAACTTGAAGCCCCTCACGCCGAAATCCTTGATCAGGCGGCGCGCCTCGCGCACGCCTTCGACGCCGCGGTGGGGATTGATGCTCGCGAACGGAATCGCGACGTCCGAATTCTTGTGCGCGAGCTCCGCGATCTCCTCGTTGGTGATCTTGCGGCTGGCGCCCTTCTCGCCGTCCACCGTGAAGACGACGAACGCCATCTTGAGCTTGCGGTACATCTCCGCCATCTCGGGCACCGTCTGGTGCTGCGGCGCGTAGCGGAAGTAGTTGCCCATCGCCTGCTGCGATTCGGTGAGCTTGTCGTCCACCTCCAGCGCGGACTTCCAGGCGTGGGTATGCACGTCGATGGCCACCAGGTCTGCGAGATTCATGCTTTGGCCTTCAGCACCCGCGGTGCGTAGGGTTCCGTATAGAGCATTTCTACCAGATCGGCGCGCGCCTTCAACACCGCGCGCTGGTTGATCGAGCCCTTGTCGGTGATCTCACCCGCGTCGATGGACAAAGGCCCGGTCAGCAGCATGGCCCGCGCGATGCGGTTGCTGCCGCCGCTGCTGCGCCCAGCCAGCGTATCGAGCAGCCGCTGCAGCGAAGCGCGCAGCTCGGGCGTATCCGGCGTCCCGGGCCGCGGAATAACGAGCGCGCAGACCTCGCGCCGGTCGTGCCCGGTGAGCACCGCGTCCTGCACCCAGGGATCGCCCGCCGCGATCACCTGCCCCCGCAATGGACCCACGCTCACCCAGGTCCCGGAATCCAGCTTGAAGTCCTCCGCGATGCGCCCGTCGAAGGCGAGTCCCTTCTGCGGATCGTCCGCATCGATGAAGCGCGCCGCATCCCCGCTCCTGAAGTAGCCCTCCTCGTCGAACGAGGCGCGGGTGAGATCCTCCTGGCGCCAATAGCCGGGCGTCACGTTCGGCCCCTTGTAGCGCACCTCGAGCTTGTCGCCCACCGGCACGAGGCGCACTTCGGTGCCCGGCGCAGGATGGCCGATGCCGCCCGAGCGCCCCGCTTCCCAATTGGCGCACAGGGCAAAAGGCGCGGTCTCGGTCATGCCGAGGCCCGTGATCATCAGGATGCGCTCGCCCACCGTATCCTCGGCGAGGCGGTGCAGCGCGTCCCAGATCGGCTGCGACAGGCTCGCCGCCGCGTAGAACAGCATCTTCACCCGGCTGAAGAAGTTTTTCGCCAGTGCCGGATCGGCCTGCAGCGCCCTCACGATCTCCTCGAAGCCGCGCGGCACGTTGAAGTACACCGTGGGCGCGATCTCGCGCAGGTTGCGCAGCGTCTCGCCGACCAGCTGCGGTGCGGGCTTGCCCTCGTCGATGTACAAGGTGCCGCCGTTGTACAGCGTGAGGCCGAAGTTGTGGCTGCCGCCGAAGGTATGGTTCCACGGCAGCCAGTCCACCAGCACCGGCGGCTCCTCGGCGAGGAACGGCAGGCAGTCCACGATCATCTGCAGGTTGCTGGTGAGCATCTCCTGCGTGTGGATCACGGCCTTTGGCATTCCGGTGGAGCCGGAGGTGAGCAGGAACTTGGCAATCGAGCCGGGCCGGATCGCGGCATGCGCAGCATCGACCATGGCCGTGCGGTCGCGCATCAAGCGTCGCAATTCGAATTCGACTTCGGTTGCGGCCGGCACGGCGGCGGCTATCGCCTTGGCGTATTTTCGGTCGCTGGCGAACACCAGTCCTGGCGTCATCAGCTGGACGGCGTGGCGCAGCTTGCCGTAGTCCTGCGACACCAGCGAATACGCTGGCGACACCGGGACGAAGGGCACGCCGACGTGCAGTGCGGCGAGCGTCAGCATGGCGTGCTCGAGGTCGTTCTCCGACAGGATCATCAATGGCCGCTCGGCGGACAGCCCGCGCTCGAGCAGTCCCTGGCCGAGGCTGCGCGCCGTCGCCAGCGCCTCGCCGTAAGATATCCGGCGCCAATCTCCGTCCGGGGTTCGCTTCGCCACGAACGTCCGCTCCGGGCACTCCTTCGCCCAGCGCAGCAGGCGCTCCGTGAGCCGCGCGGGATACGGATTGAGCGCTGCTGGCGAGCGCAGCCGAACCCCGCCGCGCGCGTCCAGCTCGAACGCGACCTGCGCGGGCCCGAGGGAGACCTTGCGGAATACCGGCTCGCGCTTCATCGGGCGAGCTTGTTGAGCAGGCGCAGCAGCTCGCGCCGCTCGCGCGCCTCGAGCACCGCGGCGCGCTTGCGGTCCTCGGCGGCGACCCGGCGCTTCATGCGCGCCAGCATCTCCTCGCCGCGCGCCGTGAGGTGCACGCCCCAGGCGCGCCCGTCGTTCGGCCGGCGCCGCCGCTCGGCGAGGCCGCGCCCCGCCATCCAGTCGGTGAGCATCATCGCGCCGGAGCGCGCGATGCCCAGCACCTTGCCGAGGGACGACTGGCCGATGCCCGGGTTGGCGCCTACGATCACCAGCGCGGTAAAGCGCGGCGGCGTGATGTCCAGGCCGCGGGTGGCGACGTGGAAGGCGAGGAACATGCCGACCTGCGCGCGGCGCAGGGCGTAGCCGAGCAACTCGTCGAGCACGTCGTAGTCCAGGCCGGCCACGCGCGAGATCGGCGCGAGCACCCGCGGGCGATAGGGGGAAGGAAGCTTTTGCATCGTTGACCGGCGAATTGTAATGGTCTATAACAGTCGCCGATAGCCATCAAACCCTCGGAGGAGGATTTCATGACGCAGCGCATCAATCGTCGCCAGTTCAACCAGGCGCTCGCCGCGGCGGGCGCGGCCAGCGCACTCTACCCGTTCGGCATCGCCCGCGCGCAGTCCGGCAAGCTCAAGGTCGGCGTGCTGCTGCCCCGCTCCGGCGTGCAGGCGCTGATCGGCCAGTCCTGCCAGAAGGGCGCGGACCTCGCGCCCGCCGTGCTCAAGCAGGTGCTCGGGGTGGACATCGAACTGATGAACGCCGACACCGAGAGCAATCCGGACGTCGCGCGCACACGCGCCGAGCGCCTGATCCAGGAAGGCGCCAACGTGCTGGTGGGCGCCTTCGATTCGGGCCATACCGCCGCCATCGCGCAGGTCGCCGAGCAGCGTGGCGTGCCGTTCATCATCAACATCGCCGCCGCGCCGCAGATCACCGAGCAAGGCTACAAGTTCGTGTTCCGCAACTTTCCCACCGCCCCGGATCTGGTGCGCAACGGCCTGGCGCTGATGGGCGAGATCTTCCGCACCACCAACACGGTGCCGCGCAGCGCGGTGTTCATGCACGTCAACGACACCTTCGGCCAGGCGATGGCCAAGGGCGTCGGCTTCCTGCTGCCGAAGCTGGACTTCCTGCCCTTCAAGGTGGTGGACACCATCCCCTACGACCCCGCCGCCAAGGACCTCACGGTGGAAGTGTCCAAGGCGAAGGCGTCGAACGCCGACTTCCTGATGCTGGTGTGCCGCCTGAACGATGCGATCGTCCTGCGGCGCGAGATGGTCAAGCAGCGCTGGAACCCGATGGGCATCATCAGCCCGGGATCGCCCGGCCTGTACGAGGAGCAGTACACCAAGTCGCTGGGCAAGTACGCGGACTACGCGATCTGCAACACCGTCTGGTACAACCCGAAGTCGAACATGACCAGGACCGTGGAGCGCGAGTTCAAGAAACTGTTCCCGAAAGACCAGCTCTACTTCCACGGCACCAACGCGGGCTACACCTACGATGCGATCATGATCGCGGCCGACGCGTTCCGGCGCGCGAAGACCACCGACGCGAAAACCCTGGCCGACGCCATCCGCCAGACCGACATCCCGGTGGCCAACCGCATGTCGCTCGGCGGGCCGATCCGCTTCAACCCGAAAGGCCAGGTCGAGGGCAACCTGTCGGCCGCCGTGCAGAACCTGAAGGGCCGGCCGATGGTCACGCTGCCCCCGGAGTTCGCGGAAGCGAAGGTGGTCTTCCCGTCGCCCGACTACAAGCGCGGCTGAAGCCGATAGCGCCACAATAGGGGGCCGGCAACGCCGGCCCTTTTTGTTATGCACTGGGATCTCGTCGCCAACGTCGTCATTTCCGGCGTGCTCACCGGCCTGATCTACGGCCTGATGGCGCTCGGCCTGTCGGTGATCTTCGGCGTGGTGCGCGTGGTCAACTTCGCGCACGGCGAGATGATGACCATCGCCATGTACGCGGCGGTGGTGCTGTTCGCGGAGCTCGGCCTGGATCCGTTCCTCGCCATCGTTCCCGTGGCCGCGGCGTTCTTCGCCCTGGGCTACGCGATGCAAAAGGCGCTGATCAATCCGTTCATCACGCGCCCGGAGCACTCGCAGTTCATGCTGCTGGTGGCCGTGGCGATCATCCTGGTGAACGGCCTGCTGCTCGCCTTCGGCCCGGACGCGAGGAACGTGCAGACCGGCTACCAGCTCGAGTCCTTCGCCTTCGGCCCGCTGCTGTTCGACAAGGCGCGCGTGTACGCCGCCGGCGCGGCGTTGGCGGCCGCGGCGGCGCTTTTCGCCTTTTTCCGCTTCTCGCTCACCGGCAAGGCGATCCGCGCCTGCGCCGACAACTACCTCGGCGCCAAGGTGGTCGGGCTGAACGTCAAGCACCTGTACGCACTCACCTTCGGCTTGGGCGCGGCCTGCGTGGCGGTGGCCGGCTGCGCGATGAGCGTGCTGCTGGAGGTGACGCCGCAGCTCGGGCCCGCCTACACACTGCTCGCTTTCGTCATCGTCATCGTCGGCGGCCTCGGCTCGATGGGCGGGGCGCTGCTCGGCGGCGTGCTGATCGGCGTCTCGGAAGCGATGGCCGGACTGTTCATCACGCCCTCGGCGAAGAGCATGTTCAGCTTCGGCCTGCTGATCCTGGTGCTGCTGTTCCGGCCGCAGGGCCTGCTGGGAAGGAAGACTTGAGCCGCCGCGCGGCCGCGCTGCTGGCGATCCTCGGCGTGCTGCTCGCGGCGCTGCCCGCCTTCGCCGGCAACTACCTGCTGTCGGTGGCGACGCTGATCCTGTACCTGGCTTTCGCCGGGCAGGCCTGGAACGTGATGATGGGTTTCGCCGGGCAGCTCTCGCTCGGGCATTCGCTCTACGTAGGCGTCGCCGCCTACGTGGCGGGCGGGCTGTTCTTCCACCTCGGCATCGGCCCCTGGGCCGGGTTGTGGCTGGCGATGCTGGTGTGCGTGGCGATGGGGGCCGCGATCGGATTCCTCGCCTTCCGCTTCGGCATCTCCGGGGTGTACTTTGCGCTGCTGACCATCGCCTTCGCGGAGTTCACCCGCATCGGCTTCGACCATTTGGGCTGGACCGGCGGCCCGGGCGGCATGTTCCTCAAGGTGGCGCAGCGCGACCAGATCGATCTGCTGCACTTCCGCGGCCCGCCGGCGATGTACTACTACGCCATGCTGGTGCTGGCGGCCGGCGCGCTCGCGCTGTGCGCCTGGCTATTGCGCTCGCGCGCCGGCTACTACTGGCAGGCGATCCGCGAAAACGAGGAGGCCGCGCAGGCGCTCGGCATCAACACCTTCCGCTGGAAGATGGCTGCGGTGATGATCAGTTCGGCGATGACCTCGGTGGCCGGGGTGTTCTTCGCCTTCTACTACAACAACCTTTTCCCCGAGCAGATCTTCCAGATCAGCCGCTCGATCGAGATCATCCTCGGGCCGATCATCGGCGGCGTCGGGACGCTGTTCGGGCCCGTGCTCGGCGCCGCGCTGCTCACGCTGCTGGGCGACGGCATCACCGAGCTGCTGGCGGCTTTCGGCTGGGAGATTCCGGGGATCAAGCAGGTGTTCTACGGCGTGGTGCTCCTCGCGGTGATCATGTTCCTGCCGAACGGAATCTGGCCCACCCTCGCGAAGAAATTGAAACTGTGAACGAACTGCTCGACGTGCGTGCGGTCAGCAAGTCCTTCCGCGGGTTGAAGGCAGTGCAGAACGCCTCGTTCACCATCCGCGAGGGCAGCATCAACGCCTTGATCGGCCCGAACGGAGCGGGCAAGACCACTGTCTTCAACATGGTGGCCGGTGTCTTTCCACCGGACTCCGGTTCCATCGTCTTCCAGGGCAAGCCCATCCACGGATTGCGGCCCGATCAGGTTTGCGCCGCCGGGATCGGCCGCACCTTCCAGCTCGTCAAGCCCTTCGCCGGACTGTCAGTGCTGGACAACGTGGTGGTCGGGGCGCTGCTGAGGTCAAAAGATGTCTCGGCGGCGAAGAGCTACGCCGCCGAGATCATGGAAAGGCTGGGCCTCGGGGAAAAGCGGGACCTTCCGGCCTCTTCGCTGACGTTGCCCGACAGAAAGCGGCTCGAGGTGGCGCGCGCCCTCGCCACGCGCCCGAAGCTGCTGCTTCTCGATGAGGTGATGGCCGGGCTGCGCCCTACCGAGTGCGACCAGATGGTCGAGGTGTTCCGCGGCCTCAACAGGAGCGACGGCCTCACCATCCTGCTCATCGAGCACGTCATGCGCGCGGTGATGGCGCTGGCGCAGCATGTCGGGGTCCTGCACCACGGCGAAGTCATCGCCCGCGGCACCCCGGAAGAAATCGTGCGCGACCCGGCGGTGCTCGAGTGCTACCTCGGCGAGGAGACCGAGGTCTGATGCTCACCGTCGACAAGCTGGACCTCTACTACGGCGATGCCCAGGCGCTCTCCGAGGTGTCCATCGAGGTGCCGCAGGGCCAGATCGTCTCCATCATCGGCGCCAACGGCGCGGGAAAGTCCTCCCTGATCCGCGCCATCGCCGGCATCGAGGCCTGCCGTTCCGGCTCGATCCGTTTTCGCGACCGCAGCATCAACGGCCTCGAATCCCACGCCATCTGCAACCTCGGCATCGGCCAGGTCGCCGAAGGCCGCCAGGTGTTTCCCAGCCTCACGGTGCTGGAGAACCTTGAGGTGGGCGCAATGCTCCCCCGCGCCCGCGCCGGCGCCCGGCGCCAGCTCGACGATGTGTTTGCCATGTTCCCGACGCTGGCCGAGCGCAGGAGCCAGTTCGCCGGCACCCTGTCCGGCGGCGAGCAGCAGATGCTCGCCATCGGCCGCTGCCTGATGGGCGCGCCCGAGCTCATCATGTTCGACGAGCCCTCGCTTGGGCTTGCGCCGCTGGTGGTGCAGGAGGTCCTGCATACCATCCGCAGCCTCAACCAGCACGGCATGACCATCCTGCTCGTGGAGCAGAACGTCGCCGTCTCGCTCAAGATCTCCCAGCGCGCCTACGTCCTCGAGAACGGGCGCATCGTCATGAGCGGCTCGGGGGAGGAGCTGCTGCACAACGATCGGGTGCGGCAGGCTTATCTCGGCCTCTAGCTGCGACTCGCGCCACAGGTCGATAGCAGATATTGTGGCGGAATTGCATCGCGACTCCGCCGGGCTTAGCGTGCCAGCACAAAGCAGGAATGGACCATGCGGTATCCGCACCATCACGAAACCTCAGTGCCTATCGCTGCGTCGCCGGGGGAAGTGTTCGTATTTGTCGATGACCACTCCAGGCTTTCGTCTCACATGAGCAAGCGCTCATGGATGATGGGCGGCGGATCGATGACGATTGAGACGGATGCAATGCACGGTCAGGCCGTCGGATCGCAACTACGGCTCAAGGGCACGGTCTGGGGCCTGCGCCTGTGGCTCGAGGAGGTCGTAACCGAGCGAATTCCCCCACGGCGCAAGGTCTGGGAGACAGTCGGGCGCCCCCGCCTTCTGGTCATCGGTTCATACCAAATGGGATTTGACATCGTACCGGCAGGGCGGGGATCGAGCCTCAAAGTGTTCATCGACTACGCCCTTCCAACTGCTTGGTTTGGTCGTTGGCTGGGCTTGGTCTTTGCACGAAGCTATGCCAATTGGTGCACAACTCGGATGTCGCATGATGCCGCCCAACACTTTCGCCAGCGAGAAGCCCGAGCCTGACAAGCGGTTCCACGGGACACCGTCGCTGCGAGCCGGCGGCCGTGGATCGCAGCGCCAGTTGCCACCTCGGAAAGCCAGCGCATGAACACTGTCATGAAAGCACGGCCGATCTCCAAATGGATGTTCATCTTCTGCGGTGTCTGGCTCGTTGGCCTGGGCCTCTATTTCATCTTTCTGCGGCCGCCGCTGCTGCCCGAAGATCCGCGCTTCATGGGCACAACACCCGGACAAGTTCAGGCGTCTGTGCCAGGTCTCGAGCATTGGTTGAGGAACGTCTTCACCGTCATGGGGGGGTTCATGGCGAGTACCGGCGTGCTCACTGTGTTCGTAGCCTGTGCAGCTATTCCGGCGCGTCTTCGGGGCACTTTTTGGGCGGTTGCTCTTTCTGGTGCGCTCAGTGTTGCACTCATGAGCGCCATCAACTTCGCGCTTCGCTCTGATTTCCGATGGCTGCTGCTTGTCCCCGCGCTCGCCTGGTTCGCAGGCCTCGCCTTCTACGTCAAGGGGCGTTAGCAAAATGGCGGTCAATCCCTGCATCGAGCCGGCCGCCCCTGGCGGGGAGGCGGCTCATGTCGAACGTTGGCACTGCCGAATGCGAAGCAAGGGAAGCCGGTAGCGAGGTCCGCCGTCGTTTGGTAGCATTACCAAATGGACGTCCGGGACCGCATCCTCGAAGCCGCACTGGGCTTGCTCGCCGGCAGCGGCGCCCATGAGCTGACGCAACCCAAAGTCAGCAAGGCGGCGGGCGTCCGCCAGAGCCACCTCACCTACTATTTCCCCACCCGCGCCGACCTGTTGCAGGCGGTAGCCCAGTATTCGATCGGCAAGCTCGCGGGGCAGCTCGCGCACGACCGGCCGGCGACGCCGCAGGCGGTAGCCCAGAGCATCGCAGCGGGATCGGCGGACAAGCGACGTGTCCGTGTCATGCTGGGTCTGGTGGCGGCGGCGGATAGGGACCCCGCGATCAAGAAGCGCATGCGCACCTTCGTGGGCAAGCTGCGAGAGCAGATGACGCCGGCGCTCGAAGCGGGTGGCCTGAAGACGGATCCGGAGAGCGTGGCGTTCTTCCATTCGGTGACCATCGGCTGCGCGGTGCTGCAGCTCGCGCGCGACAGCGCGGAGGCGCGAGCGGAAGCAAAGGCAGTCCTGGGCAAAGCCGCGGCGAGCATTGCGAGGGGTCGCGCATGAAGCGAGCATTAGCCGCACTATTTGCGTTTGCATTGGCCGGATGCGACAAGCCGCCGGCCAACACCTGGCAAGGCTACATCGAGGGCGAGTACGTGCAGCTCGCCTCGCCCTACGCGGGGCAGGTGCAGAAACTCTATGTCCATCGCGGCGACAAGGTCGAGGCGGGAAAGCCGGTGTTCGCGCTGGAGCAGGAAAGCGAGCGCGCAGCGCGCCTGCAGGCCGAAGAGCAGCTGAAGAGCGCCGAGGCGCGTATGGAAAACCTGCGCGTCGGGCGCCGCCCTCCGGAAGTCGAGTCCCTGCGCGCCGCGGTGGTGCAGGCGAAGGCGGCGCTGGCGCTGTCCTCCTCGCAGCTGGCGCAGCAGCAAAAGCTGTTCAAGGGCGGCTTCATCGCGCAGGCGGTCCTCGACCAGGCGGCGAGCGCGCACGCGCGCGACGCCGCGGTGCTGAACGGAGCCGAGGCGCAACTCAGGACCGCGCTGCAGCCCCTCGGGCGCGACGAAGAGCGCAAGGCGGCCGAAGGCGAGGTCGCGGCGGCCAAGGCGGCGCTCGCGCAAGCCGACTGGCGCCTGGAACAGAAGAGCATCGCCGCGCCGGTCACGGGCCTGGTGCAGGACACGTACTTCGTGGAAGGCGAATGGGTGCCTTCCGGCAGGCCAGTCGTGTCGCTGCTGCCCCCGGGCAACGTGAAAGCGCGCTTCTATGTGGCGGAGACCGTGCTGGGCTCGCTGCAGCCCGGCCGCGCGCTCGAGATCCGCTGCGACGGCTGCCCGGCGCCGCTCGAAGCGCGCGTGACCTACCTCTCCAGCCAGGCGGAGTACACGCCGCCGGTGCTCTACAGCAAGGAGTCGCGCTCCAAGCTCCTCTTCCTGGTCGAAGCGCGCCTGGCGCCCGGCGGCGCCGCCCTGCATCCCGGGCAGCCGGTGGACGTGCGCCTGAAATGAGCGAACTGGCGATCGACGTCCGCGGACTGAACAAGTCCTTCGGCTCGAAGCACGTGGTGATGGATTTCTCGCTGCAGGTGCGCCGCGGCGAGATCTACGGCTTCCTCGGCCCGAACGGCAGCGGCAAGACCACCTCGATCCGCATGCTGTGCGGGCTGCTCAAGCCCGACTCGGGCTCGGGCACCTGCCTGGGCTACGACGTGGTGCGCGAGACCGCGGCGATCAAGCGCGAGGTCGGCTACATGACGCAGCGCTTCTCGCTCTGGGAGGACCTCACCATCCGCGAGAACCTGGAATTCGTCGCCCGCATGTACGGCATGAAGGATCGCAAGGCGGTGGTGAGCGGCGCCCTCGAGCAGCTGGGGCTCGCCGCGCGCCGCGACCAGCTCGCGGGCGCGCTCTCCGGCGGCTGGAAGCAGCGCCTCGCGCTCGCCGCCTGCATGCTGCACCGGCCCAGGCTGCTGCTGCTGGACGAGCCCACCGCCGGCGTCGACCCGCAGGCGCGGCGCGATTTCTGGGAGGAGATCCACGCCCTGGCCGCCGGCGGCATCTCGGTGCTGGTGTCCACCCACTACATGGACGAGGCCGAGCGCTGCCACCGGCTCGCCTATATCGCCTACGGGCGGCTGCTCGCCACCGGGACCCCGGACGAGGTGCTGCACCTGTTCCACCTGTGCACCTGGGCGGTGCAGGGCCAGCCGGCGCCGCTCGCGCAGCTCGCGGTGAAGCTGCACGGCCGCCCCGGCGTCTCGCACGTCACGGCGTTCGGCAACACGCTGCACATCACCGGCGAGGACGAGGCCGCGCTCGAACAGGCGATCGCGCCGTTCCGCGCCGATCCGGGATTCGCCTGGCGGCGCACCGAGGCCAGCCTGGAGGACATCTTCATCCACCTCATGCCGCAAAACACCAACGGCAATTCCCAGTGACGCGGCAGTCTTTTTCCTGGTCGCGCTGGGTGGGGATCATCGTCAAGGAATTCATCCAACTCAAGCGCGACCGCCTCACCTTCGGCATGATCATCGGCATCCCGGTGCTGCAGCTGATCCTGTTCGGCTACGCCATCAACGCAGACCCGAAACGCCTGCCGACCGCGGTGCTGGCCGCCGACGCGAGCCCCTACTCCCGCAGCCTGCTGGCGGCGATGCAGACCAGCGGCTACTTCAGGATCGATCGCCAGGCCGGAAGCGAAGCCGAGGTCGAGGACCTGCTCGCGCACGGCCGCGTGCAGTTCGCGGTCACCATCCCGGAGAATTTCGGCAGGAAGCTGGTGCGCGGCGAGCGCCCGGTACTGCTGGTGGAGGCGGACGCGGCGGACCCCGCCGCCACGGGCAACGCCATCGCCGCGCTCGGCCAGCTGGCCAACACCGCGCTGGCGCGCGACCTGCAGGGGCCGCTCGCCGACCTCGCGCCGCGCGCCCCGCCGTTCGACGTGCGCGTGCACCGCCGCTACAACCCCGAGGGCGTCACCGCCTACAACATCGTCCCCGGCCTCATCGGCACCATCCTCACCATGACCATGGTGCTGATGACCGGCCTCGCCATGACGCGCGAGCGCGAGCGCGGCACCTTCGAGAACCTGCTGTCCACGCCGGCGCTGCCGATCGAGGTGATGACCGGCAAGATCGTGCCCTACATCCTGATCGGGCTGATCCAGGTCTCGCTCATCATCCTCGCCGCGCTGCTGCTGTTCGAGGTGCCGATGCAGGGCAATCCGCTGCTGCTGTATTTCGTGGTGCTGCTGTTCATCGCCGCCAACCTCACCCTCGGCATCACCTTCTCCTCCATCGCGCGCAACCAGCTGCAGGCGATGCAGATGACCTTCTTCTTTTTCCTGCCCTCGATCCTGCTCTCGGGCTTCATGTTCCCGTTCCGCGGCATGCCCGAATGGGCGCAGTGGGTCGGCTCGGTGCTGCCGCTGACGCATTTCCTGCAGCTGGTGCGCGGCATCATGCTCAAGGGCAACGGCTTCATGGACCTGTGGCCGCAGATGTGGCCGATCGTGGTGTTCATGTTCGCCGTGATCGGCATCGGGCTGCGCTTCTACAAGCGCACCCTGGATTAGACCGCCGGCTAGGCGGTCTGCCTGGGCCGCAGCAGCCGCGCGCCCGGCCACTGGTCCGGATGCAGGCGCCGGTACTGGGGCGGGTGCTCGAGCATCACGCCGAAGCGCTCCGCCGCATGCCAAACCCAGCGCGGGTTGTCGAGGAATCCGCGCGCCAGCGCCACCATGTCGGCGCGCCCTGCGGCGAGGATATCCTCGGCCTGCTGCGGTTCGACGATCAGGCCCACCGCCATCACCGGCAGCTGCGCGCCGCGCTTCACAGTCTCGGCGAAGCCGACCTGGTAGCCGGGCTCCACCTTGATGCGCTGGTGCCCGACCACGCCCCCGCTAGTGACGCAGACGTAGTCCAGGCCGATCGCCTTGAGTTCGCGCGCGAACGCGGCGGCGTCCTGCGCTTCGAAGCCGCCTTCGGCCCAGTCGCTGGCGGTGATGCGCGCGCCGAGCGCGCGCTCCTTCGGCCAGGCGTCGCGCAGCGCGCGCGCCACTTCCAGCGGCGCGCGCATGCGGTTCTCCAGGCTGCCGCCGTAGCGGTCGGCGCGCTTGTTGGACAGCGGCGAGAGGAACTGGTGCAGCAGGTAGCCGTGCGCCGCGTGCAATTCGATCAGGTCCAGGCCGATGCGCAGCGCGCGCTGCGCGGCAGCCGCGAAGGCGTCCGCGATGCCCTGGATCTCCTGCACGCTCAACTCGTGCGGCGTGTGCCAGCCCTCGCTGAACGCCAGTGCCGAGGGCGCGACCGTCTGCCACGGCGACTCCGCCGGCCCGAGCGCCTTGCCGCCGAGCCAGGGTTGCTGCGCGGAGCCCTTGCGGCCCGCGTGCGCCAGCTGCACGCCGATGGGGCTCTTCGTGATGCCGCGGTACAGGTCCACCACGCGCTTCATCGCCGCCTCGTTCAGGTCGTGGTACAGCCCGGTGCAGTAGTTCGAGATGCGGCCTTCGCGCGTCACCCCGGTGGCCTCGATGATGAACAGGCCCGCGCGCGAGCACGCGAGGCTGCCGAGGTGCGCGAGGTGCCAGTCGCTCATCGCACCGTCGGCGGCGCTGTACTGGCACATCGGCGACACGACGATGCGGTTGGGCAGGGTGATTCCGCCCAGTTGGATGGGCGTGAAGAGCTTGGCGGTCATCAGGACTTCCTGGACTTGGGGAGCTTGGGAATCTTGGGGACGGCGACGCCGATCAGGCAGTCGCGCGACACGGTGGCGGCGAGGCGCTGCTCGCTCCAGCCTCGGGTGCCGGCCGGGCGCATCGGCAGCACCAGGTAGCGCATGTCGGCGTTGGAGTCGTGCACGCGGATCCGCGCCTTCGCCGGGATCCTGGTGCCGAACTCGGCCAGCACCTTGCGCGGCTCGCGCACCACGCGGCTGCGGTAGGGGCGCGACTTGTACCACTCGGGCGGGATGCCGAGCAGCATCCTCGGGTAGCAGGAGCACAACGTGCAGACGATGACGTTGTGCTCCCTGGGCGTGTTCTGGACCACGATCAGCCGCAGGCCCGGCACCTCGAAGCCGAGTTCCTCGGCGGCCTTGCTGCCGTCGGCGAGCAGGCGTTCCTGGTAGGCCGGGTCGAGCCAGGCGCGCGCCACCATCGCCGCACCGCGTTCCGGTCCGCGCGCGCGCATCGCGGCGATGGCGCCGGCGATCGCGTCTTCCGACACCACGCCCTTGTCCACCAGCAGCTCGCGGAGGCTCACTTCCATCAGCTGGAAGTAGGAATAGGGTTCGTAACGGCCGCTGTCTCTCATACGAGCCAGTGCTGGTAGATCTCGAGTTCGATCACGTCCGCGCCGCCGCCGTGGTAGCTCGGCCACACGTCCTTCTGCCGGAAGCGCACGCGGTACAGCGGCTGCGCCGGCAAGCCGTCGCGCTGCTGGGCCAGTTCCTCCGGGTTCGGGAAGGCGCCGCACAGGCGC
>JBGPPD010000063.1:0-14293 GCA_041488375.1 Gammaproteobacteria bacterium | reverse complement strand
TTACGCCGCCTTCTTGTCCTCAGCAGACTTCTTCGCGTCCGGCTGCACCTCCGGCCGGTCCAGCAGCGTCACCAGCGCCATCGGCGCGTTGTCGCCCTTGCGCATGCCGCACTTCAGGATGCGCAGGTAGCCGCCGTTCCTCTTGGCGTAGCGCGGGCCGAGCTCCTCGAACAGCTTGCCCACGATGTCGCGGTCGCGCAGGCGGTCGAACGCCAGGCGGCGGTTGGCCAGGCTGGGCGCCTTGCCGAGGGTGATCATCGGTTCCACCACGCGCCGCAGCGCCTTGGCCTTGGGCAGGGTGGTCTTGATCTCCTCGTGACGCAGCAGCGACACCGTCATGTTGCGCAGCATCGCGAGCCGGTGGCTCGAGGTGCGGTTGAGCTTGCGCAGTCCTAGTCCGTGGCGCATGGATCCCTCAGCCGCGATGGTGCTCGAGACCGGCCGGCGGCCAGTTCTCCAGCTTCATGCCCAGGGTGAGTCCGCGCGAGGCGAGCACTTCCTTGATCTCATTGAGCGACTTGCGGCCCAGGTTCGGCGTCTTCAGCAGCTCGGTCTCGCTCCTCTGGATCAGGTCGCCGATGTAATAGATGTTCTCGGCCTTCAGGCAGTTGGCCGAGCGCACGGTCAGCTCGAGGTCGTCCACGGGGCGCAGCAGGATCGGGTCCACGGTCGGCGACTTGGGAACTTCGGTGGGCATTGCCGTGCCTTCGAGCTGCGCGAACACCGACAGCTGGTCGACCAGCACACGGGCGGAATAGCGGATCGCCTCCTCGGGCTCGATCGAGCCGTTGGTCTCGATGTCCACGATCAGTTTGTCGAGATCGGTGCGTTGCTCGACGCGCGCCGACTCGACCGCATAGGACACGCGGCGCACGGGACTGAACGAAGCATCGAGGATGATGCGCCCGATGCCCTTGGTCTCCTCCGGCAGGAAGCGCATGTTGCCCGGCACGTAGCCGCGGCCCGATTCGACCTTGATCTGCATCTCGAGCTTGCCGGAAGCCGCCAGGTGGGCGATGACGTGTTCCGGGTTGACGATCTCGACATCGTGCGACGGCTCGATGTCCGCGGCGGTGACCGGTCCCTCGCCTTTCTTCTTCAGGCTGAGAATCGCTTCCTGGCGGTTATGCAGCCGGAACACGATGCCCTTCAGGTTGAGCAGGATGTCGACCACGTCTTCGCGCACGCCGTCCAGCGTCGAGTACTCGTGCACCACGCCGGCGATCTGCACCTCGGTGGGCGCGTGGCCGGGCATGGAGGACAACAGCACGCGACGCAGGGCGTTGCCGAGCGTGTGACCGTAGCCGCGCTCGAAAGGCTCCATGGTGACTTTGGCGTGCGAGGGCGACAGGTTCTGGACGTCGACGATGCGCGGCTTGAGGAATCCGGATTGCGGCATGTGCATTTTTCCCGTTACTTCGAATACAACTCGATGATCAGGCTCTCGTTCACCGACGAGGACAGGTCGGCGCGCGCCGGCAGCGACTTGAAGGTGCCCTTGAGCGCCTTGGAATCCACTTCCAGCCACTCCGGGAACCCGCGCCCTTCGGCGGCTTGCGCCGAGGCCTTGATGCGCAGCTGCTCCTTGGACTTGGCGGCCACTTCGATCACGTCCCCCGGGCGAACCTGGTAGGACGGGATGTTGACGCGCTTGCCGTTGACCAGGATTCCGTTGTGGCGCACGACCTGGCGCGCCTCGGTGCGCGAGGCGCCGAAGCCCATGCGGTAGGCCATGTTGTCCAGCCGGGTCTCCAGCAGCTGCAGCAGGCGCTCGCCGGTGACGCCCTTGGAACGGGCGGCCTGGGCGTAGGTATTGCGGAACTGGCGCTCGAGCACGCCGTAGATGCGACGCAGCTTCTGCTTCTCGCGCAGCTGCTTGCCGAAGTCGGACATGCGGGTGCCGCTCTTCTGGCCGTGCTGGCCCGGCGCGTAGCTGCGCCGCTCGACCGCGCAGCGGTCGGTGAAGCACTTCTCACCCTTGAGGAACAGCTTCTCGCCCTCGCGGCGGCATTGCCGGCACTTGGCGTCGAGGTTTCTGGCCATGCGTTCTCCTTGCCTTCTTGCTCAGACCCGCCGGCGCTTGGGCGCGCGGCAGCCGTTGTGGGGAACCGGGGTCACATCCGCGATGCTGCCGATCTTCAGGCCGATCGCGTTGAGCGCACGCACCGCGGACTCGCGGCCGGGCCCGGGACCCTTGATGCGCACCTCGATGTTCTTCACGCCGCATTCCTGCGCCGCGCGCCCGGCGCGCTCGGCAGCGACCTGTGCCGCGAACGGCGTCGATTTGCGCGAGCCCTTGAAGCCCGCGTTGCCCGACGTCGCCCAGGCCAGCGTGTTTCCCTGCCGGTCGGTGATGGTGACGATGGTGTTGTTGAACGAGGCGTGGACGTGGGCGATGCCCTCGGCCACGTTCTTCTTGACCTTCTTGCGCGCACGCGCCGAGGCGGTCTGCTGCAGCTGCTGCGTGCTGGGGGCGGTCTTGGTGGCCATGTCCTATTTCCTGGGAGCGTGGGAGCGTGGGAGCGTAGATTACGCGGCTTTGCCGGCCGGCACGTTGAGCTTGATCGCGGCCTTGCGCGGCCCCTTGCGGGTGCGTGCGTTGGTGCGCGTGCGCTGGCCGCGCACCGGCAGGCCCTTGCGATGGCGCACGCCGCGGTAGCAGCCGAGGTCCATCAGGCGCTTGATCGACATCGACACCTCGCGCCGCAGGTCGCCCTCGAGCGTCAGGCGCGTGACCTGCTCGCGCAGCCGTTCCATCTCGGGGTCGCTGAGTTCCTTGATCTTGCGCGTCTTCTCGACGCCCGCGGCGGCGCAGATCGCGCGCGCGCGCGCGCGGCCGATGCCGTAGATCGCCGTCAGCGCGATGTCGGCGTGCTGGTGGTTCGGAATGTTGATGCCGGCGATGCGTGCCATGGATGGTCCCGGGGAAACCGACAATTATACCTGTTTCGTCAATGCGTTAGCAAGCTTTTCGCTGCTTCAGCCCTGACGCTGCTTGTGGCGCGGGTCCGAGCAGATCACCCGCACCACGCGCTTACGCCGCACGATCTTGCACTTGCGGCAGATTCTCTTCACTGAGGCCGATACTTTCATCTTTTTCTCCTGATTCTCGATCAGCGGACGGGCAAGCCGCCCTTGAAGCTCGCTTTTTTCAGCAGGCTCTCGTACTGGTGCGTCATCACGTAGGCCTGCACCTGGGCCATGAAATCCATCGTCACCACGACGATGATCAGCAGCGACGTGCCGCCGAAATAGAACGGCACGTTCCATTTCAGGATCAGGAACTCGGGCAGCAGGCATACCAGCGTGACGTAGACCGCGCCCGCCAGCGTCAGTTTCGTCAAGATGATCTCCAGGTAGCGCGCGGTCTGGTCGCCGGGGCGGATGCCGGGCACGAAGGCGCCGGACTTCTTCAGGTTGTCCGCCGTTTCCTTCGGGTTGTACTGCAGCGCCGTATAGAAAAAACAGAAGAACACGATCAGCCCGGCATACAGCAGTACGTAGATCGGCTGGCCCGGGGTGAGCGTCGCCGCCACGTCGCGCAGCCAGTTCATGCCGTCGGCCGAACCGAACCAGCCGAGCAGCGTGGCCGGGAACAGGATCAGCGAAGAGGCGAAGATCGGCGGGATCACACCCGACATGTTGAGCTTGAACGGCAGGTGTGAGCTCTGTCCGCCATAGACGCGGTTGCCGACCTGTCGCTTGGCATAGTTCACCAGAATCTTGCGCTGCCCGCGCTCGACGAAACACACCACCGCCGTGACCGCAAGTACCGACGCCGCGACGACCAAAGCGGTCAGCGGGTGCATGGCGCCGGTGCGCACCAGCTCGAGCGTGCCGGCGATGGCATGCGGCAGGCCGGCGGCGATGCCCGCGAAGATGATGATCGAGATGCCGTTGCCCAGGCCGCGTTCGGTGATCTGCTCGCCCAGCCACATCAGGAACATGGTCCCCGTCACCAGCGTCGTCACCGTCGTGACGCGGAACATCAGCCCGGGTTCGAGCACCAGCCCGGCCTGCGATTCAAGCGCGATGGAGATGCCGGTTCCCTGGAACAGCGCCAGGAGCACCGTGCCGTAACGCGTGTACTGCGTAATCTTGCGGCGACCGGATTCGCCCTCCTTGCGCAGCTGGTCGAGCTGCGGGCTCACCGCGGTCATCAGCTGCATGATGATCGAGGCGGAGATGTACGGCATGATGCCCAACGCGAAGATGGTGAAGCGCGACAGCGCGCCGCCCGAGAACATGTTGAACATGCCCAGGATGCCGCCCTGCTGGCTCTTGAACAGGTCGGCGAGCACGTTCGGGTCGATGCCCGGCACCGGAATGTGCGCGCCGATGCGGTACACCACCAGGGCGCCCAGCAGGAACAGCAGGCGGCGCTTCAGGTCGCCGTAGCGCCCGGTCTTGCCCGCGTTGGGGAGCGTGGTCGCCAAGTCCGCTTATTCCTTGTCCGCTTTCGCCGCCGCCGGCGCCGGCAGGTCCTCGACCTTGCCACCCGCCGCCTCGATCGCCGCGCGCGCGCCCTTGGTCGCCTTGACGCCCTTCAGCGTGACCTTGCGCGTGAGCTTGCCGGAGAGGATCACTTTCGCGATCAGCACGTCGCGCGGCACGATCGCCTCGGCCTTCAGCGCGCCGAGATCGATGTCCGCGACCTTCATGCCCTGCAGTTCGGACAGGCGCACCTCGGCATACAGGGCGCGCGTCGGCGAGGCGAAGCCGCGCTTGGGCAGGCGGCGATGCAGCGGCATTTGGCCGCCCTCGAAGCCGACCTTGTGGTAGCCGCCGGAACGCGCGCGCTGGCCCTTGTGCCCTCGGCCGGCAGTCTTGCCCCAGCCGGAGCCAACGCCGCGGCCGACGCGGTGCCGCGACTTCTTTGATCCGGGCGCAGGTTTCAGTGTGTTGAGGCGCATCGTTTAGCCTTCGATCCGAACGAGGTAGGAGACTCTCTCGATCATGCCGCGCACCGCCGGCGTGTCGATCAGCTCGACCGTGTGGTTGAGCCTCTTCAGCCCGAGTCCGCGCACCGTCGCGCGGTGTCCCGCCTTGCAGCCGTTGGTGCTCTTCACCAGCATCACCTTGATCTTCTTTTGCGTCATGGCCATTCCTTAAGCGAGGATCTCTTCGACTTTCTTGCCCCGCTTGGCGGCGATCTCCGCCGGCGTGTTCATCGCCTGCAGGCCCTGCAGCGTGGCGCGCACGACGTTGTAGGGGTTGGTGGAGCCGAAGCACTTGGCGAGGACGTTGGTGACGCCCATCACCTCGAACACCGCGCGCATCGGGCCGCCGGCGATGATGCCGGTGCCTTCGTGCGCGGGCTGCATCAGCACCGTGGCGGCGCCATGGTGCCCGATGACGGTATGGTGCAGCGTGCCGTTCTTCAGCTTCACCTTGAACAGCTTGCGCCGCGCTTCCTCCATGGCCTTCTGCACGGCGACAGGCACCTCGCGTGCCTTGCCCTTGCCCATGCCGATGCCGCCGTCGCCGTCGCCGACCACGGTGAGTGCGGCGAAGCCGAGCACGCGGCCGCCCTTCACCACCTTGGTCACCCGGTTGACCGCGATCATCTTCTCGCGCAGGCCGTCCGAGCGTTCCTCGCTCTGCTGCATCCTGGGTTGCATTTTTGCCATGGCGTGATCCTTAGAACTTCAGACCGCCCGCACGGGCGGCCTCGGCGAGCGCCTTCACGCGCCCGTGATAGCGATACCCGGCCCGGTCGAACGCGACCGTCTCGATGCCGGCCTGCTTGGCCTTCTCGGCGATGCGCGCACCCACCACTTCGGCCGCCTTGCGGTTTCCGCAGTTCTTCAATTGGGCGCGCACTTCCTTCTCCGCGGTCGAAGCGGTCGCCAGCACCTTGTCGCCGCCCGCGGTGCTGATTTGGGCGTAGATGTGGCTGTTGGTGCGATGCACCGTAAGGCGCAGCGCCCCGTTGTCGCGGATTCTGAGTCGCGTCTGGCGCGCGCGGCGCAGGCGGGATTCGTTCTTGTCGCGCATGTCGGCTCCGTTGCTCTGCGTTACTTCTTCTTCGTCTCTTTCAAGACGATCTGCTCGTTGGCGTAGCGCACGCCCTTGCCCTTGTAGGGCTCGGGCGGCTTGCTGTCGCGGATCTCTGCGGCCACCTGGCCGACCAGTTGCCGGTCGACCCCGCTGACCACGATCTCGGTCTGCGTCGGCGTCACCACCTTGATTCCCTTGGGCATCTGGTGCACCACCGGATGCGAATACCCCACCGTCAGGTTGAGCTTGTCGCCCTGCGCCTGAGCGCGGTAGCCGACGCCCACCAGGGCGAGTTTCTTCTCGAAGCCCTTGGTCACGCCGGTCACCATGTTGGCGACTAGCGCGCGCAGCGTGCCGGACATGGCGTTGGCATGGCGCGAATTGCCGAGCGCCTTGCACACCAGGGCGTCGCCCTCCTTCTGGATGCCGACGTTCGGGTCGGTCGGGCGCGCGATGGTGCCGAGCGGGCCCTTGACCGAGATGCTGCCCGTGGCGAGCGTCACCTCGACGCCCTTGGGCAGCGCAATCGGATTCTTGGCGATGCGGGACATCGTTCGCTCCTTAGGCCACGATGCAGAGCACTTCGCCGCCGACGCCGTCGGCGCGGGCCTTGCGATCGGTCATCACGCCGCGCGAGGTGGACAGGATCGCCACGCCCAGCCCGTTCATGACGCGGGGGATGTCGTCGCGCCCCTTGTAGACGCGCAGCCCGGGCTTGGAAACGCGCTCGATGCGCTCAATCACCGGTTTGCCGGCGTAGTACTTCAGGCCGATGCGCAGCTCCTTGTGCGCGCCGTCGTCGCGGACCGCAAAGTCCTCGATGTAGCCCTCGTCCTTGAGCACCTGGGCGATGGAAATCTTGAGCCTGGAACAGGGCATCGCCGCCTCCGTGTGCCCCACCATCTGGGCATTGCGGATGCGGGTCAGCATGTCGGCGATCGGGTCGGTCATGCTCATGCGCGGATCTCCTTACCAGCTCGCCTTGATCACGCCGGGCACTTCGCCGCGCATCGCAAGGTCGCGCAGCTTGCTGCGGCCGAGGCCGAACTTGCGGTACACGCCGCGCGGGCGCCCGGTGATGGCGCAGCGATTGCGCAGGCGCGAGGGAGACGCGTTGCGCGGCAGCCTCTGCAGCTTGGCGCGCGCCGCGTCGCGGTCCTCGTCGGCGGCCTTGGCGTTGTGGATCACCTCGAGCAGCGCCTGGCGCTTGACCTTGAATTTGGCAACGGTCTGGCGACGCTTCTTCTCACGCAGAACTACGGAAAGTTTGGCCATGTGCGGTCCCTCAGTGCTTGAACGGGAAGCGGAACGCGGCGAGCAGGGCTTTCGCCTCGTCGTCCGACTTCGCCGTCGTGGTGATGGCGATGTTCATGCCCCGGAGCGCGTCGATCTTGTCGTACTCGATCTCGGGGAAAATGATCTGTTCCTTGACGCCCAGGCTGTAGTTGCCGCGGCCGTCGAAGGCGCGGTTGGACACGCCGCGGAAGTCGCGGATCCTGGGGATGGCGATGTTGACCAGGCGGTCGAGGAACTCGTACATGCGCGCGCCGCGCAGCGTCACCATGCAGCCGATCGGGAAGCCGGCGCGCAGCTTGAAGTTGGCGATCGAGCGGCGCGCCTTGGTGATCACCGGTTTCTGGCCGGCGATCTTGGCCATGTCGGCGACCGCGTTGTCCAGCGTCTTCTTGTCGCCCACCGTCTCGCCCACACCCATGTTCAGCGTGATCTTGCGGATGCGCGGCACCTGCATGGTGGTCTTGTAGCCGAACTGCTTCACCAGCTCGGGTACCACCTTCTCGCGGTAGTGCGCCGCCAGGCGCGCTGGCGGCACCGGCAGCGCAGGCTGCGTCGACTTCGCGGGTTTCTCGGCGGCTTTTTCCGCCGCCTTGGCCGCCTTGGCCGCCTTGTCGGCGGCCCGGCCGGCTTTCTCGGCCTTTTCCGCCTGAGCGGCCTTGTCGGCCTTGTCTGTCTGGGGGGCTTTGTCCTTGGCCATCCGGTTCACCTTATGCGTCGACCTGTTCGCCGTTCGACTTGAAAATGCGCACCTTGCGGCCGTCGTCGAGCTGCTTGACGCGCACGCGGTCGGCTTTCTGCGTGGCCGGGTTGAACAGCGCGATGTTCGAGACGTGGATCGGCATGTCCTTGTCGAGGATGCCGCCGGTCACGCCCTTCATCGGGTTGGGGCGCGTGTGCTTCTTCACCCGGTTGACGCCTTCGACCACGACGAAGTCGGCGCTCACGCGGCGCAGCACGGTGCCGCGTTTGCCCTTGTCACGGCCGGTGATGACGACGACCTCGTCGCCCTTGCGGATGCGTTGCATGGCGGGCTTCCTCAGAGAACTTCCGGCGCAAGCGACACGATCTTCATGAAACGCTCGGTGCGCAGTTCGCGCGTCACCGGCCCGAAGATGCGCGTGCCGATCGGCTCGAGCTTGGGGGTCAGCAGCACCGCGGCGTTGCTGTCGAAGCGGATCAGCGAACCGTCGGACCGGCGCACGCCCTTGGCGGTGCGCACCACCACCGCGTCGTAGATCTCGCCCTTCTTCACGCGGCCGCGCGGCGCGGCGTCCTTGACGCTCACCTTGATCACGTCGCCGATGCTGGCGTAGCGGCGTTTGGAGCCGCCCAGCACCTTGATGCACATGACCGAGCGCGCGCCGGTATTGTCGGCAACGTCCAAAATCGATTGCATCTGAATCATCGGTAACTCTCCATCCAACTTGCACCGCAGCGCGGGCAGTCTTGGACCCCGTACGGGGGTGGTTGCGGCCCGGCAGTGCCGGACCGTCAAAGGGCGCGAATTCTACCGTGAAATCCGCGCCTTGGGCAAACTCAAACCGCTTTCGACTTCTCGATCAGCCGGGTCACCTTCCAGGCCTTGGTGCGCGAAATCGGCCGGCATTCGGCGATTTCCACCAGGTCCCCCTCCTTCACCCCGCCGTCCTCCACGTGCGCGTGGTACTTCTTCGAGCGCGTGATGGTCTTGCCGACCATCGGGTGCCGCACGCGGCGCTCGACCAGCACCGTCACCGTCTTCTGCATCTTGTCGCTCACCACCCGGCCCACCAGGGTGCGGGCGTGGCCCGGGGTTGCCTGCGTCGCTGGCTGGTTCATTTGCCTGCTTTCTCCTTGAGCACGGTGCGCACGCGCGCGATGTCGCGGCGCACCTTCTTCATCTGGCTGGTGTTGCCCAGCTGCTGCGTGGCGAGCTGCATGCGCAGGCCGAACTGCGCCTTGAGCAGCTCGCTCAGCTCCTTGTTCAGCTCGTCGCCGTTCTTCGAGCGAAGTTCGCTAGCCTTCATGGCTTACCCCAGCATCCGGTGCACGACAATGGTCTTGAACGGCAGCTTGGCCGAGGCCAGCGCGAACGCTTCCTTGGCGATCGCCGCATCCACGCCGTCCATCTCGTAGATGATCTTGCCGGGCTGGATCTCGCACACGAAGTACTCCGGATTGCCCTTGCCGTTGCCCATGCGCACCTCGGCAGGCTTGGTGGAGATCGGCTTGTCCGGGAACACGCGGATCCAGATGCGGCCGCCGCGCTTGATGTGGCGCGACAGGGCGCGGCGCGCGGCCTCCAGTTGGCGCGCGGTGAGGCGACCGCGGCCGATCGCCTTCAGGCCGTACTCGCCGAAGGACACCTTGTTGCCGCGCGTGGCGACGCCGGTGTTGCGGCCCTTTTGCTGTTTGCGGTACTTGGTGCGTGCGGGTTGCAGCATTGCTCAGTTCCTCTTCATTCCTTCTTGTCGCCTACGTCCTTGACCACTTTCCTGGCGCGCTTGACGACGGTCTTGGGCGCGGCGGCTTCGGGCTTCTTCGGTGCCGCCTTTCTCTCGCCTTCGGTCTTCGCGCGTGCCGGGGCACGCCGAACTCCGGGCTTGGGCACCGGCCTCTTGGCCTTGCGCGGCTCCGCGGGCGCGTCGGTCGGCGCCGCTGCCGGCACCGCCGCCGCCGTTGGCGGCAGCGCCGCAGCCAGCGCTTCGGCCTTGGACAGGATCTCGCCCTTGTACACCCATACCTTGATGCCGATGACACCGTAGGTGGTCTTGGCTTCGCCCGTACCGTAGTCGATGTCGGCGCGCAGCGTATGCAGGGGCACGCGGCCTTCGCGGTACCACTCGGTGCGCGCGATCTCGATGCCGTTCAGGCGCCCGGCGCTCATGATCTTGATGCCCTGCGCGCCGAGCCGCATCGCGTTCTGCATCGCGCGCTTCATCGCGCGCCGGAACATGATGCGCTTCTCCAGCTGCTGCGCGATCGAATCGGCGATCAGCTGCGCGTCGATCTCGGGCTTGCGGATCTCCTCGATGTTGACGTGCACCTGCTGCACGCCCATCAGCCGGCGCAGTTCCGCCTTGAGCGCCTCGATTTCCTCGCCCTTCTTGCCGATCACCACGCCGGGGCGCGCCGAGAAGATGGTGATGCGCGCGTCCTTGGCCGGCCGCTCGATCAACACGCGGCCGACGGAGGCATGCGCCAGCTTCTTCTTGAGGAAGTCGCGCACCTTGATGTCCTCGGCCAGCATGCCGGCGAACTGGCGGCTGTTGGCGTACCAGCGCGAGCTCCAGTTGCGGTTGACCGCCAGGCGAAAGCCGATCGGGTTGATTTTCTGTCCCATAAGCCCTCGTCAGTCTCCGACCGTCACGTAGATGTTGCAGGAATGCTTGAGCACGCGGTTGCCCCGGCCCTTGGCGCGCGCCTGGAAGCGCTTGAGGAAGGTGCCGCGCTCCACCAGCACGCTCTTCACCTTCAGCGCGTCGACGTCGGCGCCGTCGTTGTGCTCCGCATTGGCGATCGCCGACTCGAGCACCTTCTTGATGATCGCCGCGCCCTTCTTCGGCGTGAAGGCGAGGATGTTGAGCGCCTTGTCCACCGGCTGGCCGCGGATCATGTCGGCCACCAGCCGGCCCTTCTGGGCCGAAAGCCGCACTCCGTTCAGAATCGCCTTGGTTTCCATGTCGGCTCCTTACTTCTTCGCCGCCGGCCCCGCAGCAGGCGCCGCTGCGGCGGCTGCTGGCGCAGCAGCGCCGGGGGCGCCCTGCGGCGGCCTGCCGCCGACCGCTGCCTCGGTGCGCTTGCCGACCGCCGAGTGGCTCTTGAAGACGCGCGTGAGCGCGAATTCGCCCAGCTTGTGGCCGACCATGTTCTCGGTGATATACACCGGGATATGCTGCTTGCCGTTGTGCACGGCCATGGTCAGGCCGATGAACTCGGGCATCACCGTCGAGCGGCGCGACCAGGTCTTGATCGGACGCTTGTCGCTCGCGGCGCGCGCCGCGGCGACCTTGTCCACCAGGTGGTGGTCCACGAAGGGACCTTTCTTGATTGAGCGTGCCATGGCTAGCCCCTATTTCGTACGCCGGTCGCGCACGATCATCACCTGCGTGCGCTTGTTGCGGCGGGTCTTGAATCCCTTTGCCTGCTGGCCCCACGGCGACACTGGGGGTTGCCCCGACGAGGTGCGGCCTTCGCCGCCGCCGTGCGGATGGTCGATCGGGTTCATCGCGACGCCGCGCACCGTCGGCCGGATGCCGCGCCAGCGCTTGCGACCCGCCTTGCCGATCGATTCGAGGTTGTGCTCTTCGTTGCCGACTTCGCCGATGGTCGCGCGGCAGTCGACATGCACCTTGCGGATCTCGCCCGAGCGCAGCCGCAGCTGCGCGTAGGAACCCTCGCGCGCCAGAAGCTGTGCCGACGCGCCGGCCGAACGCGCCAACTGGGCGCCCTTGCCCGGCAGCATCTCGATGCAATGGACCGTGGTGCCGACCGGGATATTGCGCAGCGGCAGCGTATTGCCCGACTTGATCGGCGCCTCGGCGCCGGACAACAGCTGCGCCCCCGCGCTCACGCCCTTGGGTGCCAGCACGTAGCGGCGCTCGCCATCGGCGTACAGCAACAGCGCCAGGTGGGAACTGCGGTTCGGATCGTATTCAAGGCGCTCCACGGTCGCGATGATGCCGTCCTTGTTGCGGCGGAAATCCACCATGCGGTAGTGCTGCTTGTGGCCGCCGCCCTGGTGCCGCACGGTGATGCGGCCGTGGTTGTTGCGACCGCTGGTCCTCGATTTCGTGGCGGTGAGGGGCCAGTGCGGCTCGCCCTTGTGCAGCTCGGGCGTGACCACCTTCACCAGCGCGCGGCGCCCGGGGGAAGTGGGTTTGACCTTGATCAGTGGCATGGCTTACTCCGTCGCCGCGAAATTGATTTCCTGCCCGGCTACCAGGCGCACGTACGCCTTCTTCCAGTTGCGGCGCCGGCCCATGAAGCGCCCGAAGCGCTTCTCCTTGCCCTTCACGTTGAGCACGGTCACCGACTGCACCTTGGTCTTGAACAGCAGCTCGATGGCCGCCTTCACCTGGGGCTTGGTCGCGCGGTCGGCGACGCGGAACACGTACTGGCGGTTCTTGTCCGCCACGCGCGTGCTCTTCTCAGACACCACCGGCGCCAGCACCACGTTCATCAGCCGGTCGGCGGCGTATTTCTTCGGCGCGCTCATTTGAACATCTCCTCGAAGCGCGCCAGCGCCTTGCGCGTCAGCAGCACGTGAGGAAAGCGCACCAGGGCGAGCGGGTTGGTCTGCCGCGCGGCGATCACCACGACGTTGCTCAGGTTGCGCGACGAGAGCTCCAGGTTCGGGTCCACCTCGTCGGTGATCACCAGCACCTCCTCGAAGCCCATCGACTTCACCTTCTGCGCCAGCAGCTTGGTCTTCGGCGCTTCCAGCTTGAAATCCTCCACCACCCGGATGCGGTCCTCGCGCGCCAGCTGCGAGAGGATCGACATCATGCCGGCGCGCATCATCTTGCGGTTGACCTTGTGCGAGAAGTTCTCGTCCGGGCTGGCGGCGAAGATCTTGCCGCCGCCGCGCCACAGCGGGCTGGAGGCCATGCCGGCGCGCGCGCGCCCGGTGCCCTTCTGGCGCCAGGGCTTCTTGGTCGACTTGGCGATCTCGCTGCGTTCCTTCTGCTTGCGGGTGCCCATGCGCGCGTTGGCCTGGTAGGCCACCACCACCTGGTGCACTAGGGCTTCATTGAAGTCGCGCCCGAAAATGGCGTCCGGCGCGCTGGTGGTGCCCGTCGCGCCCTTGTCGCCCATCAGCTTGAGTTCCATGGCGCGCTCCTCAGACCTTCGCCGCCGGGCGCACGACCACGTCGCGCCCTTTGGAGCCGGGTACGGCGCCCTTGATCAGCAGCAGCTGCCGCTCCGCATCCACGCGCACCACCACCAGGTTCGACACCGTGCGCGTGGCGTCGCCGAGGTGGCCGGCCATGCGCTTGCCGGGGAATACGCGGCCCGGGTCCTGATTCTGTCCCGTCGAGCCGGGTTTGTTGTGCGAAATCGAATTGCCGTGCGTGGCGCGGTTCGAGGAGAAGTGGTGACGCTTGATGACCCCGGCAAAGCCCTTGCCGATGGTCACGCCCTGCACGTCCACTTTCTGCCCCACCTTGAACAGGTCCACGCCGACCTTGCCGCCGACCTTCAGGTTGGCGAGATCCTTGGCCTCGGTGCGGAATTCCTTCAGCAGGTGCCCCGCCTCCACCGCCGCCTTGGCGAGATGGCCAGCAAGGGGCTTCCTCACGCGGCTGGCGCGGCGCTTGCCGAACGCCACCTGCACGGCGGCATAGCCGTCTTTTTCCGGCGTCTTGATCTGGGTGATGCGGTTGTCGGAGACGTCGACCACCGTCACCGGCACCGTGGTGCCGTCGTCGGTGAAGATGCGCGTCATGCCGACCTTGCGGCCGACCAGTCCAATCGTCATAAAGCCCTCTTCTGTTTGACCCGGCGCATAGCCGCTGCGCTTCCCGGGCGCCGGCTGCAATTGGCCGGCACTGCACTTAGCGTTACTTGACCTTGATTTCCACGTCCACGCCCGCCGGCAGGTCGAGCTTCATCAGCGCGTCCACGGTCTTGTCGGTCGGGTCGATGATGTCCATCAGCCTCAGGTGCGTGCGGATCTCGAGCTGCTCGCGCGAAGTCTTGTCGATGTGCGGCGAGCGCAGCAGGTCGAAGCGCTGGCGGCGCGTCGGCAGCGGCACCGGGCCGCGCACGACCGCGCCCGTGCGTTTCGCCGTGTCGACGATCTCGAGCGCCGACTGGTCGATCAGCCGGTAGTCGTACGCCTTGAGGCGAATGCGGATGCGTTGGCTTTCCATCGCTTACTCGATGACCTTGGTGACGACGCCGGCGCCGACGGTCTTGCCGCCCTCGCGGATGGCAAAGCGCAGGCCCTGCTCCATGGCGATGGGCGTGATCAGCGTGACGATCATCTTGATGTTGTCCCCCGGCATCACCATCT
>JBGPPD010000062.1:0-14357 GCA_041488375.1 Gammaproteobacteria bacterium | reverse complement strand
TACACGCCGCGCTCGGTGACCACGTAGTCCATCGGGATGTCCCAGGGCTGCGGGCGGATGGTCGGCATGCGCGCCAGCTCGTAGCTCACGCCGATCACCAGGGGCCGGTCCTTCAGGCAGGCGAGCGTGCGGTCGAAGAAGCCCCCGCCATAGCCGAGGCGATAGCCCTGCCCGTCCCAGCCGTTCATCGGCAGGAGCACCGCGCGCGGTTGCACGTCGGGTGAGCCGACTGGATAGGGGATGCCGAGCGGGCCTTGGGCGAGTTCGACTCCCGGGTGCCACTCGCGGAACGCGAGGGGCATCTTCGGCGCCACCACCACCGGCAGCGCGGTCAACGCGCCAGCCTCGCGCAGCGTTTTGGCCAGGTGGCGCGCGTCGTACTCATTGCGGATCGGCCAGCAGAATGCGAGGGCCACGCCCTTCAGCCCGGGGAAGGCACGCTCGAGATGCGCATCGATCCGGCGCCGGAACACGTCGATGGCGCGCGCCTCCAGCGCCTCGCGTGCGGCCAGCAGGCGCTCGCGCTCGGCCTTGCGCCAGGCTTTCAGCTCTTCCGCTGTCATTTCGCGTGCTATGCTTAGTTCATGATTTATAGGCGTTTCCTGACTATAGCACCGCTCTGCGCCTGGCTCGTGGCGGCAACGGCGCTGGCCAGCGACGAAGCCGTACTCGGCGCCTACAACGCGTTCCGCGCCGGCGACCCGGACAAACTCGCGCGCCACGCCGCCTCGCTGCAGGGCGAGGTGCTCGAGCCGTGGGCCGATTACTGGAAGCTGCGCCTGCGCATCGAGGACACGAAATCCGCCGACGTGCGGCGCTTCCTCGAGCGCTACCAAGGCACCTACCTGGCCGATCTGCTGCGCGGCGACTGGCTGAAGGAACTCGGCCGCCGCGGCGAATGGCTGGCCTTCGAGCGCGAGCTCGGGCCGCTGGCGCAGGACGACCTCGAAGTACGCTGCTATGCCTGGTCGGCGCGGCTGGCGCGCGGCGACGGCGACGCGGCGCTGGAAGCGCGCGCGGTCTGGCTCGAGCCGCGCGAGTTGCCCGAGGCCTGCACGGCGCTGTCGGACAAGCTGTTCAAATCCGGCGTCCTGGACATCGCCCGTACGTGGCAGCGCGTGCGGCTGCTGCTGGTCAACGGGCAGCTGAGCGCGGCGCGGCGCGCGCTCGGCTACCTGCCGACCCGGGAACAGCCCGACGAGCGGCTGCTGACGCAGGCGGCGGTGGCGCCGCAAAAGCTGCTCGCCCGGCCGCCGAAGAGCCTGGACAAGCGCGCCACGCGCGAGGTGCTGCAGTTCGCCGTTTCGCGCCTGGCGCGCGGCGACGCCCGCGCCGCCGCCGCGGTGCTCGAGGGCGCCCTCGGCCAGCGCCTGCCGGCGCAGGAGCGCGAAACCCTGTGGGCGCACGTCGCCACGCAGGCGGCGATGGACCACCTGCCCGAGGCGCTCGACTGGTATGCGCTCGCAGGCGACGCGCCACTGGCCGACGATCAACTGGCCTGGAAAGCGCGCGCGGCGCTGCGCCTCGGGCGGTGGCAGACGGTGCGCGACGCCATCGACGCGATGTCGATCCTCGCGCGCAAGGAACGCTCATGGACCTACTGGTACGGCCGCGCCCTTGATGCGCAGGGGGACAAGGAAGGCGCGCGCGCCCGTTACCTGCGCATCGCCGGCCTGCCCTACTACTACAGCCTGCTCGCCGCCGAGGAACTCGGGCAGGAAGCGAGCATCCCGCAGCCGTTCTATGTGGCAAGCGAAGAGGAGGTGGACGCGGCGCGCCGCAACCCGGAGCTCTCTCGCGCGCTGGAGATGTTCCGCCTCGGCCTGCGCCAGGAAGCGACCAAGGAATGGATATTCGCCGTGCGCAACCTGGAGGACCGGGAGCTGCTGGCGGCGGCGGAACTGGCGCGCCGCGCCGGGGTGTACGACCGCGCCATCGGCACTGCGGGCCGCACCGAGCAGCTGCACGACTACCGCATGCGCTACCTGGCGCCGTTCCGCGACGTGTTCACGCTCTATGCCGGCGCCTACGACCTCGAGGAAGCCTGGGTGCTCGGCGTGGTGCGCCAGGAGAGCCGCTTCATCGTCGATGCGCGCTCGGGGACCGACGCCACCGGTCTGATGCAGCTGCTGCCGCACACGGCGCGCTGGGTGGCGCAGAAGATCGGCTACCGCGGCTATTCGGCCAAGCGCGCCGCCGACGTCGACACCAACATCACGCTGGGCACGCGCTACCTCAAGTTCGTGCTCGACGCCACCGGCCACCCGCTGCTCGCTTGCGCCGCCTACAACGCCGGGCCCAACCGCGCGCGTCGCTGGATCCCGCACCATACGATCGAAGGCGCGATCTTCGTCGAGACCATTCCCTACGGCGAGACGCGCGAATACGTGAAGCGCGTCATGGCCAACACCGTGCACTACGCGCTGCTGCTGGAAGGCCGCAGCCTGTCGCTCAAGCAGCGCATGGGCGTGGTGCCCGGCCTCAGCGGCGACGCGCCGCTCACCGAGGAGATCCCGTGACCAGGGCGGACAACCTGCTGGTGGTCGGCGGCTCGGGTTTCGTCGGCCGGCACCTGGTTGCCGCCCTCGCCGCGCGCGGCGCCCGCGTGACGGTGCCCGCGCGCAGGCGCGAGCGCGCCAAGCACCTGTTCCTGCTGCCGACGGTCGACGTGGTGGAGGCCGACGTCAACCAGCCGGAGGTGCTGGCGCGGCTCGCCGCGGGGCGCGACGCCGTGATCAACCTCGCCGGCGTGCTGCACAGCCGGCGCGGCCGGCGCGACGAGCGCGGCCCCAACGACTACGGCCCGGATTTCGCGCAGGTGCACGTCGAGCTGGCGCAGGCCGTGGTGCGCGCCAGCCGCGCTGCGGGGGTGAAGCGCCTGCTGCACATGAGCGCGCTCGGCGCGGACCCGAAGGCGCCTTCCGAGTACCTGCGCTCCAAGGGCATTGGCGAGCGCGCGGTGCTGGCCGCCGAGGACCTGGCGGTCACCGTGTTCCGGCCGTCGGTGATCTTCGGCCCCGAGGACGCGTTCCTCAACCTGTTCGCGCTGCTGGCGCGGTTCCTGCCGGTGATCGTGCTCGCCTGCCCGCAGGCGCGCTTCCAGCCGGTGTACGTCGGCGACGTGGTGCAGGCCTTCCTCGCCGCGCTGGACGAGCCCGAGTCGTACGGCAAGCGCTACGACCTGGGCGGACCGAGGCAAACCACCCTGCGCGGGCTGGTCGAAGCGGTGTGCGCGATCACCGGGCGGCGACGCCCGATCCTCGGCCTGGGGCCGCGGCTGTCCATGGCGCAGGCGCGCATGCTCGAGCTCCTGCCCGTCAAGCTGATGACCCGCGACAACGTCCGCTCGATGCAGGTGCCGAATGTCTGCGGCACGCCGTTTCCCTTCGGCATCGAGCCCGCGGCGCTGGAGGCGGTGGCGCCTTCCTGGCTCGCCCCGGTCGGCCCGCGCGAGCGATATCCGGCGCTGCGCACCCACGCACGGCGCTGAGATGCCCGAGATGCTGTTGGTGGTCGGCAACAAGAACTATTCGTCCTGGTCGCTGCGGGCCTGGCTGGCGATGATGGTGCTCGGCATCCCGTTCCGGGAGTTGCGCATCCCCCTGTACGGCGCGGGCTCGAAGGAAAAGGTCCTGCAGCATTCGCCCGCGGGCAAGGTGCCCTGCCTGGTGGACGGCGAGACGCGTGTCTGGGATTCGCTGGCGATCCTTGAATACCTCGCCGAACGCCATCCCGGGATGTGGCCTGCCGACGCCGCGCAGCGCGCACGCGCGCGCTCGATCTCGGCCGAGATGCACTCGGGCTTTCCCAATCTGCGCCAGCACATGTGCATGAACGTGCGGCGGCGCCACCCGGGCAAGGGCCGCACGCCCGAGGTGCTGGCGGAGATCCGGCGTATCGTCGAGATCTGGGGCGAGCGCCGCGGGCCGTTCCTCTTCGGTCCGTTCTGCGCCGCCGACGCGATGTACGCGCCGGTGGTGCTGCGCTTTCGCACCTACGAGGTGGAATTGCCGCCCGCGTGCCGCGCCTACGCCGACGCGGTGCTCGCGCTGCCCGCGCTGCAGGAATGGAACCGCGACGCCGAACGCGAGACGGAGTCGCTGCCGCAGTTCGACCTGTACGTGTGAAGTCCTACGTCGTAGGCGGCGCGGTGCGGGACGACCTGCTCGGGCTGCCGGTGGCCGACCGCGACTGGGTGGTGGTCGGCGCCACGCCCGAGGACATGGTGGAAAAGGGTTTCCGCCCGGTCGGCAGGGACTTCCCGGTATTCCTGCACCCGCAGACGCACGAGGAATACGCCCTCGCGCGCACCGAGAGGAAGAGCGGCCGCGGCTACAAGGGCTTCACCGTGTACGCCGCCCCCGACGTCACGCTCGAGCAGGACCTGGCACGGCGCGACCTCACCATCAATGCCATGGCGAAGGACGAGGCGGGGCGCCTCATCGATCCCTACGGCGGCGAGCGGGACCTGCGCGAGGGCGTGCTGCGGCACGTGAGCGAGGCCTTCGAGGAAGACCCGGTGCGCATCCTGCGCGTGGCGCGCTTCGTCGCGCGCTTCGGCTTTCGCATCGCAGGGGAGACGCAGGCGCTGATGTGCCGCATGGTGGAGCTGGGCGAGGCGGACCACCTGGTCGCCGAGCGCGTGTGGCAGGAGTTCTCGCGCGGCTTGATGGAGAAGCATCCCGCGCGCATGCTGGAAGTCCTCGAGGGCTGCGGCCTCGCCGCGCGGCTGCTGCCGGAGCTGAAGGCGGAGCGCGCGGCGCTGGAGCGCGCGGCGCAGGCGCAGGCGCCCTCCGCGGTGCGCTTCGCAGTGCTCACCTGGGGCCTGGCCGAGCCCCAGATCAACGCGCTCTGCGACCGGCTGCGCGCGCCGAACGAGGAGCGCGAGCTGGCGCTGACGGCCAGCCGCTGCCGGCTATTGCTCGGGGCCAAGGGGCCCGGGCAGTTGCTGGACCTTCTCAAGCGCGGCGATGCGATCCGCCGGCGCGATCGCTTCGGGCAATTGCTCCAGGCAGCGCGCCTGGCGCAGCCTGGGCTGAATCTCGAATTGGCAGTCAAAGCGCTCGATGCGGCGGCATCCGTGGACGCCGGCGCCATCGCGAAGCAGTTCCCGCAGGACATCCCCGCGCGCCTCGACGAGGCGCGGCGGCAGGCGATCGCCAAAGCGCTCTAGATCAGCCTGCCGATCAGCCAGGCGAGCGCGCAGAAGATCAGGGTGCTGGCGATCGGCAGGAAGTAGACGCGCCCGCGGGCGGTGAACCTCAGGTCGCCGGGCAGGCGTCCCACGCCCATGCGCTCGAGCCACGGCGTGGCGGCGGCGAGCACCGCGAGGGCGATGACGATGGTGAGCAGCCACTTGAACATGCGTGCCGACAGGATAGACTCGCGCGCCCTGTCCCGCCATCGAGGAATCGCAAAATGATCGACCTGTACACCTGGGGCACGCCCAACGGCCGCTAGGTTTCCGTGATGCTGGAGGAATGCGGCCTCGCCTACCGCGTGTTCCCGGTGAACATCGGCAAGGGCGAGCAGTTCCGGTGCGAATTCCTGGCCATCAGCCCGAACAACCGCATCCCCGCGATCGTCGATCCGCAGGGCCCGGAGGGCAAACCGCTCAAGCTCTTCGAGTCCGGCGCGATCCTGGTCTACCTCTCGGGCAAGACGGGGAAATTCCTGCCGCAGAGCGTGCGCGGCAAGTACCTCGCGCTGCAATGGCTGATGTTCCAGATGGGCGGCGTGGGTCCGATGTTCGGGCAGGCGCACCATTTCATTCGCAATGCCAAGGAGCAGGTGCCCTACGGCATCAAGCGCTACACCGACGAGACGCGACGCCTGTACGGCGTCCTGGAAACGCGCCTGAAGGAAGCGGCGTTCCTGGCCGACGAGTACTCGATCGCCGACATCGCCACTTTTCCCTGGGTGGCGCGCCACGAATGGCACAAGGTGGACCTGAACGACTTCCCGGCCGTGAAGCGCTGGTACGACAAGATTGCCGCGCGGCCTGCGGTGGCGCGCGGCATGGCGGTGCCGACGCCGCCTTGAAATCGGGCTCTGACCCAGATTTCTACTTCCTCGCGTACTTGGCGAGGAAGGCGTTGATGTCCTCGATCCTGAGCTGCGGCTCGCCGGGAATGGGCTTGGTGCCGACCACGCGGTTCATCCACTCCATGTTCTCCTGCATGCGCGCCACCACCGCGGGCCATTCTTTCGCCGTGTAGCGCTGCGGGTCTGGCAGCGTGTGGCATTGGTTGCACGCGAGGCGAAATGCTTCACCCGCCGAAGTGAAGGCTTCCGGGACCTTCTTCGGGTCGAGCGGTTTTTGCGCGTACTTGCGCAAATAGGCAATGAGGACCTTGGTCTCCTCTGTGCTGGGCGCTTTCACGCCTGCCATCATGTCCGCCATCAGGATGCCCATGTTTCCCCTGCCTTCCATCCTCGGCACCATGCGGTTCACGATGCCGGGCCACCTGGCGGCGTGATGCATCGCCGGGTTGGGCAGGTTGTGGCACTGCACGCAGTACTGGAGGGTGAGGCGCGCGCCCGGCGACTCCGGCTCGGGCAGCTGCCGCGCCTCGAAGGTGGGCGGCAGGATGCGCTCGAGCATCGGCCCGTGCGGGCTTTCCGACCAGCGCTTCTTCGCGTCGGCGATCTCGTCGCCGTAGGCGAACAGCGGAACGGCCAGCAGGGCGATGAGCAGGCGCATCGAGCTAAAGAGTATGTGAACGATCGCCGCTGGCAAAGCCCATCAATGGGCGGGCTACTCCGCGCCCCACGGCAAGCACCTTGAACAACTCGCCCATCTCCGCGGGGGACAGGAGCTTCCGCGCTTCCGCGGCGCGCGGCGCGTAGCGCACGGCGTGCGAGGCGTCCTCCCGCCCCAGAACCTCGGTGATGCCGCAGTTGACCAGGAACTGCGCCTGGTTGGCGTAGCCCAGCACCTCGAGCCCGCCTTCGCGCGCCGACTGCGCCAGGGCCGTGAAATCCACGTGCGCGGTGATGTCCTGCAGCCCGGGATGAAAGAACACGTCGCCGTGCGAGCGGTGGCGGTAGTGGCACCTCAGCGTGCCCGTCGCGCGCTGCGGGTGGTAGTACTCGCGCCGGGGAAAGCCGTAGTCGATGACCAGCAGTGCGCCGCGCTCCAGGCGCGCGGCCAGGAGCTTCATCCACGCGCGCCCCACCAGGCCGATCTCGCTTTCGTAGGGCACCGGTACTTCGATGCGCCGCGCTGCGGCGAGCAGCTCGCCCGTGGCCGGACGCTCCGCCCAGGAGAGAGTTTCACCGACGCCCCGTTCCATGATGCCGCTCGTGCGCCAGGCCAGGGCGTGGACCGGCATCGCGTCGGCGACTTCGTTCGCCAGCATCACGCCGCGGAAATGCTCCGGCAACCGTTCGATCCAGCGCGCGCGCTTGCCCAGCCGCGCCTCCTGCCGTGCGCGCAGCTCGGCGCTGGTCTCGAGAATGAGATAGTTCTCGGGAGAGAGTTCCCCGACCAGCGCCTCGGCCAGCGCGCCGCTGCCCGCGCCGAACTCGAGGATCGCCTCGCCGGGCTGCAGCAGCTCCTGCACCTGTCGCGAGAGCGTGCGCGCGAACAGCGTGCCCATTTCCGGTGCGGTGGCGAAATCCCCCGGCGCACCGAGCTTGGCCGATCCCCCGGCGTAGTAGCCCAGCCCGGGCTCGTAGAGCGCCATTTCCATATAGCGCTGGAAGGAGATCCAATTGCCGCCGGCTTTCAGCTCGGCGCGGATGCGCTCGAGCAGCAGCGCGCTCGCGGCGAGCGCCCCGGCCTCGGGTTCGGGCAGCATGCGGCGAATTTAACCTAGAATCCCCTCGATGACGGACGCTTCCCTCGACAGCAAGGTGGCGCTGGTGACCGGCGCGGCGCGGCGCATGGGCGCGGCGATCGCGCGCCGCCTGCATGGCGCCGGCGCGAGCGTGGTGCTGCACTATCGCGGCGCCGACGCCGAAGCGGCGCAACTGGAAAAGGAGCTGAACGCCGCCCGCGCGGGCAGCGCGCTCAAGGTGAAGGGCGACCTGCTCGCGCCGGTGGCGCCCAAGGCGCTGGTGGACGCGGCGCTGCAGCGCTTCGCGCGCCTGGACTTCCTGGTGAACAACGCCTCCGCGTTCTATCCCACCGCCATGGGGCAGATCGAACTGGGGCACTGGGAGGAGCTGATCGGCTCCAATCTGCGCGCCCCGCTGTTCCTCGCGCAGGCGGCGGCACCGCAGCTGGCGCTCGCCGGCGGCGCCATCGTCAACATCGCCGACATCCACGCCGAGCGCCCGCTGAAGGGCTACGTCGTGTACAGCCTGGCCAAGGCCGGGCTGGTGGCGCTGACGCGCTCGCTCGCGCTCGAGCTCGCGCCCGCGGTGCGCGTGAACGCGGTGGCGCCGGGCGCCATCGCCTGGCCGGAGGACGGCCAGTTCGACCCCGGCGAGCGCGAGCGCATCGTCGCCACCACGCCGCTGCGGCGCACCGGCAACCCCGGTGAGGTCGCGCAGGCGGTACACTTCCTGTGTACCGCGCCTTTCGTCACCGGCCAGGTGCTGGCGGTGGACGGCGGGCGCTCCATCTTCCTGTGAATCCTGCATGAACGTCGTCACGCTGCATCGCGACCCGCGCCGCGATGATTACGAAGCCCACAAGCTCGCCAAGCGCCTGCGCCGCCAGGTGGGCGAGGCGATCGCCGACTTCGGCATGATCCAGGAGGGCGACAAGGTGATGGTGTGCCTCTCGGGCGGCAAGGACAGCTACGGCCTGCTCGACGTGCTGCTCGCGCTGCGCGAGAAGGCGCCGGTGTCTTTCGACCTGGTGGCCGTCAACCTCGACCAGAAGCAGCCGGGATTTCCGGAGCACGTGCTGCCCGAATACCTCTCCAGGCTGGGCGTGCAGTTCAAGATCGTCGAGCAGGACACCTACTCGGTGGTGAAGCGCGTTCTGCCCGAGGGCAAGACCCTGTGCTCGCTTTGCTCCCGGCTGCGCCGCGGCGTGCTCTACCGCGTGGCGGGCGAGCTCGGCGCGACCAAGATCGCGCTGGGGCACCACCGCGACGACATCCTCGTCACGTTCTTCCTCAACCTGTTTTTCGGCGGCAAGTTGAAGGCCATGCCGCCCAAGCTGAAGTCCGACGACGGCAAGCACATCGTCATCCGGCCGCTCGCCTACGTGAAGGAAGACGACCTCGCGGCCTTCGCCGAAGAGAAGGCCTTCCCGATCATTCCCTGCAACCTGTGCGGCTCGCAGGAGCACCTGCAGCGCCGCCAGGTGAGGGAGCTCCTGCGGCAGTGGGAAAAGCAGCATCCCGGGCGGGTGGAATCCATCCTGCACGCCCTCGGCGACGTGCGCGCCTCGCACCTGCTGGATCGGAAACTGTTCGACTTCCCGGGACTGAAGGCATGAGGCGGCTGGCCGCGGTGCCTGCGGTGGCGGAGGCGGGACTGCCGGGCTACGATGTCGCATGCCGATACCGGGGCAGCGTGCGCGACCAGGCCGGAATCAAAACGGAGTGAGGCCATGAAACCAGTCGAAGGCGCAGCGAGGCAGGCGCAGGAACTCGAAGGCATCGTGCCCACCGTGAACCTCGCGGCGGAGGAGGGGCGCAAGGACTTCTACGAGCGCGCCAGGAAACAGAACCTCGCCCCGCTGTGGCGGGTGCTGCACGGCCTGGTGACGGACAAGCCGGCCACGCGCTGCCTGCCCGCGCTGTGGCGCTACCGGGATGTGCGCCCGCACCTGATGGAGGCCTGCAAGCTGATCGGCGCGGCGGAGGCCGAGCGGCGCGTGATGGTGCTGGAAAATCCGGGCCTGCCGGGGCAGTCGCGCATCACGCAGAGCCTGTTCGGCGGCCTGCAGATCATCCTGCCCGGCGAGATCGCGCCGGCGCACCGCCACGTGGCGAGCGCGCTGCGCTTCATCGTCGAGGGCAAGGACGCCTTCACCGCGGTGGCGGGTGAGCGCACGATGATGGAACCGGGCGACTTCGTCATCACGCCGTCCTGGACCTGGCACGACCACGGCAACGAGGGGCAGGGCCCCATGGTGTGGCTGGACGGCCTGGACATGCACGTGGTGAACCTGTTCGCGGCGAGTTTCCGCGAAGACCTGGGCGGCAAGGCGCACCGGCTCGAGCGGCCCGAGGGCGCGGCGCCGGCCGAGTTCGGCAACAACCTGCTGCCGGTGGACGTGGTGCACCGCTCGCAGACCTCGCCGATCTTCAACTATCCCTACCGCAAGTCGCGCGAGTCGCTGGATGCGCTCGCGCGCCTGCGCGCGCCGGACCCCTGGCACGCGCACAAGATGAAATTCATCAACCCGGTGAACGGCGGCTGGGCGATGCCCACCATCTCCACCTGGATGCAGCTGATCCCGAAAGACTTCCTGTCCGCGCCCTACCGCTCGACCGACAGCGCGGTGTTCACGGTGGTGGAGGGACGCGGCCGCTCGACCATCGGCGGCGAGAGCTTCGACTGGGGTCCGCACGACATCTTCGTCGCGCCCAGCTGGATGGCGCACACGCACCAGGCTTCCGAAGACGCGGTGCTGTTCATCTACTCCGACCGCGTGATCCAGGAAAAGCTCGACATCTGGCGCGAGGCGAAGGAGAAGGCCTGAAGCGCGGGCGCGCCCTGGCCCTCGGGCTGATGGCCTGCGCGGCGGCGATCGCCGTTGCCGCCTGCGCGCGCGCGAACGGCGACTGGCGTACGGTGAGCCACGAGCCGGTGGGCCTCGCCCCCGACGTCGCGTTGCATCCCGAGGCGGTAGTGCAGGTGTACGCCGCGCGCGCCTTCGGCTGGCGCGGCGTGTTCGGCGTGCATACCTGGGTGGCGGTGAAACCGGTGCGCGCCAAGGCCTACACGGTGTACGAGGTGATCGGATGGAAGCTGCGCTGGGACGACACTGCGGTGTCGATCCGCGAGCGCGACGCCGACGCCCGCTGGTTCGGCAGCGCGCCGGAGCTGCTGGCGGACAAGCGAGGCGCCGAGGCCGAGGCGCTGATCCCGCGCATCGAGGCGGCGGCGAAAACCTATCCCTACGCGCGCGAGTACAGCGCCTGGCCGGGGCCGAACTCCAATACCTTTACCGCCTGGATCACGCGCAAGGTGCCCGAGCTGCGCGTGGACCTGCCGCCCACCGCGATCGGCAAGGACTACCTGGGCTCGAGCGTGATCGCGGCGGCGCCGAGCGGCAACGGCGGCCAGTTCTCCGTCCTCGGCGCCCTCGGCGTGACGCTAAGCACCGTGGAGGGTCTGGAGATCAACCTCCTCGGGCTGACCTTCGGCCTGGATCCCTGGCCGCCGGCGATCAAGCTGCCGCTTGTGGGGCGGCTCGGGGCGGCGCCCCCTCTTTGATCGGCAAGTGCACCGCGGCGGCCATCAGGCACAGCGCGGCGTCCGCCCACCACATCCAGTCGTAGCTGCCGGTCGCCTCGAAGGCCTTGCCGCCCAGATACGCGCCGAAAAAGGCGCCGACCTGGTGCGACAGCATCACCACGCCGAACAGCGTGGCGACATAGCGCGGGCCGTAGAACTTGATCACCAGCCCCACGGTCGGCGGCACGGTGGACAAGTAGGAAAAGCCGATGCCGGCGGCAAACAGCAGGAAGGTCAGCGTGGTCTTCGGCGCGAAGAAGAACGCGAGGATCAGCCCCGCGCGCGCGAGGTAGATCCCGGCGAGCGCCAGCTTCATGCGCCGGTGCGCGATCACCCTGCTGATCCACAGGCTGCCGAAGATGTTGAACAACCCGATGACGGCGAGCGACCAGGCACTCACCGTGGGCGGCAGCGCGCAGCTCGCCACCACGCCGGGCAGGTGCGTGGCGATGAAGGCGACGTGGAAGCCGCAGGTAAAGAAGCCGAGGTTGAGCAGCAGGTAGCTCGGATCGCGCGCGGCTTGCCTGACCTGTTTCTGCAGCGTGCTCGGCCCGGCGCTGGCAGCGGTGGCGGCGGCGTGCGCCGCGTGTCCCTGCGTGAGCCACAGCACGAGCGGCACCGTGGCGAGGCCGATGGCCCCCAGGATCACCATCGCCGGCTGCCAGCCGGCGAGGCCGATGAACAGCTGCGCGAGCGGGATCACGGTGAACTGGCCGAAGGAGCCGCCGGCGTTGACGATGCCGTTGACGAAATTGCGCCTGGCCTCCGGGATCCAGCGGCTGGCGGCCGAGATCAGCAGCGCCGGCCCGATCGCCCCCGCGCCGATGGCGCTCAGAATGCCGATCAGCAGGATCAGCATGGCGGAGGAATGCGCGAGCGGCACCGAGGCGGTCGCGGCGGTGACCAGCAGCCCGCCCGCCAGCATCACCGGCCGCGGGCCCCAGCGGTCCGAAGCCGCGCCCGCCACCGGCTGCGCGATGCCCCACATCAGCTGGCCGACGGCGAAGGCGAGGCTGATCGCCGCGTAGCCGATGCCGGTGGAGGAATTGATCGAGCCGATGAACAGGGGCTGCGCCTGGCGCACGCCCAGGCCGAGGGCGAACACGGCGCCGGCGGCGAGCGCGACGGCGAGGGTGCTGCGGGCATGTTGGCTCATGGGTCTAGTGCCTTGCATTATGCAAGTTACGGACTAAGATACCACACATGAAGAAACGTTCCACCTGCCCGGTGGCCTGTGCCCTGGACCTCGCAGGCGACAAATGGACGCTGCTCGTGGTGCGCGACCTGCTGCGGGGGAGGAAGACCTACGGCGAGCTGGCCGACTCCCCCGAGGGAATACCGACGAACATCCTGGCAGACCGGCTGAAGCGTTTGGAGGTGAGCGCCCTGATACAGGCCACGCCCTACCAGCAGCGGCCGGTGCGCTATGCCTACACGCTGACGGAAAAGGGACTCGACCTCGGGGACGTGATGCGGGCTTTCGGGCGCTGGGGCAAGCGGCACATCCCCGGCACACGGGCAACGGGCGCATTCCGATCGCCTGCGCGCAGCTTGCGGCGGCAGGCGCGGTGACATATATTCGATACATGTCAGCAGGCGGAGGCGCCAGATGAAGGCGATGCAGAGCACGATGGTGTACCTCACCGCGGAGCAAAAGAGCGGCCTCGCCCAGCGGGCGCAGCAGCGCAAGACCAAAGTCGCAGCGGAGATCCGCAGCGCGGTCGATGCCTACCTGGCGGGGGCCACCCCGCAGGAGCTGGAGATGCTGGACGCGGCCACCCGTCGCGCCGGCGAGGAGATCGCCGCGATGGTGAAGACGGCGGACGCGATCCTCGCCGGCCACGCCGTGTTCCTGCGCGAAATGCGCAAGCTGCGCAAGGAAGGGTCGCGATGAGCCTGATCCAGGAAGTGCTCGACCGGCTCTCCGGCATGTCGGCGTTGCGCGACCGCCTGAACGACATGCACGCGACGCTGCGCGACCACCAGGGCTTCATCCTCGACCACGAGCGGCGCCTGGCGCGCCTTGAGGCGGGTCCGGAGCGCACGCCGGGGAAGCCCAAGCTGCGCTTGTCAAAGTAGATTTGACGCTTTAGACTTCGCGCACCATGAACTGCGCGGCGCGACTCGTCGAAATGTTCGGCAGCCAGGCGGATGTCGCCCGCGCGTTCCAGCTCGACCGCGCGGTGGTGCACAACTGGGTGAAGACCGGCTACGTGCCGGTGCGCTGGGCCGGCGAGGTCGAGCGCGTCACCCGCGGGCAGATCAGCGCGGTCGATATCATCCACGAAGCGAGCGCCAAGAACCCGGTGCGCGTGAAGTCGCGCCCGGACGACGCGCCCTTCGGCATCCCCCCGGAGAACCCAGCCATGAGCCAGTACGCCCCCGCCAAGCGCATCACCTCGTTTCATCCCCCGCAGCGCACGCTGATGGGCCCGGGCCCGACGGAGATCCATCCGCGCGTGCTCACCACCATGAGCCAGCCGGCGATCGGCTACCTCGACCCGGTGTTCGTCGAGATGATGGAAGAGCTGAAGTCGCTGCTGCGCTACGTCTACCAGACCAAGAACCCGCTCACCTTCCCGCTGTCCGGGCCCGGTTCGGTCGGCATGGAATTCTGCTTCGTCAACATGGTGTCGCCCGGCGACAAGGTGGTGGTGTGCCAAAACGGCGTGTTCGGCGGCAGGATGCTGGAGAACGTGATCCGCTGCGGCGGCACGCCGATCGTGGTCGACGACAAGTGGGGCGAGCCGGTGGACCCGCAGAAGGTCGAAGACGCGCTGAAGAAGCACAAGGGCGCGAGCGTGCTGGCTTTCGTGCATGCGGAGACCTCCACCGGAGCGCAGTCGGATGCCAAGGAACTGACGCGCATCGCGCACAAGCACGGCGCGCTGGTGATCGTGGACGCCGTCACCTCGCTCGCCGGCACGCCGGTGCGCGTGGACGAGTGGGACATCGACGCGATCTACTCGGCGAGCCAGAAGTGCCTGTCG
>JBGPPD010000061.1:0-14412 GCA_041488375.1 Gammaproteobacteria bacterium | reverse complement strand
GCTACGACGCCGGCGCAATGCAGCGTGCCTGGCAGGCCGTTGCGGCCGGCGCACCGCTGCCGCCGGTGACGGACCTCTCATTGCGCGTGGATGCGGCACGCCGCGTGACGCTGCCGCTGGACCGCAACGACGACATGGCGCGCGGCTACTCGCAGCTGCTGTGCTACCAGCCGATGTTCGGCTACGGCCTGGAGCGGTTGCACCACGGCGAATTGCGCCCCGGCGCCGCACTGGGCGAGCTGCCCGACGGCACGCTCAACCTGAAAAACCCGGCCTGCTATGTATTTCCGCGGGCGAACGGCTGTGCGCCCGGCGACCATTTCCGCCGCGACCAGCGCGAGTCCGCGGCGCGCTTCCTGCGCTACCAGTCCTACGCTTTCCAGCGGCCCGCGTGGCAGAGCTTTGCCGACGCCTTGACGCTCTGTTCACTGCTGCTGACCGTCGCGGCAATGATCCTCGCGGCGGGGCTCGCCCGCCGGCGCGCGCTCAGCGCGCGCGCCACACCAGCGTCGCGCTGATGGCGTAGTTCCAGACCGTGCCCACCAGCGCGCCGGCCAGCGCGGCCAACACCCACAGCGGCTGCTGCTGGAACAGCACGCTCGCCAGGCCAACGTTGGCGACCACGCCGAAGCCGCACACCAGGTAGAAGAATGCAAGCCCGCGCAGCAACGCTGCGCCGCGCAGGCGGCGGTCGCGGTGCGTGATGGCGTTATTGAGGAAGAAATTGCTGGTCATGGCCACCAGGGTGGCGGCGAGCTGCGCCACCACGAACGGCTGGCCGAGCAGCAGCAGCGCCCAGGCGGCGGCGAGGTGGACGACGATGCCCAGGCCGCCGACGACGCAAAACAGGATGAAGCGCACCGGCAGCATGCCGCCGCTCAGCTTGGAGGCGAGCAGCGCGGCAAACTCCAACGCCACGCGGCTGTCGAGCTTGCTCTCGCCGTGCTGGCGCACGCCGAAGCGGTAGGGCAATTCCACGATCCGCGTCGTGCGCGGCGCGGAGATGACCAGGTCGGCGAGGATCTTGAAGCCGTCGGGGCTCAGGCGTCGCGCGACTTTTTCCACCAGCTCGCGCCGTACCATGAAGAAGCCGCTCAAGGGGTCGCTGAGCCGGATGCCGAACAGGCGCCGCACCAGCTGGCCGCCGAAGGCCGATAGCGCGTGCCGCGTGCCGCCCAGCGATTCGCCGCTGCCGCCCGCCGCGTAGCGCGTGGCCACCGCCAGGTCCGCCGGCCCGGATTCCAGCGCCGCCTTCATGCGCGGCAGCAGCGTTTCATCGTGCTGCAGGTCCGCGTCGATGACCGCGACCAGCGGAGCCTGCGCCGACAACATGCCCTGCACGGCGGCACCGGACAGGCCGCGCTGCCCGCAGCGGTTGATCAAGCGGCAGCGCGCATCGCCGGCGGCCGCGGCGCGCACCGCCTCGGCGGTGCCGTCGGGCGAGAAGTCGTCGACAAACACCACTTCGTAGGAAATCCCGGCAAGGGCGGTCGACAGGCGCGAGACGAACAGCGGGATGTTCGCGCGCTCGTTGTACACCGGCACGACGACGCTGAGCTCGATCACCGGCGCGAGGCCGGCTTTTCGCCGGAGGATTGCAGCCGCTCCAGTTCCAAGTCGGCGCCCTTGTAGCCGAGTTCCGACGCGCGCCGGTAGCTCGCCCGCGCCTCATCCATCCGCCCGAGGCCTTCCAGCGCCAGGCCGAGGCGGTGGTGCACGATCGCGCTGGCGGGCTGCATTTCGACCACGCGGGACAAGTCGGCGCGCGCCCCTTCGAAATCCTCCCGGTGCAGGCGGATCGCGCCGCGCGCGTAGCGGCATTGCGCGGTCTGCGGATAGAGCGCGATGCAGCGATCGACGATGTCGACCGCCTTGACGGGGAGGCCGGCATACAGGTATTCCCTGCCCAGGTTGTACAGGGTGCGCGAACCCCAGGGCACCGCTTTCGGCGGAAGTTTCGCCACCGCGTCTTCCCACAGCAGCAGCGTGCTGGAAAAGGTGGTGAGCCGGTCGCGGGCCGCGCTGCCCAGGGCGAGGCACGCGACGGCGCCGGCTACGATCGCCAGGCGCCGCGGCACCCGCTGCAGCGCGGCCACCACCAGGCAGGCGATGCCGGGCGCCCACAGGTAGCTGCGATAGAGCACGAACGGTTCCTGGAAACGCGCCACGCTGAATTCCACCAGGTACAGCAGCCAGAAATAGAGCAGGCCGAAACCGGCGATGCGCGCCGCGCCGCGCCGCAACAGGAGCGCGGCCCCCAAACCGCCGCAGGCGATGAAGCCAAGCACCTTGGCGGCGATCCAGGCCGCCGACCAGGTGCCGAGGAAGTCCACGCGCAGGTCGACCGACATCGCCCCCGGATTGGGCCACAACCACAAACCGAGATACCTGAAGAACAGGCCGGCCTGGGTCACGACGCTCATCGCCAGGGGGTAGGCGCCGACGTTTTCGCCGCCCGCAGCCTCCATCTGGGAGGATATCGCGCTGTAGGCGTCCTCGTAGGTCGACCCGATCAGTCCTTGGCTCAACAGGAGGACGAAAAGCGCCGCCGGCGCGCAGGCCGCCAGGTAGATCGCCATGTGCCGCAGTGCGAAGCGGCGCGGCGCGCCCGACAGCGCGAGCAGCGGCAGCGCCGCCGCCGGCAGGAGCACGGCGTGTTCCTTGGACAGCACCGCGAGCGAGTAAAGCACCGCCGCCGCGATCGCGTCCGAGTGCTTGCCGTTGCGCAGTCCGCGCATCAGGAACAGCAGGGACAGCAGCGAAAACAGGGTGGCGAACAGGATGCTGCGCTGGACCAGGTAGCCCGCGCTGTATACCGCCACCGGGTGGATGGCGAATGCCGCGGCGACAATCGCCGCGCGCACGGCCGCGTCGGTGTCGAAGGCGGGCCCTGGCGCGGCGGCACGGGCGGCCTGCGCCGCCAGGCGCTGCAGCTCGTAGAGCAGCCGGTAGAGCGCGAAGGCGCAGCCGATATGGAACACCAGGTTGATGCTGCGATGCACCGCCATGCTGCCGCCCAGCGTTTCGGTCAAGGCGAGGGTGAAGTACGGCGGCAGGCGCAGGCCCATGCCCAGAGGCGTGGTCGCGTAGAAATAGAAGATCGGGCCGCCCGAGAAGAAGTTCCAGTCGTCGAACACCCACGGGTTGCCCAGGTAGGGCAGGTACAACGCAACGGCCAGCGCCGCAATCACCCCTGCGGCGGCCAGGTGGCCGATCGAAAAGCGCGCGCTCATTCGAAGCGCAGCGCCTCGACCGGGTTGAGGCGCGCCGCCTTGCGCGCCGGGTAGTAGCCGAAGAACACGCCGATGGCGAGGGCGAAGCCGACGGCGAGCAGCACCGCCTGCGGCGCGAGCACGACGCGCCAGCCCGCCAGCCGGGCCACGCCGAACGCCGCACCCATGCCCAGGGCGACGCCCACCAATCCGCCGATCAGCGACAGCGTCACGGCTTCCACCAGGAACTGGCCGAGGATATCGCGGGTGCGGGCGCCGACCGCCATGCGCAGGCCGATCTCGCGCGTGCGCTCGGTCACCGACACCAGCATGATGTTCATGATGCCGATGCCGCCGACCACCAGCGATACCGAGGCGACCGCCGCCAGCAGCAGCGCCAGCACGCGGCTGGAGGCTTCCTGCGTGGCCGCCACTTCCTCGAGGTTGCGCAGCGAGAAGTCGTCGTCCTGCCCGGGCTGCAGGCGGTGGCGCTGGCGCAGCAGCGCGCGCACCTGTGCCTCGGCGGCCTTCATGTCGTAGCCTTCGCGCACCTGCACCCAGATGGTGCCGACGCTGCGCTGCTTGGCGAGGTTGGTCGCGCCCAGCACGCGCTTGCGCGCGGTGCTGAGCGGCATCAGGATCAGGTCGTCCTGATCGTAGCCCATCATGCTCTGGCCCTTGCCCTCGAGCACGCCGATCACCGTGAACGGCACGCGTCTTACGCGGATCTGCTGGCCGAGCGGATTGCCGCCGCCGAACAGCTGGCGCGCCACCGTCTGGCCGATCAGGCACACTTTGGTGGCGCCGGCCATGTCGGCGGGGCCGAACGCATACCCGTCGGCGAGCTCCCACTGCCGCACCTCGAGGTATTCGGGGGTGACGCCGAAGATCACCGTCGACCAGTTTTGGTTGCCCCAGATGATCTGCGCGGTGCCGCGCAGCGCCGGTGCCGCCGTGGACTCCGGCAGCTCCCGCGTGATCGCCGCGGCATCGTCTTCCGAAATGGTCAGGTTGGAGCCGAACCCCATGCGCACGCCGCCCGAAGTGGTGGTGCCCGACAGGATCAGCAGAAGGTTGGAGCCGAGCGAGCGGATCTGCTCCTCGACGCGCGCCTGCGCGCCGGCGCCCACCGCGATCATCACGATCACCGCGCCGACGCCGATGATGATGCCCAGCATGGTGAGCGCGCTGCGCAGCTTGTTCACCGCCAGGGCGCGCATCGCCACCCGCAGCAGGCCAAGCAGGTTCACGCCGCCACCGCCTCCGCCCGCAGCATCGCCAGAGCATCCTCGGGCCGCGCGTTCGCCTGGTCCTCGACCAGGCGCCCGTCGCGGAAGCGCAGGATGCGCCCGGCAAATCGCGCCACGTCCGGCTCGTGCGTGACCAGCACCACGGTCATCCCCTGGCGGTTGAGCTCCTGCATCAGGCCCATGATCTCCAGGCTGGTGTGCGAATCGAGCGCGCCGGTCGGCTCGTCGGCGAGGATCAGCAGCGGGCGCGTGACCAGGGCGCGCGCGATCGCCACGCGCTGCTGCTGGCCGCCGGAGAGCTGCGCCGGCTGGTGGCCGGCGCGCTCGGCGAGCCCGACCTTGCGCAGCATCTCGAGCGCCCGCTGCCGGCGCTCGACCGCCGGCACGCCCGCGTACACCAGCGGCAGCTCGACGTTCTCCACCGCCGCGGTACGCGCCAGCAGGTTGAAGTTCTGGAACACGAAGCCGATATTGCGGTTGCGGACCTCGGCGAGCGCGTCGCCGTCCATTTCCGAAACGCGCTTGGCGCCCAGCACGTATTCCCCGGAGCTCGGGCGGTCCAGGCAGCCGAGCACGTTCATGAACGTGGATTTGCCCGAGCCCGAAGGCCCCATCACTGCGACCAGCTCGCCCGACGCGATGTCGACGCTGACGCCGGCCAGCGCATGGATCTCGCTGCCGCGTCCTTCGGCGCGGTCCTTGTCGGTGCCGATCCGGTAGACCTTCACCAGGTCGCGCGCATGGATCAGTGGCTGCGTGGGTGGCGCGGCCATCAGAACATGCGCGGCGCGGCCGGCCCGCCGGCTTTCTTCGCCGCCCCCGCCGCTTCGCCCGACCCGAGGATCACCTCGTCGCCCTCCTTCAGCGGCCCTTCCAGCAGCTCGGTGCTGCTGCCGTCGGTGAGGCCGGTGCGCACCTCCACCGCCACGGGCTGGCCGTCCGCTCCCGCAACCCACACCCGGCCGGCGGCGGACCCGCCGGCGCGGGCGCCGCCCAGCTCCGCCAGCAGGCGCTCGTAGACCGGCTTTTGCGCCTCGGTGAGCAGCTCCAGCACGCGCGCGCGCGATTCCGTCCGCAGGCGCTCGAGCGCCTTGCGGCGCTCGTCTTCCTGGGGAAGCCCGCGCAGCCGCACCACCTGCCGGCGCACGTCGTCGAACACCTGCTCCAGCTTGGCCCTTTGCGATTCATCCGGCTTGAGCTCGGCGAACACGCGCTGACGGAACTGCGTCGCCGCATCGCCGCTATCCTGCGCGGCCGGCTGCGCCGCGCTCGCGCTGTCGGCCGCGCCCGCCGGCCGGTAGCGCAGCGCCGCGTTGGCCACCTTCAGGACGTTGTCGCGCTTGTCCACCACCACGCGCACGTTGGCGGTCATGCCGGGCAGCAGCGACAGGTCCGGATTGGCGGCCGAAATCACCACCGTGTAGCTGATCACGTTCTGCACGTTCACCGGCGACTTGCGGATCTGGCGGATCTCGCCGTCGAAGCTGCGCCTGGGAAAGGCGTCCACCGTGAACTTGGCCTGCTGGCCGACGCTCAGGCGCCCGACGTCGGCCTCGTCGATCGCCGCCTCGACCTGCATGTCGCGCAGATCCTGCGCGATGGTGAACAGCACCGGCGCCTGCAGGCTGGCGGCGACGGTCTGCCCGGCGTCGACGTTGCGCAGGATCACGGTGCCGTCGACCGGCGCGCGGATGATGGTGCGCTCGAGGTCCACCTGGGCCTGCTTGAGCAGCGACTCGCGCTGCTTGACGGCGGCCAGCGCGCTGGCCACCTGCGCCTCGTTCACCTGGATCTGCGCCTCGACCGACTTCAACTGCTCGCGCGTGGCGTCGACCAGCGTGCGCGCCTTGTCGAGTTCGGCGCCGGAGATGAAGTTCCTGTCCACCAGCGACTTCTTGCGCTCGTAGTCGCGCAGCGCGTCGCCCAGCGTCACCTTGACGCGGCCGACCTCGGCCTGCTGCGCGACCAGCCCCGCGCGCGCCACCGCCACCGCGCTGTGCCCGGCATCCAGGTCGGCGCGCGCCTGGTTGACGCGCAGCTCGAAGGTCTGCGGGTCGATGCGGGCGATCACCTGGTCCTTCTTCACCGCGGTGTTGAAATCGGCGTTGATCTCCTTCACCTGCCCCGAGATCTGCGAGCCCACCTGCACCGTGGTGACTGCGTTCAGCGTGCCGCTCGCCGCCACCACCGCCTGCAAGGCGCCGCGCTCCACCTTCACCAGGCGCAGCTTCTCGCCGCCCGAGCCGCCGCGCGATTGCAGCCACGCATAGCCGCCCGCGGCGAGCGCCAACGCGGCGACGATGGCGAGCAGCTTGGTGAAAGTGATCTTCATGGTCCTCAGGGAAAGACTAACGCGCGGCGCGCGGCTGCGAGGACAGCTTCAACACCTGACCGGTGCGCAAGGTTCAGGCGCTTCCGCGGGGGCGTCGCCAGGTGCCGGAGCGGCCGCCGCGCTTCTCCTCCAGGCGCAGGTCGGTCAGCACCATGCCGCGGTCCACCGCCTTGAGCATGTCGTACACCGTGAGCAGGCCGACCGCGGCGGCCGCCAGCGCCTCCATTTCGACGCCGGTGCGGCCGCGGCACTCCACCGTGGCGGCGATGCCGACCGCGCTGCGGCGGCTGTCCAGATGGAACTCCACCGCGGCGCGCGTGATGGCGATCGGGTGCGCGAGCGGGATCAGCTCCGGCGTGCGCTTGGCCGCCTGGATCGCGGCGATGCGCGCCACGCCCAGCACGTCGCCCTTTTTCGCGCGTCCGGCAGCCACTGCGCGCAGCGTCGCCGCGCGCATCAGGATGCGGCCCGAGGCGACCGCCACGCGGCGCGTCTGCGCCTTGGCGCCGACATCCACCATGTGTGCGCGCCCGCGCGCATCGAAATGCGTGAGTCTGCGTTTCGGCCTGCGCGTTGGTGTGCGGGCCATGCTTGCTCCGGAACTTGCAGGGGGCGACGGTATCATATCTGCATGCGCTTCACGCTGGTGCTGCTCGCCGGGCTGCTCGCCGCCTTGTCGCCGGCGGCGCGCGCGCCCGCGCAGCCGCTGCCGGAACTGGGCGACGCAGCCGGCGCCGCGCTGCCGCCGCAGGTCGAGCGGCGCATCGGCGAGAGCATCGTGCGCGACATCCGCGAGCGCGACCCCGCGTACCTCGACGACCCGGAAGTGGCGCGCTACCTCGACGGCCTGGGACGTCGGTTGCTGGTCGCGGTGCCGGGAGCGCGGCAGGACTTCGAGTTCTTCGCCATGCGCGATCCCACCATCAACGCCTTCGCCCTGCCGGGCGGCTTCATCGGCGTGCACAGCGGCCTGATCACCTCGGCGGAGAGCGAGTCCGAGGTGGCCTCGGTGCTGGCGCACGAAATCGGGCACGTCACGCAGCGCCACATCGCGCGCATGATCGGGGTGCAGCAGCAGATGCAGCTGCCGACCATGATCGCGCTCGCCGCGGCGATCCTGCTCGGGCGCTCGCGCCCGGACCTGGCCAGCGGCGCCGCTGCCGCGGCGCAGGGCGGCGCGGTGCAGCAGCAGCTGAGCTACACGCGCGACTTCGAGCGCGAAGCCGACCGGGTCGGCTTCCAGACCCTGTCGGCGGCCGGGTTCGACGTGCATGCCATGCCGGCGTTCTTCGAGAAGATGCAGCGCCAGGCGCGCATCGCCGACGACGGCAGCATGCCGAGCTACCTGCGCACGCACCCGATGACCGCGGAGCGCATCGCCGACGCCAGCAGCCGCGCCGCCGCCGCGCCCTACCACCAGCACCTCGACAGCCTGGAGTTCCACCTGGTGCGCGCCAAGTTGCGCGCCGAGAGCGGCGAGGCGGGCGCGGCGGTGGCGCATTTCGCGGGCGCGCTGCGCGACCGGCGCTACGCCAACGAGGCGGCCACGCGCTACGGGCTGGTGGCGGCGCAGCTGCGCGCGCGCCTGGTGCGCGAAGCGCAGGTCGCACTGGCCGGGCTGCGCGCCACGGGCGCGGCGAGCCCGATGATCGAGGCGCTGGCGGCGCGCGTGCAGCAGGCCGCGGGCGACGCTCCCGGCGCGCTGGCCACCTTGCACCAGGCGCTGCAGCGCTTCCCCGACTGGCTGCCGCTGCTCTACGACTATGCCGAAGGCCTGCGCCAGGCGGGCCGGCCGGCGCAGGCGCTGGCCGCGATCGCCGAACCCCTGCGCCAAAACCCGCGCGACGCGCGCCTGCGCGCGCTGCAGGCGCAGGTCTATGCCGCGCTCGGCAAGCGCCTGCTGCAGCACCAGGCGCAGGCCGAGCTGTACGTGCTGCGCGGCAGCCTGCCGGCTGCAGTCGAGCAGCTGCAGCTGGCGCAGGCGGCCGGCGACGGCAACTTCTACGAGCTGTCGGTGGTGGAGGCGCGGCTCAAGGAGCTGCGCGCGCAGCACGCGCAGGAGCTGCGCGACCTGAAGAAATAGCTAGCCGCGCGTGGCTTCGCGCGTGTCGGAGTAGGCGTCGTACAGCAGGTCGAAGGTCTTCTCCGCCTCGCGCCGCAGCTCGTCGTCGCTCGCCGCGCGGCGCGACGCGCCCTGCAGCAGCGTCTGCACCCCGGCGGCTTCCGGCACCGGGGTACCGCGCACCTCGAGGAAGTGCACGATGCCGCCGATGCGCGCCAGGGCGCTGTTGCTGCCCAGGCCGAAGGCGGCGAGCATCTGCTCGAAGGTCACGCGCGCCTCGCTGTTGGCGAAGCGCGCGCCCTCGAAGGCGTAGGCGATCACGCCCGGCGCGCAGTCCGCGCCCTTGTCCAACCATTGCAGCTTGGCCTCCGGGTCGATGAAGCGCCGGATCAGCCAGGCGCAGGCGAGGCGATCGGCCCACAGCGGGCGCCGCGTGGCCCACGCACGGCCCTGCATCGGCTCGCCGATGGCCGGGGTGCCAGAGGCCTGCGCCGGAAACAGCAGCTGCTTCACCGCGGCGTCGGCTTCCGCCAGCGCCTGCTCGGCGCGGCCGCGCGCGGCGGTGGGAAAGAAGTCGAGCGCGGCGATGCTCTCCAGTTCGCGCCGCTGCTTGTGCAGCACGCGCGCCAGGGCGCTGGCGTCGGACACCCCGAAACCGACGCGCAGGCTCTCGATGGTCTTGGTCAGCGCGTCGTAGCGCGCGGAGCGGTCGAACAGGCGCTTGAACTGCTCGTCCTGCGCGGCGCCCGAGGCCTCGACGCGCAGCACGCTGGCGATGCCGGCGTTCTGCGCCACGTAGTGCGCCAGGCGCTCCAGGGCGTGGCGCTTGTCCGCGGAGTCGGGCAGCACATAGACGCCCTCGCGCATCACCGCGGCGCCGAGCGACTCCAGCGTGCGCAGCATGCGCATGCGCGCCGCGGGATCCTCCGTCGGCAGCTGAGCGACGGTGACCAGCCAGCGGCTGCCGGCGGGCGGATCCTGCGGCGCCGTCGCGCTGGGTTCGCTGTCCATAGGGCGCGGCGATTATTGCACAGCGCGGCGCCACTGATATATTAGGCTTGATCATGGTGCCCACCTCCTTGCCGCGGAACAAATAGCCATGGCGCAGACGGCGCGCTGGATGCGGATCGCGCAGGGCGACGCGCTGCCCGCCGCGCTCGCCGCCGCGCAACCGGCGGCGGCCGCCCCGATCCTGCTGTGGCTGCGTGCGGCCGGCGATTGCGCGTTCGCGCTGATCGCGCCGCTGCGCCTTGCGCCGGGGCGCAGCTGGCGCTGGCTCGCCTGGGGCTCGATGCCCGCGATCGCCACTTGCCGGCGCTACGGCCTGCCGGCCTACCTGGAAGGGGAAGCCATCTGGCTGCACGGGCGCCGCGTCGCGCGCCTGAGCGCCGCCCGCGTCGGCGCCTGCGCGCTGATCGAGGGCCGCTTTCCGGCGCCGCTCGCCTCCGAGCCCGGGCTGGAGGCGGCGTTCCGCGAGCGCATCGAAGCGCAGCACGGCTGGCAGTTCGACACCGCGTGGCCGACCGGGGCGGAGTCGCGCGCGTGCTGAGCCGCCGCCGCCTGCTGCAGGGCGCGGCGGCGCTGCTGCTGGTGCGCGATGCGCTCGCCGCGGGCAAGATCGAGAAGGGTGTGTACCGCGTGCGCGGCGATGCGCGCATCAACGGCGCGCCGGCGAGGGAGGGCATGGACGTCAAGGCGAGGGACGCGGTGACCACGGCCGCGGGCAGCGAGATCGTGTTGGTGGTCAATCGCGACGCGTTCCTGATGCGCGCCAATTCACGCCTGGAAGTGGGCAGCGGCGCGGCGGACGTGTTCCGCATCGTCACCGGGGCGCTGCTCTCGGTGTACCAGCCCGGGCAGCCGAAGACGCTGCGCACGCAGACCGCGACCATCGGCATCCGCGGCACCGCCGTGTACGTGGAAAGCGCCGCGGACCGGACCTACGTCTGCACCTGCTACGGCGAAGCCGAGCTGGTGCCCGACGGAGAGCCGGCGGCGCGCGAGACAGTGCGCACCACCCACCACGACCAGCCGCGCTACATCATGGCCAAGGGCGCGCCGCAGATGATCCTGCGCGCGCCGGTGGTCAACCATACCGACGCGGAACTGGTGCTGCTCGAGTCGCTGGTCGGGCGCAGCGTGCCGTTCAACCCGGGCAGCTACCAGAACTACTGATCCGCGCGCGGCACGATGCCCAGCCGCTCGTACACCGGGCGGATCGCGCGCCGGATGGCCGGCAGCCTGATCAGGTAGACGCAGGCGGCGACCACCGCCAGCATGCCGCCCACGGTGAGCGCCGCCGGCGGTCCCACATAGTGCGCCGCCCAGCCCGCGGCCAGCGCGCCGAGCGGGCTCATGCCGAGGAACGACATGATGTAGATCGCCGCGACGCGCGCGCGCAGCCGGTCCTCGACGATGGTCTGCAGCACCGTGTTGATCGAACCCGCGCTGAGCATGATGCCCATGCCGGTGACGTAGACCAGCGCGAGCGCGGGCCAGAGCCGCGCGGTGTAGGCGAAGCCGATCAGCGCCAGCCCGGCGGCGGCGGCGGCATAGCCGATCACGCCGAGCAGGCCGCGCACCGACGGGCGCAAGGCGAGATACAGCATGCCGGACACCGCGCCCAGTCCGCCCGCGCCGATCAGCCAGCCGAGCGTCTGCGAGTTGCCGCCGAACACATCGCGCGCGAAGTAGGGCGCGAGCGACTGGTAGGGCTGCGCGCCGAGGCTCACCATCGTCAGCAGCAGCAGCAGGCTGCGCGAGGGCAGGAAGCCGTAGGCCCAGCGGAATCCCTCGGTGAACTGCGCCAGCCAGCCTACTTGCGACGCCGGCGCGTGGCGCGCCTGTACTTTCATCGCGGCGAGCGCGCCCAGCACCGCCAGGTAGGAGGCGCTGTTCAGCGCGAAGCCCCAGACCTCGCCGGCCAGCGCGATCACCGCACCGCCGATCATCGGCCCGACGAAGCGCGCCCCGTTCATCAGCACCGACTGGAAGGCGATGGCATTGGGCAGGTCCTCGCGGCCCTGCACCAGCTCGATCAGGAAGGACTGGCGCGCGGGGCTGTCGAACGCGTTCACCAGGCCGAGCACCGCGTTGCCCGCGATCAGGTGCCAGGGCTGGATGTGCCCGCCCGCCACCAGCGCGAGCATGGCCAGCGATTGCGCGAAGGCGATCGTATTGGTGCTCAGCAGGATCTTGCGCTTGCTGAGGCGGTCCACCAGCACGCCGGCAAACGGCGCGAGAAACAGGAACGGCAGCTGCAGCGCGAAGGTGGCGAGGCCCAGCCACAAGGCCGAGCCGGTGAGCCGGTAGATCAGCCAGCTGGTGGCGATGAGCTGCAGCCAGGTACCGAACTGGGAAACGCCCTGGCCTAGGAAGAAGATGCGGAAGCTGCGGTGCCGGAAGGCGCGCAGCCCGCGCGGGAGGTTCACGTCCGGGCGGAGAGTTTCTCGAGCGTCGCCTCGAAGCCGGCGAGGCGCTCGCGCTCCTGCGCCACCACGTTGGCAGGGGCACGCTCGACGAAGGAGGCGTTTGCCAGCTTGGCGCGCGCCCTGGCGATTTCACCCTGCAGGCGTGCGATCTCCTTGCCGATTCTCTCGCGTTCGGCGACGGGATCGACCTCGATGTGGGGCATGAGGCGGTGCGGCCCTACCACGGCCACGGGCGAATCGGATCTTGGGAGCTCGCTGACGACGCGCAGGTCGGAGACCCGCATCAGGGCGTTCGTCGACGTGAACGTCGCTTCGCTTGGCTGCCCCACGATGTAGAACGCGATGCGTTGCTGCGGCGGAACCTTCGCTTCGCTGCGCAGGTTGCGCCCCGCGTTCACCACGTCCTTGGCGAGGGCGATCTCGCGCTCTGCGGCCTCGTCGATCTTCTCGGGCTGCGACTTCGGGTAAGGGGCGAGCATGATGGTCGCGCCGGTCTTCCCGGCAAGCGGCGCGACCTTCTGCCACAGCTCTTCGGTGATGAACGGGATGATCGGGTGCGCGAGGCGCAGTGCGGCTTCGAGCACGCGTACGAGCGTGCGACGCGTTCCACGCTGTTGCGCTTCGTCGCCTTTAGCGAGCTGCCACTTCGCGTTTTCCACGTACCAGTCGCAGTACTCATCCCACACGAAGCGATAGATGGCTGCCGCGGCATTGTCGAAGCGGTATTCGTCGAATCCCTTTTCTACTTCCGCCTCGGTACGCTGCAGCGTGCTAATGACCCAGCGGTCCCAGCTCGACAAGGTCACGGGTGCTTTCTCGTCCTGCCCGCAATCCTGGCCCTCCGCATTCATCAGCACGAAACGCGTCGCGTTCCACAGCTTGTTGCAGAAGTTGCGGTAGCCCTCGCAGCGCCCGAGATCGAAATTCAACGTGCGCGCGAACGTCGCCTGCGCGGCGAAGGTGAAACGCAGCGCGTCGGCGCCGAATGCCGGGATGCCCTCGGGGTAGTGGGTACGCACGTATTTCTCGATCTTTTCCTTGTGGTCGGTGCGCAGCAGCCCGACGGTGGACTTGGCGAGCAGCTCCGGCAGCGTGACGCCGTCGATCAGGTCGAGCGGATCGAGGGTGTTGCCCTTGGACTTGGACATCTTCTCGCCCTCGGCGTCGCGCACGATGGCGTTGATGTAGACGTGGCGAAACGGCACCTTGCCGGTGAAGTGCAGGCTCGACATGATCATGCGCGCTACCCAGAAAAAGATGATGTCGAAGCCCGTCACCAGTACGGAGGAGGGGAGGAAGGTGTCGAGGTCCTTCGTCTTTTCCGGCCAGCCGAGCGAGCTGAACGGCACCAACTGCGAGGAGAACCAGGTGTCGAGGACGTCGGGATCCCGCGTCAGATTCGACGCGATCTTGTGCTTGGCCCTGACTTCATCCTCGGATCGCCCCACATAGATATTTCCTGACTCGTCATACCACGCAGGAATTTGATGGCCCCACCACAGTTGGCGCGAAATGCACCAATCTTGAATGTTTTCCAGCCAGTGGTTGTACGTGCTGGTCCAATGCTCCGGAAAGAACTTGACGTCACCTTTGGCCACAGCCTCAAGACCGGACTTGGCCATTCCATCCATCTTTACGAACCATTGATCGGTGAGCATCGGCTCGACGATCGCGTTGCTGCGCCCCGAGCGCGGCACGCGCAGCTTGTAGGGCTTCTCCGCGACGAGCAGGCCCAGCCGCCTCAGGTCGGCGAGCACCCGCTTGCGCGCTTCGAACCGGTCCAGCCCCGCATACGGCGTACCCTTGACCTTCGCCTCGAGGGTCAGCATTTCTATCGGCTCGAGCTGGTGGCGCTGGCCGACCGCGTAGTCGTTGAAGTCGTGCGCCGGCGTGATCTTGACGCAGCCGGTGCCGAAATCGGGGTCGACGTAGTCGTCGGCGATCACCGGGATGGCGCGCCCGGTGAGCGGCAACTGCACGCGGCGGCCCACGTACTGCGCATAGCGCAGGTCTTTCGGATGCACCGCCACCGCCACGTCGCCGAGCATGGTCTCGGGGCGCGTGGTCGACACCGTCAGGCTGAAGCCCTCCCCGGGGTAGCGGATCTCCCAGATCCTGCCGTCTT